>CAZUNT010000193.1:0-13340 GCA_964622215.1 uncultured Caldilineaceae bacterium
ATTCGGCAAGAAACAGCGTGTTTCTTGGTAGATACCGGAGAAATAAGAAAGAGGTGAAATTTCGTCGGTTTACACCCCCCCCAGTTCCCGTCCCTTTTGGAGTAAGACATTAACGGCGTCCGGGCTGCCGGCTTCGGCATAGATACGCAGGAGCGGCTC
Organism: uncultured Caldilineaceae bacterium; assembly: GCA_964622215.1. GTDB lineage: Bacteria > Chloroflexota > Anaerolineae > 4572-78 > J111 > DSQQ01. The sequence goes on from CAZUNT010000193.1 coordinate 160, forward strand.
AGTGCCGGACGGGCGGATAAGCAGCCAGCTATCGTCGGCCAGGTGATACTTGATCCCGTCATAACTGTCTACCTTGACCACTGTTTCCCCGGCTATCTGGTTCGGAGCATGTTCCACCAACCGCTTGACCATCTCCTCTTTGTCAACCGGGTTTTTCAGGTGAACATCGTCGCGCTTGTAACAAGTCGGTCCAAAGGTGCGCTGTAGATCGGCAACCAACTCGGTCATAGGCAGTCCGGCCTCGGCCACAATTTCGAGCAGCAGCAGCCCCATCAAGATACCATCCCCTTCGGGAATATGTCCCTTGATGCTAATACCGCCCGACTCTTCACCGCCCAGCAGCACGTTGTCGTTGACCATCAACTCGGCGATACCGTCAAAGCCAACCGGGGTTTCGTACAACGGCAGGTCATATTTCTTGGCCATCCGATTAAGCATCAGGGTACTGCTAATAGTTTTGGCAATCGCGCCGGTCATATGGCGCTTTTCCACCAGGTAGCGCACCGCCAGGGCCATAATGGTGTGAGGGTCCACAAAATTGCCTCTTTCGTCCACCGCCCCGATCCGGTCGGCATCGCCGTCGGTGGCCAGCCCAATGTGGGCATTTTCGGTCTGGACAGTGGTAATTAATTCTTTGAGATTTTTGCCCAGCGGCTCCGGGTGAATACCGCCAAAACCGGGGTTGAGTTCACTGTGCAATTCCGTGATTCTGGTGCGAGTGCGCGACAAAATCTCCCGGAAGACGCCCCGCCCCGCGCCATACATCGAGTCGACCACCACTTTCAACTCCCCGTTGGAGATAATATCCATATTGATGAGATGGGTGGTCAAGTGTTCGTAGTAGGGCCAGGCCGGATCAAAACGGCGAATCAAGCCCCGTTCTTCGGCCAGTTTATAATCCATCACGTTGACCCCATGGGGTTCGTGAACGGAGTAGAGTTTTTGGGCAATGGCCCGGGTCTCATGCCTGGGCGCAGAGCCGCCATAGGCTGCTTTGACTTTAAAGCCGTTATAACGCGGTGGGTTGTGGCTGGCTGTAATCATCACCCCACCGGCGGCCTTTTTATGGACAATGTTGTAACTGATAGCCGGCGTGGGCGCATCGGCCCGGGCCAGGTGAGCCACGATGCCATTGGCAGCCATGACCCGGGCCACTTCGGCCGCAAAACGGTCTGACAGGAAACGCGTATCAAAGCCAATTACTACCTCCAGTGAGGCGCCGGGTTCGGCGGCGTCTAACAGGTAGCTGGCGACGGCCTGGCTGACCAGGCGGACATTCTCAAAAGTAAATGTTTCGGCGATAACGGCGCGCCAGCCGTCAGTTCCAAAGCGGATAGTCATTTTTGCGTCAAGCTCCTTTTTTGTGAAAAAGTTGTAAAAAACATTAAACGTGATGGTTTTCGCGGTAAATCTTCACGTTTTATACCGACTGATAGGCTTGCCAGCGGGCCTTCAGATAGGGGCGGCCCTCTTCGAATTCCACAGCCTGGGCAGCTACGGTTCCTTCATAGCCGACAAAAGACAGTCCGGCCACCTCTTGCCCAAAGGCAGCCAAACGCCCCAGATAAAGCGGATAAAGCGAGGCAACCACCTGATAGGGATCACTCGCGCCTTTATTAAAAACAACGGCGAAATCATAAATAATACGCGCCCACAAATCGCCGGGGAAATAGAAACGATCCGGGGGCAGGGCAGCCAAAGTCTCCAGTTGAGCCAGATTCTCCGGGGTGAGAATCTGCTGCCAGAGCGAACGATACTCGATCCAGCCCAGAGCTAAATTATCCAGTAAAGGTGTTGGATCAATATCAGGCGTAGGGTTTGGCGAGGTGTCGTCTGGGAAAAATTGGGTCAGCGTCGATAATGAGTCAAAGCGCTCAATACTATCCCAGCGAGGTCTATAATCATAGATGAGGCGTAACATAACACTGACTAAATTCTGAAACTGGGCTTTAAATTGGCCTTCTTTTCTTTTGATATCTTTGGGTGTTACCTGGTTTGAGTCGGGCTGCACCGAATTGAGCCAGGTCCGTTTCTCGCCCAGGGCCGATTGGGCCACGCGCCAATCTTCCAGAACGGCAAAAGTGGTTAGCCAGGGGGGCAGGCCATAGGCGGCCACCTCGGTTTCCCAGATATCTTTATCGAGCAGAGCAGTGGCCAGGGTAGGTGAAAGGGCAAAATCGGGCGCAGTTGGATGACGCAAGCCCTGGCCCCACAGAGCGCGAAATAAAGGATAAAACAGCAAATCGTTTAATGTGCCATCGGGCCAGGGCCAGCGATAGCGAGCAATCACTAAATCGGCTTTGTTCTCTAAAATCAAGTGGGCCAATCCACCCACCCAGCTTGGCCGGATAGTGTGGGTCTGACTATCCAAAATGAGGATTGCTTTGGCATCCAGGGCCAGAGCGGCATCGAGCAAAGCGGCAATGGCGCTGCCTTGACCCAACAGGCCATCATAGCGCCCGGTAACGACCACGGGATTATAACCATTGTTGGAAACCTGTGCTGCAACCGCCCGGCGCGTTGCCGCCTCCTGACCGGCATCGGCATTGATGAGTACAGTCCGCAAGTGAGAATAGTACTGGCGCGCTCCGGCCAGGGTGATATTAGCCACATGGGCCGCCATATGTGGATTTTTGAAAGTCGGCAGGCCGATCACTAAATCGGCCTCGCCAATCTTTTTTAGTTCACGTTGGGCGCGGGGGCGCAAAATTGGATGGTACATGGAAAATTAACAACAAACTAAGGTGTTAAGGCATCAACAGCGGTGGCCGTTGCTTCCCTGGGCGTGGCCTCACCGCGAATAACCTGCTCGACCGCCTGTTGAATGATCCGGCCTAGCTGATCATAACCGCTAAAACTGGGCCGTGGCTGAGCTGTATTGAGTTGTTCACCCAGAAAAACCCAGTAAGGATCATCGCCGGCCAGTTGTTGGAAAGCGGTATCTCGACTGGGAATAGATTTGTTAAGATCGTTCCAGGTCGCATTATTGCTCGTCGATAAAAACCACTCAATCAGGCGCAGAGCTACTCTTTGCCGGTTAATATCATTTGTAATTAAAACCAAGGCCCAACTGCGGGTAACAGCCACCGATGTATCTTGACTGCTTTGTACCGGTAAAGGAGCATAAGTTGTACTGCCAAGCTTTTTCCGATCGATGAGATACTGGCGCACGCTGATCTGAGCCAGGCCCGCTGTTTCTTTGAGATAGGTGGGCCATAAGTCTTCAGGAGCGGCTGCTTCCAAGATTGAGGAATCAATAATTCCCTTTTTCAGAGCCTGATAATAAAAAGTAAGCACGTCTTCAAGAACTCGCTCATCAATTTTGAGAGTACCCTGATCGTTATGAAAGTTACCTCCGGCCGAGAAATATTGCCCCAGAGTCACATCATTGACCAGGCCATTGATTCCTTTAGCCGGGAAAAGATATTTAGCGTTACTGCTTAAAACATCAGCCCAAAGCGCCGGCGTAGCCGTAAAAATTTGGGTATTGTAAACCGTATGCTCCATTTCCAGATCAAGCGGCACACCCACCAACCGGTTATCGACGCTGCCTATACGCCGCGCTGCGGGAAGCAAATCCTGCACAATGGGCCGATCCAACCGGTCGTCGAGTGTTTGTAGTAAACCCTCGGTATAAGCCTGACTCAGATCGGTAGCGTTCATAACAACCAAATCGGGTAAAATAGAGGGGGCAACCTCGCGGGCGGTTCTTAAGAAATCTAAAATACCTCCTTTGCCACTAGCCTTTTTGAGAATCAAATTAACTTTTACATTAGGGTTATTCCGTTCAAAAGCCTGCAAACTTTTGCTCATAAAAGCGCCCAGTTCACCTTCGGCCTGAGGTGAAACCGGTTCTACGGTCCAGAAGGTCAGGGTAAGAACGCTACTGGCAGACGCATCGGAATTGGCGGCAGTTGGGGTAACAACAGCCATCGGCGTCCGGACTGAACGAGGTGTCGCCGTTGCGACCACAGTGGGGGCGCTTTGGTTAGCCGCTTCGCCAGGCGAGACGCCCATTTGACAGCCCGAAACGGCGATTAAAATAACTCCGGCAACCAAAGGAACAAACCCGCGTAACCAAGAGATCAAGTTGGTAGAAAATAAGACCATAACATGTTCCGAACAAAACTAGAAGTAAATATTTATTTGTATTATACCACAGAGCCTTGCCGATTCCATTGGCTTCTGCTAGAATGGTGGTCTTGTACAATCTCACCCACAAAGGAGCAACTTATGGATCTAGCAGCGACGATCCGCGGTGTGCCTGATTTTCCTATAAAAGGTATTCTTTTTTATGACATTACCACTCTGCTCAAAGACCCGGCAGCCCTTAAAGCCAGCATTGACCAACTGACCGATCATTATCATGAGGCCAAGGTGGATAAGGTGGTCGGCATCGAATCCAGAGGTTTTATTTTTGGTCTTCCTCTGGCCTATCAGCTTGGAGCCGGTTTTGTCCCCGTGCGCAAGCCGGGTAAACTGCCTGCCGCTACCCTGTCTGAAAGTTATTCTTTAGAGTATGGTACCAATACCCTGGAAATCCACGTCGATGCGATAGAAAAGAATCAGCGAGTTTTGGTCGTTGACGACTTGCTGGCTACGGGTGGCACGGCAAAGGCCACCTGCAATCTGGTTGAAAAACTGGGCGGTGAGGTGATCGGCTTGGCTTTTGCAATCGAACTGAACTTCTTGAAAGGCCGCGAAAAGTTGAAGGGCTACGACGTTTTTTCGCTTATTCGGTATGACGAGTAACTGCGGGACTCATCCCCTCACTAACCGTCGTTTTGACTCGTAGTAACGACTTTATACCTGTTAAGGATAGAACCTTACATTGTCCGTAGAGCGTAGAGTGTAGGGCGTAGAGCGAAAAACGCTGCCCGCTCTACGCTCTACGTCTGGTTAATGTAAGTTCTCAACCTCAATGAGTATAATCATTTTTACTGGCCTGGACGACTGAAGTCGTCACTACGAACTCAAACCTTTTTCTGAGAAGCTATGGTTTCGGTGGTTTATAGCCCCACGGGGAGGCCACGCACTCAGCGGCCGGCGGTCAATTTTAACATAACTGTCCCCAGGGGGGGCAGGGTGAGGGAGAGTGATTGAGCATACCCATGCCAGGGCACATCCTCGATAGACCTGCCGCCATTATTACCAACATTACTACCCCCATAATGAGCGGAGTCACTGTTCAAAATTTCTTGGTAGAAACCCCGTTTGGGTACACCAATTCGATAGTGGTAACGCGGCACCGGGGTAAAATTAGTCACAACTACCACAAAGTCATCCCCTGATTTAGCAAAACGCATAAAGGAAAAAACGCTATTATCGCTGTCGTTGGCGTCAATCCACTTAAAGCCCGTCCACTCAAAATCAACCTCGTACAGGGCGGGTTCGTGCTGGTAAAGGTGATTCAAATCTTTAACAAAACGCTGCAGGCCCTGATGCATAGGTGCTTTTAAAGCCTCCCACTCCAGGCTAGTGTTAAAATTCCATTCCTGCCACTGGCCAAACTCTCCGCCCATAAAGAGCAGCTTTTTACCCGGATGTCCCCACATAAAGGCATAATAAGCCCGCAAGTTGGCAAATTTCTGCCACTCGTCACCCGACATTTTATTCAGCAAGGAGCCTTTGCCATGCACCACCTCATCGTGTGATAGAGGTAAGATAAAGTTTTCGTGAAAGGCATAAAGTAGGCTAAAGGTCATATCGTTGTGATGATACCTGCGGAAAACCGGGTCTTTACTCATATAACTCAGGGTGTCGTGCATCCAGCCCATATTCCACTTGAGGCTGAAGCCCAAGCCGCCCATATAAGTAGGCTGCGAAACCATTGGCCAGGCGGTAGACTCTTCGGCAATGGTAACCACGCCAGGAAAAAGGCCATGCACCACTTCATTCGTCTTGCGCAAGAAGCTAATCGCCGCCAAGTTCTCCCGGCCCCCATATTCGTTGGGAATCCACTCACCTTCTTTACGCGAATAGTCAAGGTAAAGCATGGAGGCCACCGCATCAACTCGCAGCCCATCAAAATGATATTTGTCGAACCAAAAGACGGCATTAGAGATCAGGAAGCAACGTACTTCGTTGCGGCCATAATTGAAGATGAGTGTGCCCCAATCCTGGTGCTCACCCTGGCGTGGGTCAGAGTGGGAGTAGAGGTGAGTACCGTCAAAGTAGTTCAGACCGGAACCGTCCTTGGGAAAGTGGGCCGGCACCCAATCTAGAATGACTCCGATATTGTGTTGATGGCACTGGTCAATGAAGTACATCAAATCTTCCGGGGTCCCAAAGCGGCTGGTAGGGGCATAAAAGCCCAACACCTGATAGCCCCACGAAGCATCCAATGGGTGTTCGGCGATGGGCAGCAGTTCGATGTGGGTATAGCCCATTTCTACCACGTAGGGAATTAACTGGGTGGCCAGTTCCCGATAAGAGAGATAGCGTATCCCCCACTGCTCATCCGGTACTTTGCACCATGATCCTAGATGTAATTCATAAATGGCCATAGGTTTATCAAAACTTTGACGCTCGGCGCGGTGATTCACCCACTCATCATCACCCCACTGGTAACGGTCAAGGTTGGCTACCACCGAACCGGTCCTGGGGCGCTGCTCCATCGCAAAACAGTAGGGGTCAGCTTTATCAAAGCTTTGTCCGTTCTGAGCCACCACCCGATACTTGTACACCGCGTACTCGGTCAAGTCTGGCACAAAAAGCGTCCAGATGCCGCTGTCACTTGACTGCATGGGATGACTTTCGCCGTGCCAATCATTGAAAGTACCCATAAGATACACGGTGCGAGCACCAGGCGCCCAGACGGCAAAATGCACCCCTTTTACACCATCTACTTCAATCAAGTGCGCCCCTAATTTTTCATAAACCCGTTCGTGCGTTCCCTGGTTAAAAAGATACTTGTCAAAATCGGTCAAAAATGGGGCCGAGGATGGCTCGGTTTCCGGCATTCCACTGGTTTTTCGCTTGGCCATTTCTCTATTCCTTCCTCTAATTTATTACTATTGCGTTCATATTAACACAATCGCGGCGTAGGTGCAAGAGAATCTGGGAAAAGTCATTAGAACAGATTTGCGTAGGGTTTGCGTAGGCTAAATCGCCTACTTATTATTGCCAAGCCGTAGGCCATTATGCTATAATCGTGAATTAGATATCAATGTTGCCACATCTGGGAACTCGGCAACGATTTTACAGGGAGGATGCGAGATGACCGCAACAACAGAAAGACGTAGACAAACCCAGTTTGTCGCGTCGGCCCGCCGCCAACGAACCATTCGAACCAACCAAAATCCTGGTTCAATGGTCACATCTAGCCTCAAGGCCGGATTAGTCGGCGGGTTCGGTATTTTACTTCTACTCTTGATTAGCCTGGTGCCTTTTGAGTTTTTGGCCTGCCTGGTCATACCGGGTTTTTTGGTCGTTTGGCTAACCACAGGGCTGCTGGCCGGCATCTTTGCCGGTGAGAGCATCCAAACCAGCCATCAGGGCGGCAAAGTTGGCTGGATGGCTGGTTTTTGGGCAGGTATCTTTGGCGGACTTGTCGCCATGGTTATGGCCGCCTTTGGCATTTTTATGGCTAACTTTGGTCAGGGGGTGGTCAACCAGTTTAGCCCTGATCAACTCGCCGAGTTTGTTGGCTATGGTTTTACTCCCGAAATGATTGCCCTGGCCGGGCGCGTCATTGGGGCGCTGATTGTCTACGGCGTCATTGGCTCACTGGTTTCCGGCCTGTTCAGCTCTATCGGCGGGATGATTTATCCCAAGCTGAGTAGCCAGAGTTAAACGAATTTATTTTAGCGAATTTGACCAAAATTTCCCAAAAAGCTCCCAGCTTTGGGAGCTTTTTGATTCTCCATCCTATTGCTCCATGTGGGACAGAATTGCCTCCCTGACAATTGACAATTGACCACTGACCATTGATAATTGGCTTTATGTCTTTTACTTCTCCAACCGAAAAACGGCAATACGTCAACACCATGTTCGCCCGCATTGCCCATCGTTATGACCTGATGAACCGGGTCATGACCGGCGGACAGGATCAGCGCTGGCGCAAATTACTCATTCAGCAGAGTCACTTACCACCTCATGGCAAGCTGTTAGATATTGCCACCGGCACCGGCGACATCGCCTTTGAAGCCCTCCACCGGCACCCCGACCTGAACCAGGTTGTCGGCGCGGATTTTACCCTACCGATGCTAAAGGAGGCCAGGGAGCGGGGGAGCGGGGGAGCAGGGGGGCAGGGGGACAAGCATCTCCTATGCCCTAACTGGAATGCAGCCGATACACTCCACCTCCCCTTTCCAGACAACACTTTTGATGCCGTCGCCAGTGGGTTTTTGCTGCGTAACGTCATCAGCGTGCCGGCGGCTCTGGCCGAACAGCGGCGGGTCTGCAAAATCGGCGGGCGGGTCTTGGTTTTGGAAATTCCTCGCCCGGCAGATAACCTGTGGGGGTGGTTATTCCGGCTCTACTTTCACCGGGTGGTGCCCTTTTTGGGCGGCCTCATCAGCGGCCAGCGGGACGCCTACACCTACCTGCCCGCCTCCGCCGAACTTTTTTTACGCCCCAACGAACTAAAAGCTGAAATGGAAAAAGTGGGGCTACGCGAGGTGCGTTATACAATGCTGATGTTTAATACGGTCGCTTTGCACGTGGGGGTGAAATGACCCCTACTTCTAAATTCCACAAAGCCGACGAACGCGGAGTGCCCAGCCTGGTCTGGCGGGAGGGACAAAATCGCCGCCTGGCTATGATTCAGCAGGCAGCGGGGTCGCGTCTCTCAGCCGGCAGCCGTGTCCTGGTCGACGGTTGTGGGATAGGAATGTATGTGCGAGCGTTGCGGCAAGTGACTCCTAACGTAGTTGGACTGGACATCGAGCCGGAGCGAGTTGCCGACACGCGAGTCCACTCGCCCCTGGTCAACGTGGCTGCCGGAGAGCATCTGCCCTATTTATCTGATTATTTTGACCTGGTGTTGAGCCACGAAGTCATTGAGCACGTCCAGGATGATGCTATAACTGTGGCCGAGATGGTGCGGGTGCTTAAAAAAGGAGGGCGGGCGATTATCTTCTGCCCTAATCGGCTTTACCCCTTTGAAACGCACGGTCACTATTGGCGAGGAACGTATCACTTCGGCAACACGCCGTTGATTAACTATCTACCCGATTCGCTCCGCCATAAATTGGCCCCCCACGTCCGGGCTTACACCGTTGGCGGGCTGCGAAAACTCATCGCCAGATTGCCGGTCACTCTGGTTAGGCACACCCAAATTTTCCCTGGCTACGATAACATTGTAGCTCGCCGTCCGGCGTTGGGACGTCTCTTACGGCGGATGACTTATGCTCTTGAGCAGACGCCTTTGAGAGTATTGGGCCTATCTCATTTACTCATTATCGAGAAAATTTGATCCCCCGGTTACCCCTGGTCATTCCGCAGTCTGATAATCCGCTTGGACAACACCGCTGAACCTATCTCCAGATAGCGATCAATAATATCGGTCAAATCTTCAGGGAGAATGGTTTTTATTAAATAGTCGTCTGCTCCGGCCTGGATGGCTTCATCGATGAGCGCCTGCTCCTTATACGCCGATAGAACCAAAATCGGAATATCTTTGGTAACTTTCAATTGACGCAACCGTCTAATCGATTCTACCCCACTCATCCGAGGCATCATCAAATCCATCAAAATCAAAGCCGGACGCCAGGCCTTAGCTTTCTGAATCGCCTGTATCCCATCATCAGCAGTGATTACCTCGTAGCCAGCTTGAGTGAGCAAGAAGCTGAGCATGCGCTGGGTATCAGGATTATCTTCAACACAGAGAATTTTAAATTTGGACATACCGGCAACTCCCCGCGACGTTGTTTATTCTACCATATTGCCCGGCCTCTGTAAACTTGACTAGTAGGCGCTTTCCTTAAATTTTCAACCAGAACCGGTCATTAAAAGCCTAGACTGTGGCGCTTGCCCAACCTGTATCTTTCTGCTACCATGACAATTCGTTTGGTTTTAAGTAGGGAGTTCAAGGTATGCTAACCAGTCGAAAAGTGATGATAACCCGTCGCCGGCGGCGGCGTCTGATCGAACAAAAACCCAAAATTTTTCTTTATCTTGTTAGTTTCGTCATCGTCGTGGTGGCGGTTATCGTGGCTGCTGTGGGGGGGATTGTTTTGGCCGGGGTAGGCTCGGCTTATGCAGTGTATGATAGTTTCGCCAGGCAACTGCCCGATCCGACAGCCATTGAGACTGAGCAGGAAGATTTCGAAACTACCAAAATTTATGACCGCAGCGGCAAAACCCTGCTCTACGAAATCTTTGACCCACTCCGAGGCGACCGCAGCTACATCAAACTGAGCGAAATCCCCGAATTTTGCCGCCAGTCCACCATCATTCTTGAGGATAAAAACTTCTACAACAATCCAGGCTTCGACCCGGAGGGTATTGGCCGCGCCCTGGTGCAAAACCTGCGCGGTGAGCGGATTCAAGGCGGTAGTTCCATTACCCAGCAGCTCATCAAGAATATTCTGATTAGCGAAGAGGAACGAACCCAGCTTTCCTACACCCGCAAAGTTAAAGAAGTTATTCTGGCCACTGAAATCACCCGCCGCTACAGTAAAGACCAGATTCTAGAGTGGTATTTTAATACCAACGGCTACTTTAACCTGGCTTATGGGATTGACGCTGCTGCCCGGGTTTATTTCGATAAACCGGCCAGCGCCCTTTCCAAAGCAGAGTGTGCCATGCTGGCCGCTATTCCCCAAAATCCTTATTACAACCCGATAGATAATCCCGATATTGCCAAGAATCGCCAGCGGATCACCTTGAATCGGATGGTTGAAGAAGGGGCGCTAAAACTGGAAGAGGCCGACCAGATTTATAACGAGCCGCTCAAAATCAGGCAGCAAGAGGAACAACGCTTTGATATTATCGCCCCGCATTTTGCCGTGTACGTGCGTAAGGAACTTGAGCGCAGCCCGGGACGGTATAACCTGCCCGACCTGGAAACGATCTACCGGGGCGGCCTAAAGATTTACACGACCCTGGACCTTGACCTGAATAACAAAGCCCAGGAAATCGCCGCCGGGCACATCAAAGAATTGATAGAAGAAGAACATAACGCCAGAAATGCTTGTGTTGTGGCTCTCCGGCCCAAAACGGGCGAGATTCTGGCCATGGTCGGCAGCGTCGATTACTGGGACGAGAAAAATGACGGCAATGTTAATGTCTGTGTTTCTGAGCCCGGACGGCAGCCTGGCTCGTCGTTTAAGCCCTTCAGCTATCTGACCCTCTTCTCGCAAGGGGTTTACAACGCGGCCACGTTGGTTATGGACGTGCGCCAATCTTTCCCCGACGACCCCAACCCGCCCTACGTACCCGAGAATTACGATCCCAGCGGGCAGGGCAAATATCATGGCCCGGTGCGCTTACGCACGGCCCTGGCCAGCAGTTACAACATTCCGGCGGTCTGGGCTTTGAGCAAAGCGGGTATCAAAAATGTGATTGCCACCGCGCATCGTATGGGTATTACCACCCTTAACGCCGATTATTATGGCCTGGCTCTTACCCTGGGCGGCGGTGAAGTTAAGCCGATTGACATGGCTTACGCCTACAGCGTGCTGGCTAACCTGGGCACGATGGCCGGCCAGCCCGTACCCGAAGTAGATCGCCGGCCCGGCCATCGCACCCTGGACCCGGTGGCCATTCTGCGCATCGAAGACAAACAGGGCAATGTTATTTACGAATACAAACAACCCACGGCGGAACAGATCATTGACCCGGCCCTGTCTTACCTGATGGTTGACATTTTATCCGACAACAACGCCCGCACCCCCGGCTTTGGGGCCAACAGCGTCTTGAAAAAAGATTTCGAAGACCGGCCGATTGCCGCCAAAACCGGCACGACCAACAACTTCAGAGACAACTGGACCGTTGGTTTCACCCCGCAACTGTCGGTGGCCGTATGGGTGGGCAACAACAACAACGAGGAAATGAAAGATGTGACCGGCCTTTCCGGCGCCGCGCCCATCTGGCATGATGTTATGCTCTATTATCTAAAAGATAAGCCGGTGGAAGAATGGCAAGACCCACCGGGTTTGGAACTGGCCCAGGTAGACGCCGTTTCCGGTCTCCTGCCCACCGAATATACCCCCCGGACGGTCAATGAGATGTTCCTGGAAGGCACCGTGCCGACTCAGAATGACAACGTTCACCAGGTTTTCCGTATTAACCGCGAAAACGGTAAGCTGGCGACGGCCTACACCCCCCCGGAAAAGGTTGAAGAACGGGTCTACGAGGTTTACCCGCCCGTAGCCGCCGACTGGGTGCGGGAGCAGGGTATTCCCCTGCCACCGACCGAGTACGACGACAGCACCGGCCCGGCGGTTAACGTAGGTCCGGTGGCGATTATCAATCCTCGCCCCTATGAATACATTAAAGGTGGCCAGGTTATCACCGGCAATGCCAAAGCCGACAATTTCCAACTCTACCGCCTGGAAGTGGGCAAGGGACTAAACCCGGCCGAGTGGCGGCAGTTAGGCCAGGACCATAACAACCAGGTGGAGGGTACCCCCCTGGAATATTGGGATACGGCGGCTGAAGAAGAGGGCCTGTACACGCTCCAATTGACCGTGGTTAAAAATGACCAGAGCCTTGAGCGTAAAGCGGTGCAGGTAACGGTTGACAACACTCCACCCGAAGTCGAACTGCTCAACCCCGAACCGGACAAGGCTTACGTGCAAGAAGATGATTTGTGGGTCAATATTCAGGCCGACGCGACCGATAACTTCTCCATGAACCGGGTTGAATTTTTCCTGGATCACCAGAAAATTGGCGAAAGTACCGTCGCGCCCTATACCCTGCGTTGGAACATTGTGATGACCGATACGCCGATTAAATACATGGAAGCGCCGATCATCGAACCGGTCGTCATTACCCAGCCGGATGGAACCATCAGCTCAACCGGCTCTATTACCTTGAGCTATGTCATTTCCGTCACCCAGACCATCACCGACCCGGCGAAATTAGCGGAATGGCCGGCCGGTTACGCCCCGGAAGAGTGGATTGGCTACCAAAAAGTCTACTCCGGCGGCTTCAGCGTCATCAGCACCACCACCCACTACACCGAAACGCATCTCATTCACGTCGTCGCCTACGACTCGGCCGGCAATGAAACC
>CAZUNT010000194.1:0-13333 GCA_964622215.1 uncultured Caldilineaceae bacterium
CTGACTATATCGAGATTGGCAACCAGAATGTAGATAACTTCTACGACCGTCTGGGTCGTCTATATCCCTGCCGCCAACGTTGGCCGGTCGTCTATTACCGCAAGTATCCTACCTGGATCGTCCGGGGCAGTAAAACCGGCCCGATTGATTATGATTTCACCGGAATAGACGAGGCCAAATGTATCGGGATCATCGCCCAGATTGAGGAATACCGGGTGATGGGCGACCTGTGTATGGGCCGGGGATTGGTCGGACTGGCCGCCTACAAAGCAGGGCGACCCTTTGTCGGCACCGAACTCAACCGCCGTCGCCTGGCCAACCTGTTACAAAAATTAGCCAAAAAAGGAGCAGAAGTGGGGAAATATGAAAATCAGAAAATGTGATCCTATCGAAATCACCTCCCTGTACGTTCAGGCCAAAAAAGAAGGCATCATTACCACTCCGCCCAAATCACCGGCCACCTTTGTCTGTGCGGACGAAGATGGCAGTATTGTCGGCTTTGCCCGCATCGTTTACCTATCCGAGAAGCGGGCCAGGTTAGGCAATTTCTTTGTGCTGCCTGACTATCGCCGTCAAGGGATTGGCTCCGCCCTGACTGCCTACTGCCTGGCCCTCCTCGACGAAGCTGGAAAAATAGAACGGGTTGACGTATACGCCTACCACCCTCAGATGTTCCAAAAACACGGTTTTATCATTGTCCGACAATACGAGTCATCGTATGGCAAAACCAGCTATATGGTTAGGAAAAGTCAAACGAAATCTTAATAGGAATAACCGGAAGCTCCCAGGAGTATGGAGATATATAAAGTGAAACGCCTAAAATCTAATTTGCCCACTGCTTCAACCGAATATATTTCCGATATCTGCGAAGATTGCGGTGAACCATTTGAAAAGCCAGCCAATTGGCTTGATTTTCACAAATGCCAAACATGCGCTAACAAGAGGCGTAACCGCAATAAAGGTAAGGGAACTAATTATCTCTCTCCCTTGCCTCCGGGCGAAATGCCCAAGCCTGCCCGGATCAAGGCCAGGGCCAGGCAGGTAATCTATTTGAGAAAAGAATTAGAGCAGGTCGAATCGATCAAAATGGCGATTATGTTGCGCGATCCGCGCACAGTCACGGCCTATTACGAGGCCCTGGCTATCGCTAAAATCGCTTATATGTCCCTGGAAAAAACCATCAAAATGCTGGAAGAGGCATTGGTGTAAATTGATGTTATCTAATTTGATTCGTGATTTCTCACAGAAACTAAAAAGCCCTGGCGACCAGGGCCTTTTTTGTTCACTCTTTCAGCACCAAGCCCCCCATCGGCCTTAAATTGAGCGAATAACCCGCTCCTTCGTATAGCTCCGGGTCCTCATCCTCAAACACCACCACCTCACAGGGCATAACTCTGCCGGTCCCTATCCTCCGGCACTCTGTCCAGGCCGGGCAGGACGGGTTACAGCCGTTCCAGGCAGGGACGCGCGCCGGCTTGGGCCTCTCTATTACCGGCCCCGCCTCGAACACTACCCCCAATTCCCTCCGGGTCGGCACGCCCAACTTCCGGGCCATATCCGCCAGTTCCGCCGCGTCAACCCCTATCTCCCCGGCCAGGTCGGATAGTCTCACCTGCGGGTCGTGGTATTCCCGCACGAACCACTCTCGATTCACCCGTTCTGCCGCCCTGTCGATCCGCGACATGTCACACCGCCCTGCTGCGGCTGCGCTCTGCGCTGAATCCGCCGTTATATCTCCCGTCCAGCTTATCAATATTCACCCTGGCCACATATCCTATCGGGGTGTCCAACCAGTCACAAAACAGGACCACGAATCGCAGCGCCCCGTCGAGGTCCTGGATAAGTTTCCCCCGGTCCAGGTTATGGCCGTGAAAAATATACTTTTTAAGCGCCTCCCCGATCTCTTTCCCGGCGACCACACTGAACAGCCGGCCCTTCCAGGCTAGCCAGTCGCAGCATTCCGGGAAGCTTCTGAACCCCAACGGCGCCGGCGACGACGGCCAGGGTGTGGGCAGCCTCAACTCCAGGGCGTTGTCTATCTCCGCTATGTACCACAAGCAGTCACCTAACTCTTTTACCCATAAATCCCGGTCGATCTCCCCGTTACTCATAAACCGGCCGATGAGTTCGGTCACTTCGGCCACTTCCCCGACCAGGCCCAGCCCGGCTGCCGCTAAACGGGCCGATCCCGCATCACCCCAATTCAGCCAATTCCCGGCCCCGCTGGTCCGGGCGGCCAGGTCCCGGTACTCCTCAAAAGTCCATATTTCGTCCATGAGATGATCCTTTCATAAAATTATCAACCAGCCACCCCCACATGGCTTGCCATTCGCATCGGGCCACATCGCCCACCCCCCATAGTCTTAACCCCGATTCGGCCCCCTGCCCATGCAGATATTCGGCCACGGTGAAGACATATAACAGGCACAGCTCCCGGTTCATAATCCCCCTGGGCGGCAGGGCCGGTTCGGATACCGCCGGCGCGCCGTTTTTGCTGAACGTAACCGGCCAATTGACCTGGCTGCCGGGCTGATGCCAGCAGTACACCCGCCGTCCCACTCGAAAGGTAAAATTGTACATCGGGACGGAACTGTAAATGCCGCTTCCTCCGCACCGCTTACATAGGCCCCCACTCCAGTCCTGGCCGGTCCCGCCGCAGCCCCAACATTCCTTTTGGCGAATAGATAACCTCACCCCGGTACAATAACCACCTTCGTATAGCTGGCGGATCAGCCGGGTTTTAAGGCTGTAAATAATCTGCCGGGTTTTCTCCAGGGAAGTGGTCCGGGCAAACCGGTTCAGGTAAAACATCGCCCTGGCCGCCAATGCCGCCCCGTCGTTGGCCCCTAACCAGGCCCGCGCCTGCCGCCGGAGTGATTCTTGTTCGAGGTATCGCTTGAGGTGCTCCATCGCCGTTTTTCTTTCCGCTGCTGCCTGGCCTTGCCCTCTATTTCGGCCAGTTCGACTTCAAGCTCGTTGATTCGCTGCCGTTGCCGGGCAACCTCGACGGTCAGGGTATCTTTCTCCTGCCGCAGTTTTCCGATTTCGGCCTCGGTCCGGTCGATATCGCCCTGCAGCTCCTCATTCTCAACCAGCACCGTCCGCAGGTTATCCTCATAGACCGCCAGGAGTTGATTATCATGGTCAACCTGCCGCTGCACGATCTGGTCAGGGAGGTTCGACATTCCAACCCCTATTCTCCCATTATTTCCAATTCAGCCTCGATCCACTCGCGGGTGGCCAGCACTGCCGCTTTGGGGTCTCGCGCCCGCGCCCGCGGTTGTATTTCAATCATCCGAATCCTCTATCCTTTCTTTTGTTCGCCTGGCGCTGTGGTCGTACCAATCGAACGACCGGCCCGGTTTGCGCCACAGCCAGCGGTTATAATACCGGCCAAAATCGATCAGCTTTTGCTCTGTCCAGCCGTACCGGTGCTGCACCACCGGCCTTTTTTCCAGGGCGTTCAGCGGAATTAGTGCCTGGACAAACGGCTCCCCGCCCCAATCGACGATCTTCTCGGCCCGGTACATACAATCCTCGAATGGTTCGTTCCCGCTCAGGCAGTAAACCCGGATATTGCGGCTGCCCACCCCGGCCTCTTTGAGCAGCCTCATCATCTCCTCGACCGGTTTCTCCTCGGCTACCGTGTCAAAGGCCAGCCGCCAGAACTTTAGCGGCAGCCGGCGGAATCTCTCGAAGGCTTCATGATCAAAGAAGCTCGGTTCAAAGCCACTGTTGAAATCCACCGCCCGGTAGCCGCGAGCCAGCAGCTTCTCTATTACCCGCTCCTGGTGCCCGGTCGAACAGGCCAGGATGTTATCATCCATCACCACCGGGGCCGGGTCGAAGACCGGATACTCCACCATCACCCGTCCATCGATCCGGGGCACGATGCAGAACGAACACCCCACCGGGCAGCCCCGGCTGGTCCGGGTCATCTTATAATAACCTGGCCGTGTCTCCAGGCGTGGGTCCACCCCCACTACCGGCCTGATCCCGGTCGCCTGCTCCACGTAACGAGACATGGCCGATACCGCCGGTCCACCGATCCAGACCTCGCCAAAATCCTTGACCCGGTTCACCCACTCAACCAGCTGGGGCAGGTCCCAGGTGAAGATGGCCGAGAAAGCGAATAGGCCCGCGTCCAGGCTGAACAGGTCCGGCTCACCGGTGGAATGTTCCACCTGCCAGCCCTCCCCGGCCAGGTAGTAGCCCAGGGCTACCGTTCCCCGGTTATAGCATTTGGTCGAGCAGTTGAAGATCAACGCTCTGGTCATCCCAACACCTGCACCGAGGCAATCAATCCGTTATCCCCAAAAAGGCGAGCGGTTCCCCTGCTTTGGACCTCGACCACCACCGCCAACCAATCCGGCCAACCGTACTCTGCCCCAACCGCCAGCCCCTCCGCCCGGACAAACAGCAGCCCGCCCCCTGATAACTGTAGCGATTCCGCCGGGTACAGCCGCCAATCCTCCTGCCCGTTCCAGCGCCAGCAGACCAGGTAATACCCCAACGCCCCGCCAATCCGCACCTCTTCTAGTAAATTCTGGTACTGGTCGCGGCGGTTGTCAGTATCCAGGTTGTAGGTATTTCGCTCTTTGGCCTGCCAGCTTTTGATCTCCAGCCAGCACGACCGGCCGCCCAGGGCCGGGATGGTCACGTGCCGGTCGGGATGAGCCTTCCCTACCACCACCGCGTTGGGATAGCGGGTGATCCTGATCTTCGGATAGACCTGCACCCAGGTAACCATGTCGTTGGCCCGGTAATAATACAGGCCCCGGTCGACCAGTTCCTCGTACACGTCCCCGGTCAACTTGGCTAATAGTCCGCGTTGGCCGGCGTTCATGGAATCCTCAACTCCCTGGTCAGCCGTTCCACTCCCAGGCTGATGATCACCTCTTCCGGGCTGTAGCCCATCCACATCAGTTCGCCGATGCTGTGCCCCTCATCCCGCAGCCGGCGGACCTGCTCCTGCCGTTCCGCCGGCGCCTGGGCGGCCAGTTCGACCACATAGCCAAACTGCCCGGACGGAGACACAAACGACCCCTTCAACTCCCCTTCCCGCAGTGAGGTCAGGGCCGCCGCCAGCAGGTCCATAATCCCGTTTATGGTGTCAGCCTCGATCAGTAGCCTACATATCAGCTTCCGGTTCATCTTCTGCTTCCTCCTCCGGGCCTTCATACTGCGACGTTTCAACTATTCGCCATTCAGGTGGTTCCTTGCGGCTCTCCCATCGGGATAGAAAGGCCCGGATGATCTTCCCTTCTTGCTGCCTGAGCCACTTCCAGACGGTGTTTATTTGCCCGTCGTCAGTTTCGACTCGATGGCCGTGATAGAAACGGGCATTGCCCAGGTAGACGGTATTTTTCTTTTTGGCTCTTTCGATGATATACAGCCCGGCTCGCCCGCTTGCCCAGGCCAATTCCACCCGCTCCCCGCCCCGGCCAAACGACTTGGCGTATACCCGCACCGCCCCCTTCTTATCGTGGCCGCAGGGCAGTCCCTCATGACACTTGTGCCGGACATACTTTTCCCGGCACTCGTCACACCAGTAGCCGATAGTTTCGGTCATCATGCCCTCCTACAACAGCACCGGCTGGAAAGCGGGCGTTGCGGCCAGGTCGCGGGTTCGCCGCAGCCGGGCTGGGGCCAGCCGGTGGAAATCCACCCCAATCCGCACGAAAAAGCAGCCCGTCCCTAGCGCTTGTAGGGTTTGAACGGTCAGCCGTTCCAATTTACCGTTATCCATAATGAACTTCTTGGGCAGGATCGACTCGACCGCCTCGAAGTCGTTATCCTCCTCCAGCCGGCCGATAAAGCGGATATTGGTCTGGCTGAGAACGTCCTTTTCCAGAGCGTGGGGCCGTTGGGTCACAAAAATGGTATTGATCCCCGCCTTGCGTCCCCGCTGGGCGATCTCAACCGTAATATCCAGGGCGGCCTTACTTTTGACCCTTTTCTGCGGGGCAAAAATATGGGTCTCCTCCACCGTCAGGATCATGGCCTGCACCTCCCCGGCTTCCCGCCGGGCTTGCTGGTGGTCGAGCAGCTGGGTCAGTAAGGTCGTGTAGACCTCGAACCGGGCCTCCAGACTCAACCGGTAAATATCCACAATTACCCCCTGGCCCGCGTCCAGGCAGTCGAGAATCTGGGTGACCCAATCCAGGTTGGACAGGTTAAGGTGGATATGCGGTCCGTTGCGCGAGGCCATATTCACGTTGGGCAGTTCGCCCAACCCCCGGTATTCCCCCTCTGGATCGATCAGTACCCAGGGGATACCCAGGTCGGTCAAACATTCATGCATGACCCCCACCAGGTGGGACTTACCCGAACCGCTGGAAGCGCAAATACCGCAGCGGAAGCCCTGTGACCGCCAGCGCTCGTTATTGAGATTGATTTTGAAGCCGTTGCCGAAATCCAGCACCGGCTCCGGCGCTACAAAGACGATCTGGCCGGTGGCTAATTGCGGCTGGTTCATGCCGCCTCCCGTAAATAGCGGGCGCTAAAAAATCCCAACTGCCCCCGGCACGGTCTGAACGGCAGCGGCCTGGGGTTGGCCAGGGTGAAGCCGTACTCGCCCGTGAACCAGGGAGACGACGACTGGACCACGCAGCCGGTCAAGGTCACTTCGCCGACGATACCGCCAAAATCGAATTCATTAGGGACGGGCATTTTGATATGGGGAAATCGCGCCCTGACCTGGCGGTAACCTTCCAGGTCGAAGGTCTTACCCGCGTGGACCAGCACCCGCTGGCCGATCATCTTGCGGGGTAGGGGCCATGTTCGATTCTCGACATCTTTGGGCGGGGTGTAACTGCCCGCGTTGACGATCAGCCAGGCCCACGGCTGTTGAATGGATAGGGCAATGTCTGGATGCTGCATTTCAATATCCTTTCACGGTAAAAAATAGTTCGCTCAGGCGAAATCATTTGGCAAAAAAAGAGACCCCTGGACCACGTTCGGGTTTGTTTGCTCTTTGGGTTTATTAGCCAGAGCCTTGCGTGGGTCTACTTGTCCCCAGCGGAGCCGCTCCTCCCACCAGGCCAGCCGGCGGCAGGCGATCTGCGCGTAGTCCTCCTGTAACTCCACCCCTACTACGTAATCCCATCCGGCCAGCAGGCAGCCGATCATCTCACTACCGGTCCCACAGCAAAGAGCGAGCGCCTGGCGCGGGGCGTAGCGGTCGGGCGGAAGGAACAGGCCCGCTACTCGCCTCAACATGTCTAGTGGCTTCAGGGTAGGGTGGGGGTTATTCTGTTGGGTCGGCGCAAATCTCGGTTCATGTTCCAGCCCGCCCGAATTGACCCGCCGGCGCTCCTGCAGCGGCAGATCACCGCAGCCGGCGTTACGCTCGCTTGTGCCCACCTTACCGCTGTAGAAAACCAGGGGCGAATCGGCGAACCTCTCGAAGATGTCGTAAACCCAATCGGCCTGGTAAAAATGATGGCCGACTTCCCGCCCGGTCGATTCGTTCAGGTGGCGTACCGGGCAATCGGGATGGCAGTCGTAGTCCGGGATGGAGAGCATGCCGTCGTCGTTACCTTTGGCCTGGTAGGGAATACCCCGTTTCCAACCGCCATTATAAACGTTTCTGCCGGGCACACTTGGTTCCTGTCCGGTCACATCCCCACTGCCGTTTTTGACCTGCTTCTCTCCCCGGTAGACGCAGCCGGGGTGATGAGATAGGATCAGGTGGCCGGGATAGCCGTTGCCGGGCATCCCCTCCCGGCCAAAGTCGATATTGATCGCCCCTGCCCCGGTTTCCAGGATGTCGTCGAGGCGATTCGGTCCCCATGGTTTTTGAGCGATGATAATGGGTTCGAGCTCCGGGGCCAGGGGAGAGCCGTAGCGGTGGCCGGCCCAGGCTTGGGCAAGGTCGGTGATGGGCGTTGGGTTACAACGCCCATCACCGACCTTGCCCGCTTCAGATGGTCCATAGGGAACATTGACTCCCATTGTCCTGATACGCCCCGGACTATGATGTTTGCCAGGGCCAACAATTGGCTGCTCAAGTCCCGCCCGCCGGTCGACCCGGGTGTCAATCCGGGTCCCGTTAGGCTTCCCGGATGAAAAAATCCAGCCGAGTTGAGAGGGGATGGTGTAAACCTGCCCATTGAGATAAAGCGCCGGGTTGAGGATATACCCGGCTTCTTCCTGAGCGGTGGCCAGAAGATGCTGCTTGCGGGGGTGAGTGAATGAGGCAGTGAAAGCGCCGGGGTGGAGGTGGGGCATGACCATCTCCCACGTTTCGGCCCGGTAAGCCAGGGGTTGGTCCCAACGAGCGCCCATGAATCCACGGCTTTGTCGCTGGAACGCTCCATCCTGGCCGAACCGGGCCGGGGCGCTGCCGTTTTTGCCGAATCGCCGGGTGATCGATTCGAGGTTATAGGGCCAGTCCGAGAAGAGGAGATGGATGTACTCTCCATAATACTGCCGCAGCCATAATGACCCTTCCAGGTAATCCCGCACGTCGCCTTGAACGACTATCCACTTTTCGCCCTGTCCAACAACCCGATACTTGGCCATCTTTGCCCTGTCCACACCGACCTACAAACCAAATAAGAGAAAATAGTCCTGAAATTGTAAAGTTTATAAACCTGATTATCCGGGATAGAGGGTATTATGGGGTGATACCCATTTGCTTATACGAAACAGGAATATATATCTATCCCTCAAAACTTAACTGTCCTGCCTTGACCAGTTTGGCCCGCGACTTGTCCGCCGGCCACCTGGTCAGCCTGGCCTCTTCCAGCGCCGCCTCGGTGGTTAATCCTTCGGCCCTGGGCGCAGCGTATTTAGCCAGGTATTCCGCGCTTAAATCCACGCCGATAAAACGCCTGCCCAACTTCCGGCAAGCTTCTCCCACCGTCCCGCTGCCGCAAAACACATCGGCCACAATAGCCGGAACGGGCTGATGAGGTGGGCAGGTGCAGGTAGGCTGCCAGCCGATAGTCTTGATTTCGACCGTCCGTTGACCTTGCCCAACCGCCGATAATCCAACCATGGCGTCGTGAGTTTTACCGTGAGTAAACGTGCTGCCGTTGTGACTGGCCGGGGATTCGCCCTTGACCTTCTCTATCACCCTCTCCCATGGCGCTCCGCATATCGGGCAGCGCCCTGCCTCGCTCGTTGCTCCTCTTACCAAATCCAGCGCCAGGGCCACCGGGAAAACGGCGAAATGGGCGCCGGAGTAGCCTTTGAGCGAGGTATAAACCGCCACCGGTCCATCCTCACTTTCCAGCAGCCCGCCAACCGCCCGAATCGATTCCAGGTAAGCGAGCCTGGCGCGTAGGCCGGAGATGGCCTCGTCGAGCGAATCGAGCCAGGCGTCGGTCGTGCGGTAACGGCGGGTAAGGGATGGCTCGCTCTCTCGCCCGTTGCGATGTTGGGCGTAACCTTGTCCGGGGACGGTTTCGGCCAGCCAGGTCTTGCCGTTCTCCCGGCTGAAATTAGCCGCCTGACCGGTCTGCTCGGTCGAGGGACGTTTGGTTGCTTCGGTATCCCAATAATACGATTTTGACTTGACCAGCATAAATACATACTCATGGGCCAGGGTGGGCCGGTCATCCATACTTTCAGGGAGTCCGTTCATTTTTAACCACGGAATCGTCTGCCGCACGATCCAACCGTCGGCCTGTAAAGCTATAGCGACCCGATGGGGTATAAGTAACTGCGATTTGGGCGGAAGCCCGGTTTGTCGCCTGACTCGTTGGCCCGCATAACCACCGGCCAGGCTGGTATAATTTTTACCGCAGCTCTGCCCGCCCCATTTGGTATCATTTGCGTAGGAATCGCCCAGATTCAAGAAGAACACCCCATCGTCTCTCAGTATTCTCTTTACCTCCCTGCACGCCTCAACCATGTGAGCCACGTAAAGTTCGACCGTTGGCTCATTGCCGAGGTGTCCCCGCCATGCATTGCAGAGTTGGCAGAATTGGCCGGTTTCGGCTTTTACTTGGTGCGGGCCGCCGCCATTCTGGTAATTTCCACCCCGTCCCCCAATATCGCGTCCACCATCGGAACGGCCCACGATACGGATTGCCGATTCTCCCCACTGATGGAAACACCCTTTCGATCCACCCCAAACCTGCGGTTCCAATCCATCATAAGCCCGCAAATTATAGTAAGGTGGGCTGCAAAAAGCGCAGTGTACGAGCTTATCCCGCAACGGCAGCCGCAAGCTGTTCGCCTGGCTTAACATGCCCCGCCTCCTTTCGCGGCCTGACCGGGATGCGCGGAATCTGCCACCCCGGATGCTGCGGATCGTCAACCCATTCCATCGGCCCGGCCACTTCCAGGCCGCTTGACCGGAGATATTTTATAAAATCGTCCAGGCTTTTATGCCGTACATCTGCCATTTCTCACCTCCGGGAACTCCTCGCGCCTGGCTTCCCACCGCAAATTACCCTTCATGAATACCGGCACGCCCCGGCTGTCCAGCACGTCCAATAGTCCCTGCACGTGGTTCAGGCCGGGCTGGTAATACGTCTTTCCCTTGCTGGCCGCCCCGATTACCGCCCAACGCAGGGCGTCGTCATATTCGGCCACGATAGACGACACCTCATAGGCTAAAGGCTCAAAGCTCATCCATGTAACCAACCCCCGGTTAGCCAGCCGGGACAGTGTTACCAGGGCCACCCGCAGCATCTTCTCCTGCTGCCGGCGGTCGAGCTTTTTGCAAAACATAAAATCCGGCGGCATCGACACCCCCGGCCAGACGTTGGCCGGCAAATCGAACTGCAGCAGTCGGGGCGCGTTCTTGGTCAATAGAAAGAAAATGTGCTGAGACGCCTTGCGGCATACGTCTAACACCTGCCCCACCTGCTCCGCCGGTGTCCAGGCTCCCATCAGGTCGGACATGCTATCCAGGAAGATTCCGGACGGTTCGGCCAGCTTTAGCGGTTCATTTAGCAGGTGAGGCCGCCAGTAATGATGGTCGAAACCTTCAGGGTAGGCCCGCCCCATCCTCGTCTCGGCCAGGTTTTCGGCATAGCAAGCCGCCACCGTCCCGTCGATCAACCACCGGCAGGCATGCTGGCAGCCCGCGATAGAGTTCCACGTGAATCCTCTCCGCCCCCACACGCGAGTCCATTCAATTCCACCGGGCGCTAACTGCTCGTTCATACCGCTTCTCCCTTGACGTGAATCTCCAGCTTGACCGGCTTGCCGACAACCTGATCCAGGGTGCGCTGAATTGCCCCGCGCAGCCTGCCGTTGAGCCATTCCTCCTGTGCTTTCGTTTCGGCCCAAAGTACATATTTGCCGTTGGGCTTGGTTAATTGGGTGGGCCTGAGAAGAGAATCAAACGCGGGTTTTGTCGTGGTCAGTTGGAGCTGGGCCAACGTGTCCAGCCAGACCTGATCGACTTTGCTTATTTTTTGGACCGGTAATAACAGGGATAGCTCCGGCGCTGGCGGAATTTGCAGAGGAGAAACGCCTTTAGCCCTGGTCGTGCTTTTTGATTCGGGCGGTCCGGCCTGCCGGGGCGACAACCCCAGGCCGATTGACCGCTCCATGATCCCCTGAACGTAACGGAGCTTTCTGACATTGTTCTCTGACGCAATCTCGAAAGCTTCAATTAGCCAATCTTTAGGGCACTCTTTCAAATAGCCCTTGACCACATCGGTCACGTATTGGGTTACGGCATGAAGGTTGTTCTCGTAAAAAGTACAGCATTCGGCCAGGTCCGGGTCAGGTTGAGCCAGGCCCGATTCGTCGTCCGGTTCGTCCGGGGCTGGTTCTGAAGCAGGCACATCCAAATCATGAATAGGAATTTTCTCATTCTTATTCATGCATGAATCATGATTCTTCTTTCCTTCATTCTGTGGGATACCTTCTTCATATTGTGAAGGCTCTGAGCCTTCATATTGTGAAGGCTTCATATTGTGAAGGCTCTTTATATGTAAGTCTACCGATTCGTCTCCGAGCGCCCTCAATGTCCCCGTATCCTGGAACTTTTTAGCCAATTCGCGCTTGAACTCGACTCGTTCCTTCAAACCGCTTATATTTTTACGCCACCGGATATTTTCTTCCCATACGTCCGGGATTCGGAGATGCCAGACCGGTTGGGGATACCCCGGATCGCGGCGGCATTCACCCTCCATCGCTCCTACGGCCAGTAGATATTTCCGGCTATCCGACACCTTACCCGCGCTCATCGTGCATAGGGCAGCCAGGTCCTCGGTCGAGAGGATACATTCTCCCCCTTCACCGGCCACCATTTTGACTACAAACCAGAGGGTAAGGTCCTGCGGGGTGCGGCAAATAGCCCAAACAATTTGTGGAAGCTGAACAAAATACTTGCGGTCATTGCTCTCGTCAGAAAGCAGATTTTTCTCAGCGGACATGAATCGCCCCTGTTCCAGCGAATAAAATTTCGCCGTATCATAAATTATTGATTAATAAAAAAACCCCCGCCGACTCCTCATGCCGGTTGCTCACACCTGGTCCTATACAGACCAAGATACCGACAATCGAATCGACAGGGGGTCTTTCACAAAATTAGAAAAACCGCCGTTATAAAGTTGTGAGTCTGCATATAACCAAGTGTGAGCATCCATAGTATATCAGACTTCCGCCTTGAAGTCAACCGACCGGGACAAAGACGATTTTTGCAACCGCCTTTGCCTTTACGCCTCAAATAAAGTATAGTTGCAATACAGGGCTAATTATCCCTGTATTGGCCTACGCTCAAAATATGGTAAATTTCTTTTTCCAGAACAAGCTTCTCCGGTTCGGGAAGCGTGTCTAACCAGATGTCCCTCTCCGGGTCATCTTGACCCACCAGGTAGTCCAGGACTACCTCTAAAATAAACATTTTCACGCCCTCACGCTCGAGCGGCATAGGTTCTTGTTGATGAGCGCAGAAGAGAGATGCCATAGTCGATTCTTCGTGTATAAATTCCCGACCTAATCCGCTCCGCATGATATAATAGCGAAAAATATTTCAACGGATTGTTAAAGGAACCGGTCAATGAGTAGTGGACCTAATGACGACGGTGGTGGAGACCCCGAATAGATTTTTGCTCCACCGCCCCCTATAATTTGCAGCTATCGGCGCTCTCTCCCTGGACAGCCCGTTAATACGGGTCATCTTAAATCTTGCCAATTTTGGCCTGCAACCTGCGGTGCAGGCAGTATATCACATGTTGCCGGGAAATGTCAATGCTTGAGAATAAAATTTCGCTTAAAAATAATTTCGGTCGTTGGCTCAAGAACCAACTCGAAGCCCGCGGCTGGACCCAGACCGAACTGGGCGAGCGGGCCAAAATCAAAAATCCGTCCACGATCTCGATGTGGATCACCGGCCAGGTCCTCAAACGTCCCGATTTAC
>CAZUNT010000195.1:0-13309 GCA_964622215.1 uncultured Caldilineaceae bacterium
GTACAAGGAATGGAAGAAGGCCGTCACCCGCACCTTCGACTGGGTGGAACACTAAGTCGTCATCCCAACATAACTCGACTAAAGACTCTAAAGCTTCCACGACCTTTAGAGTCTGAAAACATAAAGTTATGTCTGGGCGATAATCCTTAAGCAGGCAAGGAGGGACAAAGTCGTCCCTCCTTGCCGAATTGTAACTTGGCTGAGACGCGCCGCCGGCAATGAAAATATTAGGCGGTCGTGTTTTCGAGGAGTAGAAAGAGATGAAAAAGACAACCGAGGTGCTGGTCATTGGGGGAGGCGTCACCGGCTGTGGGGTGCTGTTTGACCTGGCCCAGCGCGGGTTCAAAAGCCTCCTGGTCGAACGAGGGGCCTTGTCCTACGGCACCTCGGGCCGCTTCCACGGCCTGCTGCACAGCGGCGGCCGTTACGCGGTCAAAGACGAGGAAGCCGCCCGCGAGTGTATCGTCGAAAACACCATCCTGCGCAAAATTATGCCCCACTGCGTCGAGGATACCGGCGGTATGTTTGTCAACACCCCCTGGGACCCACCGGACCATCCCGATATTTTTTATTCAGCCTGCCAACGGGCCGGCATTCCGATTGAAGAAATCTCCATGGCCGAAGCGCTGCGCCGCGAACCTCTGCTCAACCCGGATATCCGCCGGGTGTTCGTCGTGCCCGATGGCAGCATCGAAACCTGGGAAGCCTGTCGGGCCCTGGTTGACTCGGCCGCCGAGTACGGCGCGGAAACCCTGACCTATCACCAAATCACCGCTTTGCGGGTGGAAAACGGCCAGGTCAAGGGGGCGACCGCGCTCAACCAGTTGACCGGCGAGGAAGTGACGATTGAGTGTGACCTGGTGGTCAACGCTGCCGGGGCCTGGGGCGGCGCGATTGGCCAGATGGCCGGCTGCGAGGTGACGATCTATGCCGGCAAAGGCACAATGGTGGCCATGAATTACCGCCTGACCAACACGGTCATCAACCGCTGCGGCCCGGCCGGCGACGGCGATATCGTGGTCCCGATTGGTTCGGTGGCGGTCATCGGCACCACTTCGGTGCGCGTGCCCGACCCAGACTGCTATCCCATCGAGGATTGGGAAGTCGAAAAGATGCTGGACGAGGGGGAGAAGATGATCCCCAGTTTCAAGCAGTTCCGGGCCTTGCGGGCCTGGGCCGGGGTGCGCCCGCTGTACCAGGAGACGGCTGCCGGAGCCGATTTGCGCCAGGTCACCCGCAAGTATTTCTTGCTCGATCACGCTGCCCGCGATGGGGTGGAGGGACTGGTGACCATCACCGGCGGCAAGTGGACCACCTATCGCCAAATGGCCGAGCACACGGTTGATGTCATCTGCCAGAAGTTGGGCACCGAGCGGCCCTGCCAAACGGCCACGACCGTGCTCAAGGGACACGCCGAACCCAGGTATTGGTCGCTGGGCCGGCGCTTGAGCCAACTGGAAAGCCAGGCCGTCCAGGGTCAACTGATCTGCGAGTGCGAACTGGTCACCCGCGGTCAAATTGAGGCAGTATTGGCTCACCCAGACACCCACCAGATCATCAACAACCTGCGGCGCGAGCTGCGGGTGGGTATGGGACCGTGCCAAGGCGGCTTTTGCACTTACCGGGTAGCCGGGATTATGCACGAAAAGCAGCAACTCACAGCCGACGCGGCCAACAAGGCCCTGGTGGACTTCTTACAGGAACGCTGGAAGGGGATTAAGCCGGTGTTGTGGGGTCAGCACTTACGTCAAATACAACTCGACGAGGGCATTTACCTGGGCTTGCTCGGCCTGGACAAGCTGCCCCCCCGGTTGAGTGGGACCGACCGCAGCCGGGTGGCCGAAGTGGAGACCGAGGGCTATTTTGAACTTGAACAGGCAGCTTAAAGCTGCCTGTCCGTGGTTAGTTGTTTATTGCCGCTGACCACAACTCATTTACGAGGAACCGCTTATGACTCGTTATGATACGGTAGTGATAGGGGCAGGCATGGCCGGCCTGACCACGGCTTGCCAGCTCGCTCAAGCCAATCAGAAGGTACTGCTGGTCAGCCACGGTATCGGCGCATTGCTGCTGGCCTCCGGTTGTATTGATGTGCTGGGCTTTCACCCCGCCGACGCGCTCGAACCGGTCACCAACCCCGCCACCCGCCTGGCCGACTTTGTGGCCGCCCGGCCCGATCATCCCTATGCGGTCGTCGGCCAGGAAAATATCGAAGCCGGGCTGACCGCCTTTGGACAGTTGGTCAAGGACCTGGATTACCGAGGCGACCTGAGCCACAACTGGCGGCTGCCCAGTGCGGTCGGCGCGCTCCATCCCACCTGCCTGGCCCCGGCCGCCCTGGCCGCTGGCGAGGTCAGCCAGGGTGGACGCTGGCTGATCGTCGGCTTCGACCACCTGCGCGATTTTTACCCCCGCTTGCTCTGCGATAATCTCAATCAGCAAGATCTGGGGGTACAGGCTGAACCGCTGCTGCTGGACCTGTCCATCCCTGTCGCCAGCCCCATGAACGCCACCCCGCTCGAAGTCGCCCACGCCTTTGAGCAGGCCGAGTTCCGGCAGCGGGTGGTTAAGACGGTCAAAGGCCACCTCAGCGGCATCGACCGGGTTGGTTTTCCGGCGGTGTTGGGCCTCGACCAGCATCGGGCGGTCTTGACCGACCTGGAAAAACAACTGAACCGCCCAGTCTTTGAGATCAGCGCCCTGCCCCCGTCGGTGCCGGGACGCCGCCTGTTTGAAGCCCTGAAACAGGCCTTCTTACAAGCCGGCGGCCGGCTCATCATCGGCGGCAAAATCGTCGACGGCGTCATTGAGGCCGGCCGGGTCAGCCACATCCGCCTTGAAACAGCCAGCCGGCTCAAGCCGATCAGCGCCGGTCACTATGTCCTGGCCACCGGCGGCCTCTTTGGCGGCGGATTGGCCGCTCATCCCACCGGCCAGATCGAAGAGACAATTTTTGGCCTGCCGGTGGCGGCGGTGACCAACCGCCATCACTGGTTTGAGCCGAGTTTTATCTCACCGCGGGGACAGCCGGTTTTCAATGCCGGTCTCAAGGTGGATCGCCAACTACACCCGGTCAACGGCGCCGGCCCCCTGGCCGAAAATCTGTATGCTGTCGGCGCTCTCCTGGCCGGGGCTGAGTGGGCCAGCGGCCGCACCGGCGATGGCGTCGCCTTGGCCACCGCCGCCGCCGTGGTCAAGCAGCTTATTGGGTGAAGAGTGAAGAGTAAACAGTAAACAGTAAACAGTGAACAGTAAACAGTGAAGAGTAAAGAGTAAAGTGTCGAATGGGTGTGTTTCATTTGAGTTGAAAATACCTCTGGAGTGCGGAATTTATTCCGCTTTTTAGAGGAAGCAGAATGAATTCTGTACTCCTTCAACCGATTTGAAACACACTCGTGTCGAATTGCCAACTGTTCACTGTTCACTGCTCACTATTCACTGCTGACTTTTTATAAGGAGTCTTGTCGTGAGCACAGAACCTATCCTGGATGACCTGACTTTGGCCATCTGGCAGCAAGTCCAATACTCGGCCGATTTATGCGTCAAGTGCAATATCTGCACCTCTCACTGCCCCGTCACCAAGGTCACTGACCGTTTCCCCGGTCCCAAGTATGTCGGCCCCCAGGCCCAACGCTTCCGCAACCCCAAAGAACTCTCGGTCGATGCCAGCGTCGATTATTGCAGCGGCTGCGGCGTCTGTTCGATGGTTTGCCCCCACGGGGTCAAGGTCATGGAGATGAACGCCAAGGCCCGCTACAAGCTCTACCAGAAAAAGGCCATGCCCCTGCGCAACCGACTCCTGGGCCGTTCCGAGTGGATGGGTTTGCTCGCCAGCCCGGTTGCCCCCCTGGCCAATGTTATGGCCAACCTCAAACCCCTGCGGATTATGGCCGAACTGATGATGGGCGTCCACCGCGATGCCCCCCTGCCTGTCTTTTCCTTTGAAACCTTCCGCGGCTGGTTCAAGTCGGTTCACGCCAAATCGGCCCGACCGCAAGCCCTGGACAAACAGGTGGTCTACTATCACGGCTGCAGCACCAACTACTACGAACCTCGTATCGGCAAAGCCGCCGTCGCCATCCTCGAACACAACGGCTTTGAAGTTATCGTGCCCGACCAGGTCTGCTGCGGCCTGCCCATGCTCTCCAACGCCGAGTTCGAGGCCGCCTGCCACAATGCCCACCACAATATCAAAGCCCTGGCTCCTTATGCCCGCCAGGGCCTGCCCATTGTCGGCACCTCCACCAGTTGCACCCTCTCCCTCAAATCCGATTACCGCCACATCCTCGATATTGATACCGCCGAGGCGCGCCTGGTGGCCCAACAGACCTTTGACATTTGTGAGTTCCTGCTCGACCTAGCCGACCAGGGCCGCCTCAAAACCGACTTCCAACCCATCGAAGCCAACCTGCCCTATCACTCCCCCTGCCAACTCCGCGCCCACAATATGGGCCTGCCGGCTCTTGACCTGCTGGAACTCATCCCCGGTCTCAAAATCCAGCACATTCAGGCCGATTGCTGCGGCATCGCCGGAACCTATGGCTACAAAAAGGAGAAATATGACATCGCTATGGCCGTCGGTCAGCCCCTGTTTGACCAGGTCAAAGCCTCCGGTTCCAAAATCGCCGTTTGCGATAGTGAAACCTGCCGCTGGCAAATCCAACACGCCACCGGGGCCAAGCTGATCCATCCCATTGAACTCCTGGCTCAGGCCTATGGCTTATCCTATTGATCCTCCACCGTCAACCGCTGCCCGCCGCCAGAACTGCTGGCCGACTTACGGCGGTCTGTCGTCTGCGGTTGGCGGTCGTTTAGACACCTGGGAAGCCCGCTGGGCGCCCTATGACGAGTCGACCTATACAGCGGCGTTGAGCTATGTTCAACCCGCCGACGTGGTACTGGATATCGGCGCCGGGGACCTACGTTTGACCCGCCGAATAGCCCAGATTGCCCGGCAGGTGTATGCTGTTGAGTTACAACCCAACCTGCTGGCAGGTCAATCTGTCCTGCCGGATAACCTGAGGCTCATCTGCGCCGACGCCCGGCTCATTCCCTGGCCTCAGGACATTACTTTAGGTGTTCTATTGATGCGACACTGCACCCACCTCGGCTTATATGTGGCTCGTTTACGCGAGGTTGGCTGCCGGCGCTTGATTACCAATGCGCGCTGGAGGATGGGGGTAGAGTTGATGGATTTGGGCCAGCGGCTGGCCTGGAATGAAGTGGATTTTGGCTGGTATGCTTGTACTTGTGGACAAATTGGTTTTATCCCCGCCCCTCCTCAACTGTTAACCTCGGAGCGAATGGAACAAGTGGCCGAAGTGGAGGAGTGTCCGGCGTGTGATGGTAACGTAAAACGTATTTCAGGGAAGGATATTTTTTTCTGTGGCTAAACGTCGTTCAACTCAACCAACTCCCGAAGACAAAAACGCGGCGCTGATAAAACGCCGCAAGCTCTTAATGGGAGTGCTCTGGCTGACAATTTTGGTCATCGCGGCGCTCTATGGTTATGTCCATGCTTCTCCACTCCTGGTCGAAGGTCAAGTGATGTGGGGCATTATTATGGGCCTGGCTTATGGCCTGGGCGCTTTCGCCCTAATCGTGGCTGCTTTTTTCATCAATCGCAAATTGAAAGGGTTATAATATCTATGGTCGGAGTCGTCTTTGTTTCTCACAGTCATCTACTGGCTCAAGGTCTGTGCGATTTTGTATCTCAAGTAGCCAAGGACAAGGTTAATATCGCCCCCGCCGGGGGAGTGGACGAGATCACGCTTGGTACCAATGCCGAGCGGATTAAGTATGCGATTGAAACTGTCTATTCGCCTGAGGGGGTTTTGGTGTTGGTTGACCTGGGCAGCGCTCTGCTAAGTGTTGAGACGGCTATCGACATGCTTCCTGCCGAGATGAAGCCTCACATTAAGCTGAGTAACGCCCCATTGGTTGAAGGTGCTTACGTAGCCGTTGTTCAAGCCTCGCTGGAATTGGGAGAGAGCCTGGAAGAACTTAACGCTATCGCCGAGGCGGCTAAAGATATGCAAAAGATACTTTAGGCACCCATTTGATTGAAAGTGATTTTGCCGAAACAACCAAAACATAAACCTCGTCGCCCCACCCATCCACTATGTCTGAGGAAAAACGAGCCTTACTGGCCAAAGTAGCCAGCCTTTATTATGAGAAAAAATTAACTCAGGCAGAAATTGCCCAGCGCTTCAACATTTCTCGCCCCCAGGTATCGCGCCTGCTGGCCGAAGGACTGGAAGAAGGGGTGGTCGAGATTATTATTCACCATTCTGCCGCCACGTGTACCCCCTTAGAACAAGAATTGCTTGATCGTTTTAACCTTAAACAGGTTAAAATTTTAAGCACCGCCGAACATTTAGGCTATGCTCAATTAGTGGAACGGCTGGGTATCCTGGCCGCACGTCACCTGGAAGAGTCGCTCCACGATGGGATGATTATTGGGATTTCCTGGAATACCGGGGTTTATCAGGTAGTCAATGCTTTACGCGCTGCCCGCCAGAAAAAAGTGACCGTCGTACAACTCACCGGCACAGTCGGCTCGATTAACCCGGTGATTGACGGCCCGGATTTGACTCGCTGGCTGGCCCAAACCCTGGGTGGACAGTACAAATACCTGCCCGCACCCCTGTTGGTGGATAGTTCGGCCACCCGAGAAGCCCTTCTACAAAATGCCTCCATTCGAGAGACGATGGCCTTGTTGAACAGTATGGACATGGCTCTTATTGGTATTGGCAGCCTCTCGCCCCCCCTGTCCAGCCTGCTGTTAGCCGGTTACATCACCGAAGCTGAACTACGCGAAATCATCCGGCAGGGAGGGGTGGGCGATATATGCTCTTATCACTATGATCTGCGGGGCAACATTTTATCTTTAGAACTGCACCAGCGCTTGATTGGCGTCTCTCCGGAAACCCTCAAAAAAATCCCTTATGTCATCGGCGTAGGCGGCGGTATTGATAAAGCCTCGGCGGTGCTGGGTGCATTACGGCTGGGCGTTATTGATTGCCTGGTGACGGATGAAATGGCCGCCCGCGCTGTAATCAAAATGTCAAGCCAATGAAAATTCTAATCATGGGCGCCGGGGCCATCGGCTGCTTTGTGGGTGGCTCGTTAGCGGCCAGCGGCCAAACAGTCACGCTGGTGGGGCGATCTTCGCTCATGCAAAAGATTGCCGGGGATGGGCTAATTTTGCGGCGACCCGGCCAGGCCCCCCAGGTTATCCGGCCTGAAACCGTCACCAGTGTACCCGTCGATTCAAGCTACGACTTTGTCTTCCTGACCGTCAAAGCGCCCGACACCCCCCAGGCTATCCGCGACCTGACCGGTCTTCAAACCTATTTCGTTTCCCTGCAAAACGGAATTGGCAACGAGGAGCAGTTGGCGGCAGCCTTCGGGCCAGAGCGAGTCATTGCCGGGACCATCACCATTCCGATTCAATCGCCCGAACTGGGGGTCATTGAAGTCAGTAAGGCTAAAGGGGGGCTGGGATTGGCCCCCCTGCACTCCGGCCAACCTGTGGCCAGCCTGGCCGAAACACTCAACCGGGCCAGCCTGCCTACTTTGGTTTACGACAACTATCGGGCCATAAAATGGTCCAAGTTGCTGCTCAATATCATCAACAATGCTGCTAGCGCCATCCTGAACCAGGCGCCTGCGCAAATCATCGCCCAACCCGCTCTGTTCGACCTGGAAATCAAGGCTTTGCAAGAAGGCCTGGCCGTG
The DNA here is from genome assembly GCA_964622215.1 of uncultured Caldilineaceae bacterium. Classification (GTDB taxonomy): domain Bacteria; phylum Chloroflexota; class Anaerolineae; order 4572-78; family J111; genus DSQQ01. Next base: position 7,741 of record CAZUNT010000195.1, read on the forward strand.
ATGAGAGCGCAGGGAATTCAGGCCGTCAGGCTGCCCGGTTATCCGGTCAACTGGCTGGCCTGGCTGGCATCGACACCCTGGCTGCCGATGGCTGCCAAACGCGCCGTTTTACGCCCCTTTATGGTCAGCGGACGAGGAACCAAAATGCCTTCACTCTACCTTGATTTGGCTGCCGGGCGAGCCACCTCTGAAATTAGCGTTTTGAATGGAGCTATTGTAGAATGGGGCCGAAAAGTCGGCGTGGCCACGCCGGTTAACCAAGCCCTCACCGATATTTTAAGTGGTTTAGTCGCCGGCCGGTTAGAGCGAACGGATTATCAAAACCAGCCGGAGAGATTGCTCCAGGAAGTCAAAACCAGAAATAAAACAGGTTAAAAAATGAAAAAACTAACCGGAATCCCCGCCAGCAATGGTATTGCCATTGGCCCTGTATTTATTTATCAGCCCGCCAAGCCCAAGATAGAGCGTTATGCTGTCACCGACCCTGCCGCAGAGATCGTGCGGCTGGAAACGGCGATCGCCACCGCCTACAGTCAATTATCTACCCTCAAAGCCAAAACCGAAGCCATGGTTGGCCCCGAGGAAGCCCAAATTTTTGAAGTGCATCAAATGTTCCTGGCGGATGCAGCCTTTCTTGACCCCATCAAAGAAGCCGTCGAAACCGAAAAAATCAATGTCGAGGCTGCCCTGGCCCAGGCTGTTACCAACCTGTCCGCCCAATTTAAGGCCATGGACGACGAATATTTTCGGCAGCGAGCGGTCGACATCGAAGATGTGGGGCAACGGCTGCAACGGCTGCTGGCCGGTTGGGGGGAGAGCAGCCTGGCCGACGTATCTAAACCGGCTATCGTCCTGGCCGAGGATTTAACCCCCTCCGACACTGCCTCGGTAGACCGCAACATGGTGCTGGCCTTTTGCACGGCCATGGGCGGTGCTACCTCCCACACGGCAATTTTGGCTCGCAGCCTGGGTATTCCGGCCGTGGTAGGGCTGGGCTACACCTTGCTCAACCTCGCCGCTGCCGACCAACTTATCGTGGATGGCAGTACGGGGGAGGTGTTGATTAATCCCAATCCCGCTACAGTGGCTACTTATCAACAGCGCCGCCAAAAAGAGTTACAAAATCAAGCCGAGGCGCTCCAACACGCGCTTGAGCCAGCCATTACCGGTGATGGGCATCAGGTGGAGGTGGTCGCTAACATCGGCAGCCTACAGGACGCAAAATATGCGATAGAAATGGGGGCTGAAGGGGTGGGCCTGCTGCGCACCGAGTTTCTCTTTTTAGATCGAGATACCCAGCCCAGCGAGGAAGAACAATATCACGTCTTACGAGCTATCGCCGATGTGTTTCAGCAGCGCCCCCTCATCGTGCGCACCCTGGACGCCGGCGGCGACAAACAAATCCCTTATCTCGACATGCCCGCCGAGCAAAACCCGTTCCTCGGACGGCGGGCCATCCGTCTGACCCTGGCCGAATCGGAACTGTTCCAGGCCCAACTACGGGCTATTCTACGCGCCAGCTACGAACGTAATGTAAAAATTATGTTTCCGATGATTAGCTCGGTCGGCGAAATACGCCAGGCCCGGGAACAGCTAGAACTTGCCAAAGCTGCCCTGGCTGCCAAAGATATACCTTTCGACGAGGGATTAGAGGTTGGCATTATGGTGGAAATCCCTTCGGCGGCAGTGATGGCCGACGCGATGGCGCCCCTGGTAGATTTTTTCAGCATCGGGACAAATGACTTAACTCAATACACCCTGGCCGTAGACCGAACCAATGCCTCGGTAGCGCCCCTGGCCGACCCACTCCACCCTGCCGTCATCCGCCTGATTGACCAGGTTATCAAAGCAGCGCATGCTCACGGAAAATGGGTGGGTATGTGCGGCGAGTTAGCCGGTGAACTCCTGGCCATTCCCCTGCTGTTAGGATTGGGGCTGGACGAATTCAGCATGAACGCCTCGGCAGTCCCGACGGCCAAAGCTTTAATTCGTACTCTTTCTATACCTCAGACGAAACGTATTGCCGAGCACTGTCTCACCCTGGCCGAGCCGGAGACAGTCCGTACTTTTTTAGCCAAATCTTAAGGACATAAATTGTGAGTTATATCCTGGCCATCCTGGCCATTTTTATAGCCTATCTGTGTGGCTCAATACCGGTGGGTTATGTAGTCGCCCGCATGTATGGAGTCGATCTTACCGCCTCGGGTAGCGGCAAGACAGGCGGAACGAATGTTTTACGGTCGGTGGGGGGAGTGGCCGCCGGCTTGACCGTTTTTGGCGATATTTTCAAGAGCCTCATCCCCGTCTACATCTTAACCTTTGTGGCTCATCCGCTGGTTGTGGCGCTGGCCGCCACCGCCGCAGTCCTGGGCCACAATCGCTCGATTTTCCTGCGTTTCCGAGGCGGCGTAGGGGCAGGCACGGCCATTGGAGCGCTGGGGGGGATGTCACTTTACAACGGGATCATTGTCGCGGCTTGTGGCTTGACCGCCTTGGCCATCAGCCGTTACGCCTCGATCCTATCCACTACCATTGCCGTTTCGGCTTTGATAATTTTGACCATTTCAGCTTACCTCGGCTACACCCCTTATGAGTATATCGTTTTTGGCGTGTTGAACCTGCTGGCGATGTTTTATGCCCTACGCGAAAATTTTGCCCGATTACGCGCCGGCACCGAGCGCAAAATCGGGCAAAAACCTGAAAATATCGTCAAGGTTTCCTCATCCCACCGTTAAATGTCGAGGTTAAAACTGCTGACGAGTTTCATTTTAAGAAGTAGTGACCGCTACAACTGCCCTATTGTAGCGGTCACTCTTTTTGAAAAACCTTCCCGGAAGCTGGTCTTAAATTGAGCTTCCGGGCAGCTATATCCTTAAAGAATTGAATTTATTAAGGTTGAGGGGCTTTTCCTAAGTTACTAGATGTAGTATTATACAGCTATAAACCTCAATATATAGTAGCTTAGGAGGCGACCCTAACATCAAAACTACAAAAACTGTTTAGGTAGCGGTGTAATAAGTTGCGCCTCACTGTTTGTGGTTTTGTGGAAACAAAGACTATGGAGGAGATATGCTAAAAAAATATTCTATTGCCATCGCCGGCAATATGGGGGTGGGCAAAAGTACGCTGACCCGTTTGCTGGCAGAGCACCTCGGTTGGACGCCTTTCTACGAAGCTGTAGACGACAACCCCTACCTGGCCGATTTTTACCGGGATATGCGCCAATGGAGTTTTCACTCCCAAATCTTTTTCTTAACCTGCCGCCTGCGGTATCAACGGGAAATCATCAATCATCCTTATTCAGTGGTTCAAGATCGCACCATCTACGAAGATGCCGAGGTATTTGCTCGTAACTTATACCAACGCGGCAGTATGTCCCAACGAGATTATCAAGTTTACCGCAGCTTGTACGAGCAATTCATCCAATTTTTGCCCCAACCCGATTTAATTGTTTACCTCAAGGCCAGCGTGCCCACCCTGATTGAGCGGATTCAGCGGCGAGGCCGCGATTTTGAGCAGGATGTATCGCCCCTCTACTTACAGCAGTTAAATGAACTTTACAACTCCTGGATTGAAGATTTTACCCTGTGCCCCATTCTCACCGTTCCCGCCGACCGTCTCGATTTTGTGCGCTTTAGCCGGGATTTTACGCTGATCAAAGAGAATATTATGGAGAAACTGGCGGGCCGGGAAGAAGTGGTTTTTTGATTCGCCATATAACCCGCATTTCTGAAACCAAAAAACCTCGCCCTTTTAAGACGAGGTTTTTTATTTACACCATCAAGAGGCTAACTAGAGTTTCACCACATTGCTGGCCTGGGGACCCTTAGGCCCCTGTTCAACCGAGAATTCAACCCGGTCGCCCTCTTCCAAACTGCGGAAGCCATTTGCCTGAATAGCCGAGAAATGGACAAAGACATCCTGGCCATCACTGCGGCTGATAAAGCCGTAGCCCTTGGAACCATTGAACCATTTGACGGTTCCGGTAACCCGCTCACTCATGGGGATTTTTCTCCTTTCTTACAAATTTCATAGGACAATCCCCTGCTTTTCGGCTCGTAAAAAGTCGCTCAGAGCCAAGATGCGTGAGCGTTTTTATAACGTGCTGAAACTCAGAAATGACACTGTGCCTACTACCCGTCAAGTGTAGCATACAGATGACAATCCGTCAAAACAGTTGACGTAATTATCTAATCAGAACCAACACCAGGTCATTTACATTTGTCCCGGTGGGACCGGTCTTGAGCAGGTCACCGCTGGCGGCCAGGGCATGATAAGCATCGTTGTTGGCCAGGGCTTGATGAGGGTTAACTCCCCCGGCGACCATACGGACCGCTGTGCCCCCGTCAATGACGCCGCCGGCAGCATCGGTGGGACCGTCGGTGCCATCGGTGCCAACCGAAGCAATAACCACATCCTCCACCCCGGCCAACTCTATGGCCGCCGCCAGAGCTAATTCCTGGTTGCGTCCACCCAGGCCATTTCCTTTGACCTGAACCACCGTCTCCCCACCCAAAATGACAGCGCCCGGCCTGGTGATAGGGTGACCACTGGTCAGGACCTCATTAGCAATGGAGGCCAGAAATCGGCCGGCCTCTCTGGCCTCACAGGCCAGGGTAGTGGTTAAGATCAAGGGAGCGTACCCCAGGTTTTGGGCTACCCGTTTGGCTTCTTCACAGACGAGCCTGACGCTGCCGATGATAAACGTCTCCACGTTGTCCACCCTTTTGGGCGTCTCCTGGCGCAGCGCGGCCAGCGCGGCCGGGGGCAGGTCAAGCTGATACTTTTGTCCAATCGCCAACGCCTCCGCCGAGGTGGTCGAGTCGGGGTAGGCCGGTCCCGAAGCGATGCTGTCCAACCGGTCGCCCACCACGTCCGACAAGACCAGGGCCACCACCCTGGCCGGCTTGACATGGTGAGCAAAACGCCCCCCTTTCACCTTTGAGAGGCGCTTACGAATGGTATTGATTTCGACGATATTCGCCCCGGATTTTAATAACGCCGAGTTGATTTGCCTCAAGTCGGCCAGGGTGACTCCATCCGCCGGGTCTTCGAATAGGGCCGACCCGCCGCCCGACACCAGAAACAGGACCACGTCCTGCTCCGTCAAATTCTGAGTGATAGCTAACGCTCGCCGGGTCGCCGCTATCCCCGGCTCATCCAGCAGTGGATGGCCCGCCTCGCAGATTTCCAGGCCGGGAATGTTCCCCCCTGAATGTTCATACTTGGTGATGACGATACCTTGCCGGATTTGATCGCCCAGTGCGGCTTTAGCCGCGCTGGCCATCCGCCAGGCCGCTTTGCCAATGGCTACCACCGTCATCCGGTCCGGCAAATTTAATGTTTGGAGCTGCTTTTTAACGGCAACTTCAGGTAACACGGCCTCGATGGCCTGGTTGATGATAGTATAGGCGTCTTGCCTGATAGTGTTCATTTCGGTCATCTTGACATACCTAGACTTTCTATGGATAATGGAGACAATCAACCTTTTGAATTTGGCGAGACTATGAGCGAAATCTATAGTTTTTCAGAAAAAGATTTTGAATGGGGGGGAGAAGCTTAGGCGGCT
>CAZUNT010000196.1:0-13302 GCA_964622215.1 uncultured Caldilineaceae bacterium
TGCGCAAAGCCTTGCTGAAAACACTGATAGCCGCATCATGCAGCTCTTTCTGCTGCATAGCCCGGCCGTAATAAATGGCAATTTCTACGGTCACATCGTCCACCGGCTCGAGGCCCTGGGCGTGATCGACGATCCCATCCCAAATTTCCCGGCTGTCGTACAGCTCGCACAGGGACAGGATTAATACCGGATCGGGAGATAGCTCCACCACTTCCTCCAGCAGGGCGATGGCCTCCCGGACGCGCCGGGCGGCCTGGTAACATTCAACCAGCAGCAGGGTCGCCGCCAGCCCGTCGACCGGCCTTTCGACGGATACCTGGGGCGTGATTTGAATTTCCAGCGGGGTCGAACTCAAATATTTTTGCATCAACTCGGTGGGAAATTCCTCGTCGCTCTGCACCACCTTTTCCAGCAGTTCAATGGCCCGGTATTTACCGGCCTCCTGCCGGGTTAGCAGCGAAGCCGCCAAGATGGCCGCTCCCGGTTCGTCGGGGGCCGCGGCCAGGAAATGTTCCAGGGCCGGCTCCATCTGGCCGGCGTAGTAAGCCTGGAGTCCTTTGGCTAATTCCTTCTCGTGACCGGGCGCGAACAGGCCCGGGCTGGGAATCTTCTCTGACGGCGCTTCGGTTTGACGTTTGGTCGAGGCCGCAGCTTGGTCGGCCTGATGATTCGCCTTACGGCCGCCGAAATGTTGGCGGTAACTCAGGCCGGAGCCGGGCAGGTCGGCTGAAAAATAGGGACCGCGTGGTCCGGTCCCGATCCGCAAACCGGCGATCCCGGCGCTGAAACCAATGCCGCTTTTGCTGATATTAATGCGCAGAAATTTGCCAATGTTAATACTTTTTTGGATACGAAAGCCCATGCTAATTGTTCCTTACCTGTTAGATTTCCGTTGTAACCGCCCCAGCCGGTGCTTCAGGTCGGCCAGCCAGTGGCTGCGTTCATAGCGGGGGAAAGTGGGCGCAGTGACCAGGGCCAGGGCGGCCTGGGTCCAGCGTAAGGCTTCGGGGTAATCGCGGGCCTGGTGCTCGTAAAATTTGGCCAGTTCGACGTGGGCATAGACTTGCCGCCCTGCGGCAGCCAGACGCCAGACCTCAACCGCCGCCGCCAGGTTGCCTTGCCGCCGGTGGAGCAGGGCCAGCCGTTGTTGGGTGTCCCAGTAGGCTGCCTCGGGTAAATTGTTATAGCCCAGGCCCTGCTCGTACAACTGCGCGGCCTCCTCCAGATAGCCCATGCCCTCAAACAGTTTGCCCAGCGCCACCACGTCAAGGCCATGCTCAAGCGCGGTATGGAGCGGATCGGCCAATAGTTGGGCCACGTGTGTGAGCAGAGCGGCCATGGCCAGCACGTCCATCGCATTGTGATAGAAGACTCCCTGCAGAGGCCGGGCATCGCCGTTGCGCAAGTAGTTGAAATATAAAGTGGGGATCAACCAGCCGGGCACGTCGTCTTGAGCGCGAGTCGCCCCCAGAATATGAATTTCTAACTGGCCCAGGGCGCGGCTGGGCAGCCGGTCGCGCCACAAACGCCGGGCCAGAGGGAGCAGGTCAAGGTGGGCCGGGGATGCCAGCGGGGTGGCCCGGCCATGGAGAATATAGCGGGTGTTCAAGAGGGGCACGTCAAAAGCCTTGCCGTTGAAGGTAATCAGGGCGTCGCAGTCGTGTAAAAAATCGGCCAGGGCGGCGAGTTGGGCCGGCTCTTCGGCCGGGTCGCGCATAAAAAACTGGGCCAGATAAAAATGGTCGCCCTCAAAACGGCCCACACCGATCAAAAAGGCGTAAGTCCCCGTGCCGCCGGCCAGGCCCGATGTTTCGGTATCCAGAAAAACCAGGCCATTGGAAGCACAGCCGGCCAGCCGGGCCTCATTAGCCCAGGCGGCAATAGGTTGCAGCGAGGTAGTCGCCCACAGGCCAACCCGGCCATGCCGGTACTCCGGCGTGTAGACGGTTTCAACCACAAAGGTATCCCCCAACGAGGTGGCTTGCACGCGGCCAGGTATAACCTCCTCGATAGCGCTTCGCATCCCGTCGGGGATGGCATAAGCCTCGTCGCGCGGGCTGGGAGACGGCAGGTCGCGCGCCCCCAACTGGACGCCGAGCGCCTTGAGTTTATCGGACAGTGACGGCATTTTTAAATCCTTGACCGCTGACTGCCGACCACTCAATGTCATTAAGTTAAGGAGTCCAAACTTCAGTCTGGCAGGCACGCGAAGCGTAAATTCTGCACTCCGGCTTATCTTAAGGACATTGGTTGGCCGCTGACCACCGAAGCAATTTGCTTGCACAGATATGTTTCTGTGGCGGTCTGCCGTCCGCGGTCGACGGTCGTTACTTCACCCGTTCAATCAAAAATTGGGCCATCTCCTCCAGGCTCTGTTTGTTCTCCGGGACCGTTTCAATCGCCTGCAAGGCCAACTTGGCCTGATCGATGTGGGTTCTGGCCTGGGTTTCAGTGTAGGCTTTGGCTCCCATCTGCTCCAAGAGGGTAATGGCTTCGCTGATGTCGGCCTCGGCCAGGGCCGGCGCGGCATAAAGCTCCCGAAAGCGAGCCGCCTGGGGGCTGCCGGCCTGGTTGAGGGCAAACACAACCGGCAACGACTTTTTTCGGCGGCGCAGGTCATCGCCCGCCGGTTTGCCGGTGACTGCCTCCTGCCCCCAGATGCCCAGCAGGTCGTCGTGAATTTGGAAAGCCAGGCCCAGGGCGCGGCCCAACTGCCAGAAAAGTTCGCTTCTGGCCGGGCTGTTGGTGGCAATCAGCCCGCCCAGGTAACCTGAGCAGGCCAGCAGGGCCGATGTTTTGCCTTCGATCATCTCCAGATAAGCCTGGAGGTCAACCGACAACTTTTTTTCAAAACTCATGTCCAGGTATTGGCCCCGGCACAAGGCCAGGCAGGTCCGGTCGAGGCGGTCCAGCGCCTCAAAGAGGGTGGGCAGGGGCACGTCCTGTTCGCGCAGCCCGAGCAAAGCATGCCGGGCCAGAACAAACAGGGCGTCGCCGGCATTGATGGCCTGCGGCTGGCCCCAAATGGCCCAGACCGTCGTCCGCCCGCGCCGGGTGCGGCTGTCATCTTCGATGTCGTCGTGGATGAGCGAAAAATTATGCACCAGTTCGACGGCGGCGGCGGCGGTCAAGGCTTTTTCGGCTTGTCCTCCGGCGGCCTGGCAGCACAGCAGGGTAAAAACCGGGCGGAGGAGTTTGCCGGTGGCCACTTGGGCCGGCTGGAGCGCCTCATCCACCCAGCCCAGGTGATAGTGCAGCATGCCAAAAAAAGGATCGAGCACGCCGTTAGCCGGAGCCATCAACCGGCGCATTTCGGCGTCAATTTTGGGGATGAAGTAGGCCAGGGCTTGTTCAAAGTTCATGGTAATCGGTCTTCCTTCTTGAGGTCTCTATGGTGTGTAAATTGCCTCATACTTGATTTTAGACGAATTAGGCAGTTGTTGCCAAACAGAGGAATAAAAATACCAAAGACGCCGGTCATGTTCACAACATGACCGGCGTCTTTTAGGATGGGTTAATTTTGGAGAGATGGTAAATCAGCCAACCAACTTTGAATAAGTCGAGCCTCCGCTTTCGATTTGCGTAACTTAAGAGCTTTCTCCCAGGTTTTCCGTGCCGCCTCAATCTCATTATTTGCAAGATAGAGACATCCCAGTACACGATAGCCAATATTATCCTTTGGATCAGTTTCAATGGCACTTTGGGCCATCGCTACCGCTTGATCGGGTTGATTAGTCAGATGGTAAGCCGTAGCTAAATTGGCGCGTATTGCTAATAAGGTAGAAGTGAAGCGTTTTGGGAAAGGTTCATCTGGTATGTCTAAGAGTTGATTATTATACAAGCAAACTATACGCAGAACAGATTCATAATCCATAACCTGTTGTTGAGCAGCATCTTCCAAAGTCTGTACGGCTTGAGTATATTTTTGTTGGTGAAGATAAATATATCCTAAGTTAGCAAGAGTGACAGCAGGGGTTTCAATCTGATTCTCCAGGGCTTGTTTGAACAGATCCTCAGCTTCCGCCCATTGTTTTTCGCCAGCTAAAATGAAACCCAAATTGTTTAAAGAACGTGCTCGATGGGACGCAAAGGCTAACACTTGCCTAAGAAGTATCTTTGCAATTTCAGTTTCATCAATTTGATAAAATTGGATCGCTCCTTGCTCTGTTATGCTAAGTCTCTCTTCTCGATTTTCAGTATTCGCTAAAAAAGAATGTAAGATTTTCTCTCCATCAGCTCTTCGCCCTAATTTATCATAGATACGAAGATAATCCCAGGTAATAAGTTCAGGTCTAACTCCTTGAGTTTCTGCTTCTTTAACAGCAATAAGTGCTTGTTCATACTGGCCTTCATTGAACAAAATTTCCTTCTTTAAACTCAATAAAATTACTTTTGCTTCTGGAAACTTTTCTAAATCTTGTTCAATTTGAGATAAAGCTTCTTGTACGCCCTTAGTACGCCACAGCTTTAAATTACGATCTAATAATAAGTTGTTAAGTTCCCTTTCTTTGATTGAAAATTGTCTGGCTAATTCAATAGAGTGTTGTAGCACTTTAAATGCTTGCTCTATATCCCCTAATGCGGTGAGGATATCCGACTTTGTTTGCAAGTTACGGAAATTTTGATTGTTAAGCTCTAAAGCTTTGTCGATAGCTGCTAGAGCTTGTTGAAAATTTCTTAGGTTAAGTTGAGAATAAGCTATACCACGCCAGATACGGTCATACTCAGGGTAATTTTCACTCGCCTTTTCTAAGATTTCGAGAGCTTGCTTATAGTCCTTCTGCATCGCGTAACCTGCTGCTAGGTTAGCAATCACATCTGGGTCGGAATGTAACTCAAGAGCATGTTCGAGAATGCTGATTGCTTCTTTAAGTTTATTGGTTTCTAATAATAAACGACCAAGTTGCGCTGCCACAGCAGCCTCATTAGGAAAATGTTCATAGGCAACTTGTAATACGCCAACTGCTTTATCTTTTTCTCCTATATCTGCTAAGGCTGAAGCCATTGCCTGTTGTACAGGTAAGTTATGTGCATCCTTAATTAGTGGCTCAAGGATTTCGATAGCTTCTTTAATTTGCTCTCTTTGAACTAACAATAGCCCTAAAGCTTGTTGTACTTCAACAGATGTTGGATCTAAGTTCAGTGCAACTCGAAAGTTCTTTTCAGCCGCTTCCAATTGTTCCAAATCTTGATAAGTAAGGCCTAGTAGGAGATAGGCAGACACATCTGCAGGTGATAGTTTTATAGCCTGTTCTAGTTGTGTTAGAGCCTCGCGGTAATCGGAGACATCTCGTAAAGCCAGAGCAGCATTGACTCGTTTAAGGTATTCTGTTGCAATTTTATTATTAGATTGATCAGTCATTATCCTTAACACCTTGTGAGAATGGTTGGTAATATTGAGCAACCGTTGTTTCTGGTGATAAGTCAATACTATAACGCTGCATTTTTTCTTGGACTTGTGAGGACGAACTGGCTTGAATTTGCATTTTGATTTTAGCCCGAAGAGCCGGTTGGGGTATGGTACCGGCAAGGAGTTGAGCATTTTGCTCTACTTGATTTTGTAAGAGATTGAAAACTTGGTAAAAAGCCCGCATTATCGGACTGCTCGCACTACAAATCCGTAAAGCTTGACTACACTCAGCCATATGCCAGCGAGTATCTGCAACTGAACCAATTTCTAATGCTGCTTCGACCTGTTGAACGTTGTTTTCCAGCCAATCGGCAAACATTTGCTCGGTGATAGTTTGAGCTTCAACTTTTAGTCCAGCCGCTATCATAGCTCGCCAGGCAGAATCGCTCAAGTGAGGCCAGATGGGTTCGGGAAGGTTGGCGGAATCTGTTTCAGATACAACAAATCGTTGAGATGTTCCAAGTGTGCGCCCCAACGCAGTATTAACAAAAGTATTGAGACTAACACCATCCCGTTCAGCCGTCTCGGCTAACTCCCGATGTAATGATTTGGGGACACGTATTACGAATTTACCACTATAACCTTCTACAGGTCGAGGTTCTGGGATAGGTTGACCGTCCTCTAATGCAGTCTCGATCCAGCTTATCATTGCATCTTGAATCATTTCGCCCAATTCAGCAAAATCATCTGCTTCTGTCATACAACCTGGTAATTCGGCGACCCGAGCAAACCAACTTTCCTCACCCTCCTCATCAACTTCTCGGATAACCTCAATAGTGTATGGCAAAGATAAGTAATATTTCAGTTTTTTATCCAAAGTTTCCAACCTTTTTTCTAACATTTTGGACCTCGTTATTCTTGATAAACTCTTAAAAACTCGTTACCGCAGTCGAGATTCTCTAACAATCTCATTCGTATATGAGATCAGGATTCATCTCCGCTCTCTGGCTCATCACTGTCAATCTCGATGTCCAACTCATCTAAAATCTCAAGAGCATCTTGAATGTAAAATTTCTTTATAAACGGCCTTTTAAAGGGAATAGTCAATCTGTAAGATTTATGAGCAGTAACTAAAGTATAGACGTAGTGGCTCGTGCCTTTACTGGCTTGACGACGTTCAAAATCATACCAACTTAGAATATTGTCTATTTCTTCGAAGCGAATATTCTTAGGGTTTTGACGTAATTTCTGGATGAGTTTATCTTGTTTACTCATAAGAGGTTAAGTAGTACTATATATAGTATCATTATATCATATTTCTAATTAAATGTAGCTTAAAATTTGGGCAAATTTACTAACTTCTCCAAAATCGCCAATGCCTCCCGCTTTCCTCCCCGCCCATCCTCCCCGGCCGGGCCGATGCACGAAGGGCAACCTTCGGCGCAGGCGCAGGCAGCGACTAATTCATGGGCGTGACTGATGAGTTGGTCGTGTAATTCAAACAGGCGCTCGCTAAAGCCAATCCCGCCGGGAACCAAGTCGTAGATCACCACGACAGGCTGGCCGGCCGCCAGGGGCGATTGGGGATCGTGATGAACGGCCACGTCGTTGACGTCGCACATCAAAAAGAGCGGGGCCAGGTGGCCCAGGGCGAAGGCCAGCCCGGATAGGCCGCTGCGCATCCGGACCGCCGTTTCGGCCCGGCGGTGACAGGTGCGGCACAGGGTAATCAGGTTTGATAACTGGTTGGCCTGCTCGTAAGAAGAAAAGGTGCGGAAGGGAATTTTGTGGTGGACATCGTGCTCGCGGCCATGCTCCAGCGCGCCGCACATCTGGCAGCGATAGTGGTCGCGGGCGCGCACCCGGTTGCGCAACGCCGCCCAGTCAGGGCCATAATCGTTGGGGGCGTTGGTCCATAGGTTTTGGGCGCGCAACTCTTCTACGGTGGCCTCGGTCAGGGCCAGCCAGTAGCCGGTGGTACGCAGTTCGGTCGGGGGCAGGGCTAGGACGCCTTCGCCCAGCCGCTCCTGGGTGAACCAGCGGCGCTGTTGGTAGCCAACCACTTGCGTCGTGACCAGGATTTCGCCATAGACTTTGGTTGCGCCCAGGACGCCGGCCTCATTCAACTTGGCCAGCAACTGCACCGTTGTTTCTTGTTTCGGTTCGGTGTAATAATCGGCGGCGGAGGGGCGCAGCCGGGCCACTTTCTGGGCCAGGTCGAGTTCTTCCACCCGGTACGCTTGCGCTTCGTGCAGGTAGATGGCCTGGGGATGAACCAGCCACAGCGCGCTGGCCCCGTCTACTTCGCCGATGGTCGTCCAGGTCTCGCCGTCTGCGGCGGCCTGAAGCAGCACCCGGTCGGGCGAGGCGCTGCGCAGGGAAACGCGCTCGGCGGGATACTGGTCGGCCATCCAGAAGTAGCTTTCGCCGGATTGGTGCAGCTCCCCGGCCTGTTGCAGAAATTGTAGAAACTCGCCAACCTGTTGGCTGTCAACCCGGCCAAAACCCTCACCCAACCGGAAGGGCAGTTCAAAGGCGGCGCAGCGTAAATGTTGCAGCAAGATCAGCAGATTGTCGGGGGTAACCAGCGCCTGTTCGGGCGAACGCTCGAAAAAATAGGCGGGGTGGTGGGCCAGAAATTGATCCAGCGGGCCGGCCGAAGTTACCAGGGCCGCCAGCGCCTCTTCCCCCTGGCGGCCGGCGCGGCCGGCCTGCTGCCACGTCCCGGCAATTGTGCCCGGATAGCCGGCCAGCACCACCGCGCCCATCCCGCCGATGTTAATCCCCAACTCCAGCGCGCTGGTGGCAGCCACGGCCCGCACCCGGCCCTGGCGCAGCCCCTGCTCGATCTCGCGGCGGTGGCCGGGCAGGTAGCCGCTGCGGTAAGCCCGGATAGCGGATAGCGGAAGGCGGATAGCGGAAGGCGGAAGAGTTTTTTTCAGCGTTCCGCTATCCTCATCATCTTTTGGGGATAAGTGTTCACGGATCTTTGGCCCACCCTCGCTGCTGGAAATGTTTTTCGGCGGTCGGCGGTTTGCCGTCAGCGGTCTATTTTCAAAAGAGGTTTCCTGCAAATACTTCAATATCATCTCTACGGTGCGCCGCGCCCGGCCAAAAACGATAGTCTGGACATCATGGGCCAGCAGTTCCTGGGTCAAGCGGATGGTCTCCGCCATCGCGCTGCGCCGTAGACCTAAGTCGTGGTTGACAATGGGCGGATTGTAAATAAGAAAATGTTTGGCCCCCCTGGCTGCTCCGTCGTCGTCGACCAGGCTGACCGGCTCTTCGATCAGCCGTTCGGCCAATTCAAGGGGATTGGCAATCGTGGCGGAAGTCAGAATGAATTGGGGAAAGGCCTGGTAAAAGCGGGCGATACGCTTCAAGCGGCGCAACACGTTAGCCACGTGCGAGCCAAATACGCCGCGATAGACGTGCATCTCATCGATGACCACAAATTGCAAATGGCGAAAAAAGTCGGCCCAGCGGGTGTGATGGGGCAGGATGCCGGTATGCAGCATGTCGGGATTGGTGATAATCAGGCGGGCGTTTTGGCGGATGGCCGGGCGGGCGGAGGCAGGGGTATCGCCGTCGTAAGTGGCAATGTTGAACGTTGAACGTTGAACGTTGAACGTTGAAACCAGTTGGCGCAGCGACTCGGCCTGATCCTGGGCCAAAGCTTTGGTGGGGAAGAGGTAGAGGGCGCGGGCCTGGGGGTCGCGGAGAAGGCGGTCGAGGCTGGGCAGGTTGTAGCAAAGCGTTTTACCGCTGGCGGCGGCGGTGACGATGACCGGGTGCCGGCCGGCCTGAACATGCTGCCAGGTGGCCGCCTGGTGAGTGTAGAGCGCCTCGATGCCGCGCGTTTGGAGGGCCTCGACCAGGGCAGGGTGAAGGTCGGCCGGAAAGGGGACAAACTGGGCCGCTTTGGCCGGGAAGGTGCGCCAGGCCGCGATATTGGCCGCCAGGCCGGGCGTGTCGCGCCAAATCTCCAAAAGTGCGACCAGCGACATTTACCAACTACTTCGATTGCCATACCTGGCTGAGTAGGTGCGCACATCCTCCACCGAAACCGCCGACAGGGGTTGCGGCAAGGCCGAGAGCGAAAACCAGCCAATGGCGGAACATTTGGTAGGTTCGACGATTCTGGGGCTGCCGCCGGTATGGCGAGCAATAAACGTCGGCGAGACCCAATGCTGCTGTTCGGCGGACAAGATGTGGTCGGCGACCCCCAGCAGTTCGATCACCTCGATCTCCATCTCGTACTCTTCGTCCAGCTCGCGCTTGATCGCCGCAGCCAGCCTTTCGCCGTATTCGACGCTGCCGCCTGGAAATTCCCAACAGCCTCTTTCATTTTTGGCCTGGGGGCCTCGTTGGGCCAGGAAGACCTGCCCGGTCTCATTAAAAACCATCGCCCCAACGCCGACGCCAATATAATCACGCCCGGCTATCATTGGCTTAACGCTCCTTTAAGCCCAGGTATTCATTACCTGCCGCAAAATGGCGAACTCGCCGATGTGGTAGGAATTGTGATTGGCTATGACCATAATCTCCCGGAAAATGGTGTAGGGCAACCCCTGGGGCAGCGGCGCAAAGAGATCGGTTTCAGGGTTGGCTGCCAATGCTTCCAGCGCTTTGAGATCGGCCTGAAAGGCGGCAATGGTTTGCTGCCAGTCCGCTTCACCGACCTGGGCCGCCGGGGAGGGCCAATAACCGGCAGGCCAATCGGGTGAAACATGATTTGGGTTACGGATAAATTCCAGAATATCCCACTGGGCGATGCGCAGATGCTCAAGCAAATGCCAGGGGGTGTAGGGGACGTTAGGGGGCTTACGGTTGATATATTCCAGGGGAAATTCGGCCACCGCCTGGTTAAACTCTATGTGAGCATGGCCACCGCGCAGCACCGCCAATAGTTGTTCTCGCATGATTTGATCGGTCGACATTTTACCTCCCGCGAAAATAGTGAACAGTAGTCAGTAGTCAGTAGTCAGTAGTCAGTAGTCAGTAGTCAGTAGTCAGTAGTCAGATGATTCTTTGCTACATGCTACCTTGCTACATGCTACTTGCTACATGCTACCTGCTATCTGCTACCTGCTACCTTGCTACCTTGCCAAAATTATACCGATAGTTTTGCTTCTTTGCAATATTGGACGAACAGCTGTTCGCCCCCGGCTGTTCTCCTGGCCTTTATGAAAAGTACTTTTGTCATTACAGTTTTTGGGGTAGGTTTGTTATAATGGAGAGGATAAGTGGGTTTGTGAACCCTTGGCGCCCTTTGTGGTTAATGGTCTGCCACACCTCAGCCTCGGTAGCGGAGATTGACCGGCTGGTGTATCAACTCTGCGGGTTGACGGATGAGGAGATAGCGATAGTGGAGGGGAGTGGTAAGTAGCAGGGGAGCGGGGGTGCAGGGGAGCGGGGGAGAGAAGCAGTAAAGCAACAAGGAGACCAATTCTATGAGCGAAGCATTTTACAAGTGATCTGCTGATCTGCTGAGTTGAAGCAAGTCCACGCTTATTGGAGTGGAAAGTAGGGAGATAGCTCCAAGACAACACCTGGATAGCAAAGAACAAATCATAAAACTATCAAGCCAGTAAGGAGACTTTGAAAATGAACATTGTCATGGGCGATGATGAATTCATTCTGTACATCCGCAAGCAGTACCCCAACTGCAAAATAGGCAACGACAGCCTGGGACGAGAAATCTGGCGGAAACTCCAAACGCTTGATCCCAACGCCATAATTAAGGCGCCGGATACGGCCTGTTATTGGGGCAATAGCGGCTCTTTTGTCGCGCTAGATAAATTACCCAAAACGGCGGCCCAATTCTCCTTTGATCGTGCCTGCCTGCCCCAGTTGTATGATTTTCTCGATCAACTTGGACAGTAGTGGAGCCGGCATCTATCCACCCAATTCCATTCTCCAAATACTTAAAGAGCAATACTATAAAGCTAAAAACATGGCTCCTGCCTGGGTGGCGATGAGCAATTTGCGCCGGTCCAGCCGGTCAGCCCAAACCCCGGCCCCCGGTCCTAACAGCAGCAGCGGCAGCGAGCCTAACATAGCCGTCACCCCCAGGGCTGTCGCCGAGTGGCTCAGTTCCCAGACCACCCATCCTTGCGCGGTCATCTGCAGCCAGGTGCCTACCATCGAGATGGCCTGGCCGCCCAGATAAATCCGGAAGTTGCGAATTTTAAGCGGAGAGAAGCTCTCCCGCAGGATTGAAGCGATATTCATAAGCGTTGTTTCCCTTTAAAAATATCAAGCGGCACGATGCGCTCACTTTGGCTAAGTTCGTGGACTTGGTGTGCTTTATGCCAGGGAAAAACCGAGTATAGATGTCTGGAAGGCTATATTCCTCAGTTAACGGGGGTAAGATTGTCGAGTGCGGAAAGGGAATTACCTTCCCGGAAGCTACTTCAAAATTGTCTGCTCATTTGGCAGATTTAGTTCTTTGAAGCTTCCGGGAAGGTTATATTTGGAATTGCTGTCGCCGGAGTGCAGAGTGCCGGTAGCCTACTGGGCCGCCGGTGAAATATTTTGGTTGAGCCGGAAGAGGTTGGTCGGGTCGTAGCGATGTTTGACTGCCACGAGCCGGTCCCAGGTTGAGCTTGGATAAGCTTCGCGGATGCGGGCCTGGCCGTCGCTGCCCAGAAAGCCGACGTACGCTCCGGAATCCCCCTGGCGCAGCGCCGCCATGAAGTTAGTGACCCAGGCCTCGTGTTGGGCTGCCTCGTCGGGATGCTGGTAGAGCGCGGCCAGGTTGGCCATAATCCGCCGCCCCCGGTGCGCAAAGGCGGTAGCATCGGCGGGCATGCGGGCTACCGCCCCGCCGAGTACCCGGAACTGCGCCACTCTCATCATCGCGGTCGAGGCTTGAAGGTGGTCGATAATCGTCTCCGCTGTTTGGCGATTGACGGCGTCGACGAACATCGTCCGAAATATCGCGACCGGATGGTAGTTCGCCTCGTCCGGCGGGAAAATCTCCGGGTAGTGCATCGGCCGGACCATATCGGCGATGGGTGTGGCCAACGCCCGGAACGGCGCAATGGCGCGCTGGCCGGCGTCTGCCGCACCCGCATAGCAGATAAGGGCCATGATGATGAGCCGGCCGTGCTGTTCGGCGGGCACGAACGGCATGGGAGGCGCGGGCATGATGTTGGCGATGATCGATAGCTCCTCCGGCGCGGCCTCGGCCTCGGCGATGAACGAGGCGATGACGTCGGGCGTGGCCGGAAGAATTAACATGCCGCCCACAATCATGTCGATCTCATGCAGCCGGAACTGGAACCGGGTGGCGACGCCGAAGTTGCCGCCGCCGCCTCGGATGGCCCAGAAAAGGTCCGGGTGCGTCTCGGCATCGGCGCGGAGGAGCTGGCCGTCCGCGGTCACAACATCGGCTGCCAGCAGGTTGTCAATCGTGAGGCCATACTTGCGGACAAGGTAGCCAACGCCGCCACTCAACGTGATCCCTCCGATGCCGACCGAGCGGGTGTCGCCGAACCCGGTCGCCAGGCCGTAGGCTCCCACGGCAACCGTGTATTCGCCGGCGGTCAACCCTGTCTGGGCCCATGCGGTGCGGTGTTTCGCATCGATATCCAACGCCCGCATGTCCGAAAGATCAAGGACGATCCCTTTATCGGAAACGCCATGACCGGCCAGGCTGTGGCCGCCGCTGCGGATGGCTAACTCCAACCCGGTCTCGCGCGCGAACGAGATAACGCGCGCCACGTCGGTCGCGTCCGTTGCCCGGACGATAACCGCCGGCCGGCGGTCGATCCCGCCGTAGAAGACAGTGCGCGCCTGGTCGTATCGGTCGTCACCCGGCGCGATCACCCGGCCGTTAAAGGCAGCGCGGAGCTGCGGAATCGAAAGGATGGTGGGATTGGTCTCCAGCGATGGTGCATAATTCTTTGTTATCATAATATTTCCCCCTTGGCTAAGTTGATAAATGG
>CAZUNT010000197.1:0-13236 GCA_964622215.1 uncultured Caldilineaceae bacterium
GACATAACGAAATTTATGTCATCATTGTGACAAACAGCAAGAATAGTGCTATACTCTGGCTAGTCAGGTAAAAAGAAGAGGGTTTTGCTCAAGGCCGTCCGGGGGAGTACAATGTTATCATGTAAACAAGGAGATTAGCCATGGCCAATATCCTTTATGCCGAAGACGATCGTGACTGCCGAGAACTGTTTGCTTTTGCCCTGCGCCAAAAAGAGCACAGGGTTCACGAAGCGATCAATGGAGCGCAAGCAGTCCAAATCGTACGCGAAGAACCAATTGACCTGGTTATTTTGGATGTACGTATGCCCATGATGACCGGCTATGACGCTGCCCGGATTATTGCTCACGAAGCGCCTGATATTCCGGTTGTTTTTCTCAGCGCCAAGGGCATGCGCCGGGAAATAACCACCGCCTTTGAGTGTGGTCCAATGACGGTTGATTACTTGATTAAACCCATTTCCCCCGATCAACTGGTCAGCCGGGTAGAGGAAATTTTAGAAGCTTGCCGCGTGCGGGGTATCGCCGCCGTACGCGAGGAAAATATGGCTCGCGAGTTAGTAGTGGTCGAGTGGTAGGGTGGTAGATAAAATTGAGCAGCATCCGTTCGGCCCTGGAGCTGGCTCTAGGGGTTCTCCCCGAAGAAGAATTGAAAGCCTTAATGAATGGAGTGGTGGTGCGGACTTACCCCGCCGACTCTATTATTTGTCGTGAGGGCGAACTAGCAGACATTTTCTACATCATCCAGAGCGGTCAGATTGCTTTCACCAAACAAATGGCCGAAGGCCAGCAGTTTTTGGGTATCAAGGGGCCGGGAGAATTTTTTGGCGAGTTGGGCGTGTTAGACCGCGCTCCTCGCGCTGCGACGGTGCATGCCATCATCGACTGCTGCTTGATTGAAATCGACCAGCAAACCCTCGACGATATCCTGGCTCGCAACCCCTCCGTGGCCCGGGCAATTATGCGGGGCATTACCCGCAGCGTCCGCGATACCGACCGTATCACCATTGCCGAACTGCAACTTAAAAACAACGAACTGGCCCGCACCCTGGAAAATCTACGACTGGCCCAGGCCGAGTTGCTGCGCCGAGAGCGACTCAAACGCGACCTGGAAATTGCCGCCCAGGTGCATAAAAGTATCCTGCCGACTTCTTTCCCCGAAGTACCCGGATTTGAATTTGCGGCGGCTGCTCGCCCGGCCCGTGAAATCGGCGGCGACTTGTATGACATCGTAGATATAGGCGATAATCAGGTCGGTATTGTTATGGCCGATGCCTCAGGCAAAAGCGTTCAGGCCGCCCTCTATATGGCCGTGATCCGCGCTCTCTTCCTGAGCGAAACCAATGCCAGCCTGTCGCCGGCTGAGACAGCTCACCGCATTCATAATCTGCTCTTAAAAGTATCGACCACCGCCGATATGTTTGTAACCGCTTTCTATGCCAAGCTAAACTATGCCACTCGCCAATTGTGCTACATTCGCGGCGGTCACGATCGGCCCGTTTACTACCACGCCGACACAGGTCAAATTACCCTGCTCGATGCGCCAGGCCGCTTTTTGGGTTTACTACCCAACCTGGTCATCGAGGAACAAAATTTAACCTTTCAAGCCGGCGATGTACTTGTTTGCTACAGTGACGGGGTGACGGATGCCGTCCGTGGCAACGGCGGCGAGATGTATGGGCTGGAACGGCTGAAAGAAATCGTTAGCCGGGAAGGTCACCGTTCGGCCGTCGAATTGGTTGAAATTATTGTCAACGAGGTCGACCAATTCCGAAACGGTGAAGAACAACCGGACGATTTAACCTTGTTGATAACAAAAGCAATTTAGGGAGATATACTGATAATGAAAGATGATTGGCGCAATCAGCAAACCCGTCTCACCCGCCGGCCTCGCCGTTTAGAAGAGGTAAACAGTGCCGAAATCGGCTTCCCGGTCGTCTGGGTCCTGGTCGGCGCACTGGCCGGTTTGTTAGTCATCGGCTTGATTGGGTTAGGGGTGGTCAATATTTTGCGCAAACAATCCATCACCCCAACGCCAGAAGTTATTCCCGGCTTAGCGCCCACTCAGCCCATCGTCGAGGCCACCGAGGGTCCGGCTGCTCCTGCCGTCACCCCAACCATCCCGCCGGTAGTGACCCTCGAACCCACGCCGACGTCACCCCCAACGGTCACACCTATCCCCACGCCTCCTACTGAGTTGGCCAAAGGTGTGTACGCCAAAGTTGTCGGCACCGAGGGAGCGGGGGTCAGCCTGCGGGCCGGCCCCGGCACTAATAACGCTCGTCTGAGTGTAGGCGCCGAAAACAGCATCCTCTTGATTTTGGATGGCCCCAAAGCGGACGAAAATGGCGAAGACCTGGTGTGGTGGTTTGTGCGCAATACCGATGGGACTGAAGGCTGGGCGGCCCAAAACTTTTTGCAGCCCAGCTTACCTCCAGGGTCGGAGCAAAGTAGCGAAAGTACTACAGAGCCAGATAACGCCGCCAACAATTGAAAATTACCGATTTTTAGTTATAATGGGCGTCGTTCACATGAGTGAGCGACGCTTTTATATTTTAGGAGACCTGACAGGTTTTGAAAACCTGTCAGGTCTGGGACGAAACCTCTGCGGCCTAATAAGGGGGACCCATGCCTGACAGCCAGCAACGTTTAACCGAATTACGCGAGCAAATCAATTACCATCTTTATCGTTACCACACCCTCGACGATCCGCTCATCAGCGATGCCGAGTATGACCAATTGGTGAACGAACTGCGCCAACTGGAAACGTTGCACCCCGAATTGATCACCCCCGACTCGCCCACCCAGCGGGTCGGCGCGCTGCCGCTGGAGGGATTCCAAAAAGTTATTCACCCCATCCCCATGACCAGCCTGGGCAACGCCTTTGACGACGAGGACATGCGCAACTGGTTGACCCGGGTCAGCCGCCTTCTGCCAGCCGGGATGACGGTCAAAGAGCTGGAATTTGTGGTCGAGCCAAAAATAGACGGTCTGGCGATGGCCTTAACCTATGAAAACGGGGTGTTGGTCCAGGGAGCTACCCGTGGCAACGGCATTGAGGGCGAAAATGTGACGGCCAATGTGCGCACGGTCAAAAATGTGCCCCTACGTATTCCAACCAGGCCCGCCGGTCCCCCGGCCCCGCCTAAAATTGAGGTGCGCGGTGAGATTTATATGCCCATCGCCGACTTCAACAAGTTTAACCAGCAGCAACTGGATAAAGGCGACAAAACCTTCGCCAATCCCCGCAACGCGGCAGCCGGCTCCCTGCGGCAGTTAGACAGTAAAATTACCGCCCAGCGTCCCCTGGCCTTTTTTGCTTATGCTATTGGTTATGTGAATGGAACCAAGATTCACAGCCAGCATGAAGCGTTGGATTATCTTGAGGCCCTGGGTTTTCCGGTCAACCCCGATATTCTGCACACCCAAAATTTCGAAGCCGTGCTCGACTACATCCACGCCTGGATGGAACGGCGCGACAACCTGACCTACGATGCAGACGGCGTGGTCGTCAAAATCAGCGATTTTGCCCTCCAGCAGGAATTAGGGGTGGTAGGCAACGCGCCGCGGTGGGCCATTGCCTACAAATTCCCCGCCCGCGAGGCCACAACCAAGTTGTGGGAAATTCGAGTCAATGTGGGCCGCACCGGCCAACTTACCCCTTACGCCGTCCTGGAGCCGGTCAACATTGGCGGAGTCACGGTGCGCCAGGCCACGCTGCACAACTTTGACGACCTGGCCAAAAAAGAGATCCGTGATGGAGATACGGTGGTGGTCAAACGGGCCGGTGATGTTATTCCGCAAGTGGTTAAAGCTATCCTTGATCTCCGCCCACCCGACTCCCGGCCCTATCAGCCGCCCACCCACTGCCCGGTTTGCCACGAGCCAACCGCTCGCCTCGGCGATGACGTCGCCCTGTTCTGTCTCAACGCCGCTTGTCCCGCCCAACTGGTGCGCCAGATCGAGTATTTTGTTTCGCGTGGGGCAATGGACATCGAAGGCTTTGGCCTCAAAATTGGGGAGCAATTGGCAGAAGAGGGGTTGATTCAAGACATCGCCGACATCTATTTCCTGACCCGCGAACAGTTGCTTAACCTGGAGGGTTTTGCCGCTAAAAAAGCCGACAATTTACTGGCGGCCATCGAAGCCAGCAAACAGCGCCCTTTTGAGCGTTTTTTAACTGCCCTGGGCATTCGTTACATGGGGAGTGTCGTCGCCAGGTTGATAGCCGAGGCGTTCCCGTCCATAGATGCCCTCCAACAAGCCACCCTGCCAGAGCTGACGTCGGTAGAAGGGATAGGGCCACGCATCGCCGAGTCGATCGCCGCCTGGTTTAGCCGGCCGGCTAACCAGGCTCTCATCGAAAAATTTCGCCGGGCCGGGGTAACGTTAAACGTCAAACGTTCAAACGTTCAACAATTAACGTCACAAACCCTGACCGGACAAACTTTCGTTATCACCGGCACGCTGCCCACCTTTAGCCGGGAGGAGGCCAAAGCCTTTATTGAGCAGCACGGCGGCAAAGTGATTGATAGCGTCTCGAAAAAAACCAACTACCTGGTGGTCGGGGAGAAAGCCGGGAGCAAGTTGACAAAAGCCCAGGCTTTAGGCATTCCCACCCTCTCTGAAGAGGAACTCAAAAAACTGGCCGGCGATAACATCGGCTCGTAACACAATGCACCCGCATCTAAAATTTTGGGTATTTCCCATCTGAGGGGGAGGAGTGCGGAATTCATTCCGCTATCAATGTCATTAAGATAAGCCGGAGTGCAGAATTTATTCTGCCTGCCAGACTGAAGTCTGGACTCCTTAACTTAATGACATTGATTCCGCTATTAGGCTGGCAGCAGACTGAAGTCTGCACTCCTTATGCTTTGTGGCAAATACTCGGAGTTTTTGTATCTGGGCATCTTTCTCGTTTCTCCGGTGTTATATTCCAGTGGAGTAAAAGTTGATTTGACTCCTATCCTGAGAGGCATACAATTGCCAATTGAACGTCACCTAAAGTGACCCAACCACTCAAATTTCAAAATTATTGACGAGGAGAAGACATGCCACGAGTTGTGATTACCGGCCTGGGCGTTATTACCCCCGTCGGCAACGATGTTAACACGTTTTGGGAAAATATGAAGGCCGGTGTGTCCGGGGCCAGATTAATTAGTGCTTTTGACATCACCGATTTTCCCGTCCGGATCGCCTGCGAAGTCAAAGATTTTGACCCCAGCAACTGGATGGACAAGAAGTCGGCCAGGCGGCTGGCTCGTTCTATCCAATTTTCAATTGCAACCACCCGCCAGGCTCTGGCCGACGCCAAGCTGGAAGTAACCCCGGAAAATTCTTCCCGGATAGGGATTGTGTTTAACACCGGCGGCGGCGGCGTCAGTTCGATGGAAGAGGGCCAACGCCAGCTCATGGAGCAAGGGCCGCGCTCTGTTTCCCCCTTTCTGGTCACCAATGTTATGACTAACGCGGTATCCTGCCTGGTTTCGATTGAGTTTGGCACGACCGGCCCGCTCAATACATCTGCCCTGGCCTGCGCCAGCGGCAATTATGCCTTACTCGATGCTTTCCATATGATACAACGGGGCGAAGCCGATGTAATGATTGCCGGCGGCACCGAGTCGGCCATCACCCCACTCATCCTGTCTTCTTTTGGCCGGATGGGGGCGTTATCAAACCGTTATGACGATCCCCAAGCCGCCAGCCGCCCCTTTGACAAGGATCGTGATGGGTTTGTTTTTGGCGAGGGGGCCGCCGCTTTTATCCTGGAAACGGAAGAACATGCCAAAGCGCGGGGCGCCAGGATCTATGCCGAACTTCTGGGCGGGCGTTTAACCTCTGACGCCTACCATCTGACCGCTCCCAAACCCGATGCCGCCGGATCGAGCGCGGCGATGGCCGGCACGCTGGCGGTTACGGGTAAATCTCGTGAGGAAATAGATGTCATTTTTGCTCATGGAACCAGTACGCCGTTGGGAGATGTGGCCGAGACGTTGGCCATTAAGAAAGTATTTGGTGAGCGGGCTTATAAAATTCCTATAACCGCTACCAAATCGCAAGTTGGGCACATGCTGGGTGCAGCCGGCGCGGTTTCGGCTATGGCTGCGGTCAAAACTATTGGGGAAGGTATTATCTGCCCAACCATTAACTACCATACCCCTGACCCTGAATGTGACCTGGACTATGTGCCCAACGAGGCCCGCCGCCAGGAAGTTAACCTGGCCCTGGTTAATGCCTTCGGTTTTGGCGGCCAAAACGTGGTGATAGCCCTCGGAAAATATTCAGGCTAAATCCCGGAAAATAAAAAGTGCGGCGCACTACAGGTTAGTGCGCCGCACTTTCTCATTCTGTATCAACCCGTGCCCCAACTCATCCGCCGCCTGGTCATACCACTGCGCGAGAGGAATTGGAAGGCCCGGTAAACATCATCCAGGCTAATCAAGCCCCGGAAATACAGCCCATCATACACCGCCGCCACCCGGCTGGAAGTTTGGCCCAGTTTTTCCTGGACCTCATCCAACGTCGCGTTCAAGGCGATAACCGGCACATGGCGAGCCTGCTGCATAATGTCCCCAATGCGGCTGCGCCACCGGCCTTGTTGCATCGCCTCGATGACGTTGTGGCTGGTAGCTACGCCTAACAGTTGGCCGGTATCCGGATCGAGCACGGCAAAGTCGGGCTGGCGACTGGTCATCATTAACGAAGCTACCTGTCCAATCGTCGCACTGGGCGATAAGGCTACGGCGTTGTTCGTAAGCGCCTGGGAAACTCGTAAACCGCGCAACACCCCCCGCGCTGCCACGGCTTGCGCTTCCTGGCCGCCCACGATGAAAACGAAGAAAGCGATGATCGCCAGGAAAAATTCCCCGGTAAAGATAGCGACCAGGCCCAGTCCAACAGCCAGAATACGGCCAACGGTCGCGGCAATTGTGGTAGCTCGCTGATAGTTGGTAAAGAAACCCAGGGCTGCTCGCAACACCCGCCCCCCATCCAGGGGGAAGGCCGGGATCATATTAAAAACAGCCAGCGAGACGTTAGCCGTAAAGAGAAAGAACAACAAACCAACCCAGCCCGGTTGGCTCAACGTACTCAGAGAAAACGAAGCGCCCTGGACGATGATCCAGAACAATATAACCGGCAGCAAAACAGCGCCCAGCAAGACGTTGACCAGCGGTCCGGCCAGGGCGACAACCAACTCATGCAGAGGCTTCTCCGGCATTCGTTCTAACCGAGCGACACCGCCAATCGGCAGCAAGGTAATATCTTTCACCGGGATACCATAGCCAATAGCAGCCAGGCTGTGCCCCAACTCGTGCAGCAGCACTAACGTAAAGAGAGCCAGGGTGACGAGAATGCCATACAACGGGCCGGCGCTCCCGCCATAATTAAACGCTCCCCAAACGAGAATAAGCAAGAAGGTTAAGTGAACTTTGATGTCAATTCCAAAGATACGTCCTAACTTAATAGACCAACCCATTGTTGTCTCCCCTATACAGGTAAATTTCCTTTCAATTTGGAATTACTAATTTCGCTCAGTATAACTCGACTTTATTAGAAGTATCATAGAATTTCCTTAGAAGAAGATGAATTGACATATTTGGTGATTACCCATAAGTTGCAAAGGTAGGAAAAAGTTTCGTTCCTCGAGGAATTCTGGACAGTAAAACGCCTATCGTGACCCAAATGGCTCAAACGGTCGCCCAGACTGAAAGTAGGGTATGGGCGGCGGCTAAACGGATTTACTGGCGGTTCCTCAAAACGACTTTAGATGTCCAGCAATTAAGTCTTGAGTCAGGGCATACATTACGGCTTGTTCCAGCGATAACGCCTCTCCCTCTGCACGGGCGGTCTTGAAGGCAGTGTCGCCTAGCTGTTGGCGACACAGGGCGATGTACCGGTCCACCTGAAGCTGGTCGGCGGGTTGCAACTTGCCATTGATCTGTCTCAGTAAATGATGACCAAAACCAAAGAGCCGAGCCGCTTGAGTCCAGCCTATTGGTATGTTAGCGGCAGTTGCCACACATCCTAACCCCATCAAGCAGGTTGCCATATTCACCTGGTCACCAATTTCCTGGAAGAGACGCAAACTTTCGGCAAAACCATCCTGGGCAGCGGCATAATTTCCCTGGGCGGTCTCAATTTGGGCTATATTTGCCAGGGCCACCGCTACTCCGCGCCGGTGACCCAGTTGACGGCTGAGCTTTAAGCTGGCCTCATAATGGTTTCGGCTGGCCTCATAGTCGCCTCGGCCACAAAAGGTCTCCCCCAGAGCATTCTGGGCATAGGTCATGCCATAAACATCATGCTGCGACTGATAGAGGGCCAGGGCTTGCTCCTGGAAGACAATCGCCTGCTCGCTATCTCCTCGATTGTTGGCCAGCATCCCCAATCCGGTCAAGGCCGCCGCTATCCACCCGGGGTCCTCTTCGGCCTGGGCCAGGCTCAGGCTTTCTGCCAGGTAGGCTGTGGCTTCTTTTTCTTTATACATTAAGGTCGAAATCAAACCCAGGCCCCACAAGGCCCGGGCGCGCAAAAGGCGCGGGGCGGGATGGAGGCTGTTCTGGTCAGCCAGCAAGGCCCGCTGCGTCCAGAAGTAGCCTTCTGCCAAATAACAGCGGTAACGCCAGAACCGCCACAAGGCTACACATAAGCGCAGGCCGAGTTCGTGGGGTGATGCCTCGCTAACGGTCGAGACACTTGCTTCGAATGCCCAAAAAAGTGCGGCGTTAAAATTATCGCGTTCTCTTTCTAACCGCTCAAACCAGACCTTTTGCTCGGCCGCCATAAGTTGGGGTTCAGCCTGCTCGGCCAAGGCGATAAAGAATTCAGCGTGGCGCCGCCGGGTGGCTTCGAGTTTTTCGCATGCCGCCAGTTGGGCCAGTGCGTATTCGCGCAACGTCTCCAGCATGGTAAAGCGGGACTCGCCCTCACCTTTATCGGGTTGGATGAGGCTTTTGTCAGCCAGTGAGGTCAAGCCCATATTTACGCTGTTGGCTTGACGATTTACGATTGATCCAGCCCCGGTATGCAATTGCAATTCGGTGCAGATGGCCTCCACCGCTGCGAGCGTAAATCCCCCCCTAAATACGCCCAACTGCCTGAATAGCTCCTGTTCGTCAGGTTCAAGCAGTTGATAACTCCAGTCAATCGCGTTGGTCAAAGTTTGGTGGCGAGGTGGTAAATTGTGCCAGCCAAACGCCAAAACTTTCAAACCCGTCGAGTCATGACGAGCCGGTGAGTTTTTATAGGCTAGCCGGACGGCTAACTCCTGGGGGGTAAACCGTTTACTCTGCGCGGCGGCTAATTCAATCGCCAGAGGTAAACCGTCCAACTGCGCGCAGATCGCCGCTACCGCCAGGGCATTTTCTGCGGTCAGGGCAAAATTGGGCTGGACCGCCTGGGCCCGGGCCACAAACAAAGCGATTGCCGGGAAGTGAGTGAACTTATCGGGCGAAGGTAATCGAGCCAGGTCAGGCAGGGCTAGTGGCGCTACAGAAAACTCGTGTTCCCCGTAAAGATGGAGCGGGGTCCGGCTGGTGACGAGAATCTTGAGATAAGGTGCGGCCGCCAGTAACTCCGCGACCAGGGAGGCAGCCGGTAAAAGTTGCTCAAAATTATCCAGTACCAGGAACAGCCGCTTATCACGTAAGTAATCGCGCAAGGGCTTGAGCGCAGCGCCTGGCCCGTCCCCTATTATCTCCGAAATCTCCAACGCCTGCATCAAGGCAGGAGGGACCAGGGCCGGTTCCTGAATAGCAGCCAATTCGACGAAGCGCGCCCCATCGGCAAAGGCGGCATCATTTTCCCAGGCTAGTTGCAGGGCCAGCCGGGTTTTGCCCACGCCCGGCGGGCCGATCAAGGTCAGCAAGCGGCTCGAAGGGCTGAGCAATAAGCTGCGGGCTGACTCCAGTTCACCCTCCCGGCCAATCAGCGGCCAGACCGGGGCCGGCAGGTTGGGGGGGGGACGCTTCGCCTGGGAATTGGCCAGTAGGGCGATGGTTGTTTCAGTGGTTGCGGTGATCGTAATTGGGCGGCGGATGGTGCGGGTAAGGGGCAAGCTGTTGCTCTGGCCGTGGGCGGCAGCGGCGAGTTCCAGCAGTCGTGCCGCCAGGTCCGGCTCTTCCTCCAGGCTCAGGGCCGGGATAAATAAAGCAGCCAAGGTGGTTAGATCGGGCAGGCGCTGGCCATTTTCTAACAAGGAAATCTGCGGCGTACTGTAGCCGACGGCAATCCCCAGTTCGCGCTGGGTCAAACGAACCCGTCGGCGCAGGTAGCGCAAAAATGGGCCAAATTCGGTAAATGACTCGATGATACGGGCTGTGGCAGCACCTTTAGCCATATATGGTCCCCCTATAACGATATTCTAGCAGCAAATTGTAAAAAAATGTAAACTTTTTTGATTTGATTTGTGGTATAAGGGTTGTATCCGGTGCTGTGCTCACCTTACCCAGGAACAATCCAAAATAACTTCCCTGTTTATCAGCAGTGGCGGCTTCCACACCCCCGCAGAACCGGCTCTCACGCTAGTTCTGCGGCAAAAGCGATTTCATTTTTAATGATCCATTAGATTCATTCGGCACACCACCGATGATAAAAATGTCTTTCGGCGGTCTGCCATCAGCCGTCGGCGGTCTATTTACGCAGGAGTTTTTATAATCATGCGCCCTTTATTCATTCGTCTATCGTTTATGTTTAGTTTAACCCTGGCCTTGTGGCTGACGGTCTCACCAGTCCAACGCGCCCAGGCTGGCGGGGTGGTCGGCGCCGGCACGCCTGCCAGTTGCACCGAAGCCGCCCTCGATGCGGCGCTGGCCGGGGGTGGCATCGTTACTTTCAATTGTGGCGTTACACCCCAGACAATTACCCTGACCTTTTATAAGCAAATCGCCGAGAATACGGAGATTCAGGGCGGTGGTCTCATTACCCTCAGCGGCGGTAACACGACCTCTCTCTTCCAGGTGTTTTTTGGTAAAACGTTGAGTTTGAAGGACATCACCCTGCGCCAGGGTAATGGGACCTTCGGCGCGATCCAAAACTTCGGAACGCTGAACCTAACCAACAGCCAGATCATCTCCAACACGGCCACAGTCTTCGGCGGGGCCATTGAAAACTCAGGCGAGTTGAATCTCCGCAATAGCGTTATTGCCCGTAACCAGGCCAGCCAACGGGGCGGCGGTATTTACAATGGTAGCGGTGTCGTGACGATTGAAGGCAGCACTATTTACAGCAACACTGCCCAGCGCGGCGGCGGCCTATACAACGAGGGCACGACGACGCTGACCCATGTCATCTTCAGCGACGACTCGGCGAGCGAGTATGGCGGCGGACTGTATAACTTTGGCACGGCGAGTTTGACCAATATCACCTTCAACGACAACGCTGCCGACCTTAGTGGCGGCGGCCTGTTCAACGACAGTACGGCGACGCTGACGGGCGTCACCCTCAGCGGCAACACCGCCGGCGTGAGCGGCGGCGGGCTGTACAACAGCTTTGGCATAGCGACGTTGACCAATACCACCTTCAGCGGGAACTCGGTCAGCTCGGGTGATGGCGGTGGGCTGTATAATTCTGGCACGATAACGCTGACTCATGGCGCCTTCAGTGGAAACTCGGTTAGCAATTATGGCGGCGGACTGTATAACTTTGGCACGGCGAGCCTGACCAACATCACCCTCAGCAGCAACTCAGCGGACAATTACGGCGGCGGGCTGTACAACTATGGTATAAGCACGCTGATCCATGTCACCCTCAGTGGCAACACTGCCGGTGTGAGCGGCGGCGGCATTTACCGTAATACAGGTACGGTGTCGGTCCGAGCTTCGATCGTGGCCAATAGCCCGTCGGGCGGGAATTGCGCCGGTACTCTGGCCAACAATGGATTTAATCTCTCCAGCGACGCCTCCTGCGGTGGTTTCAACCAGGCAGCCAATGTTATGCTCGGTCCGCTGGCCGACAATGGTGGGCCGACCAAGACGCACATGCCTCAACCCGGCAGCCCGGCGATTGACTTTGTCGCTACCGGCTGCCCGCCTCCTGCCACCGACCAGCGCGGTGCAGCCCGGCCGGTGGATGGTGATGGCATCGGCGGGGCGGCCTGCGACGCCGGGGCAGTGGAATATGGGGCGGTTGTGTCGAAAGTCTATTTGCCGCTGGTGCTGAGGTAGATACAGGTGAGTTTAACTCATTTGAGGGTCAGTCAAGTCAAAATTGAACGAAACACGTTAGATTGTAGCTTGCAGCGGGCAGTGGCAAAACGGTACACACCTGCGTGGGACCAATATCCACCAACGCCGCTCTTATGCCGATGTGGGAATGTTGGATTACGCTTGACCACCGAGGACGTGATAGAAGTGCATCATCTCAATGGCAACCACGCTGACAATCGCTATAGCGCTTCGCATCCCGTAGGGGATGCCAATCTGAGCCTGTTGCACGGTCACTGTCACGACTTGGTTCACGCCAGGTGCTGACGCGCAGCGTTATCAGTTTGTGACAACAGCCTGATGGCTAAAAAATCGGATAGGAGAAAATTCTTAAGTCCGGTTTGGGAGTGGCAGTGAGGCGGGCGTCCGCCTCACTGACCATAACTTGGGCGGCCCTGGCCCTACGATACTTTGATTGCCTAACCAGTAGTAAAACTAACTCCCCTCTTCTTTGACAAAAATCCTGGACAGTTATGCAAATTCTATCCGTAGTTGCTTGCCCACTGCACGGGCTAAATGCTCCAATGATTCTAACGTGATGGAGGTATTATCGGGATCAAGCAAACGATCCAATTGTGACCGGCTAGTTTGCATTTTCTCAGCCAGTGAGGTTTTGGTCAGATTAGTTTCTTCCATAATATCCGCTATCTGTAAAGTCAGTAACCGCTTTAAGGCTTTGGCTGAGACTTCTTCCAGGATGCCTGCCTCGGTTAAAAAATCATCGAAATTACTCCCACTATACTTATTCATTTCACTTTCACCCCCTTAACCATAAATTCTTTCGTTAGCGGGCCAGTTCCAAATCGTTGGCGGGTGTTTTGCTCGACTTCTTAATGAAACTGTGCAACAGAGCCATTTGAGGCTAACTTCGCCTGGCAAGATAGCTTTTCCCGGTCTTTGTCTTTCTTATTTGCTTACGGGCCAGGGTGATGACTCTGCCGGGGAAAACTACTTTCCTTTATCTGTCTTTATTATCCGCTTACGGACTGTAGCGGACTTCACCCGGACAAACCAACGCTGCTTAATGGTTAAATTC
>CAZUNT010000198.1:0-2394 GCA_964622215.1 uncultured Caldilineaceae bacterium
CATCCGCAATAAAACCCGCCTGGTTATAGGCGATGGCTTATTTGGCTGTCTGGGAGGTGAGAATCAAACTCCAACCCGCTTGTCTACTTTTGGCGATCAAGCGCCTAACAGCCTGTTCTTTGCCACCGACCCCGTAGCCATTGACTGTGTGATGTATGATTTCCTGCACGCCGAAATTCCCGTTCTAGCCGGTGGGGATGATTATCTCAAGTTAGCTCAAACGGCGGGCCTGGGTGTTTATGAACGGAGTAGCAGCCACCAGTATAGTCAAATAGATTATCTACGGGTTAATTTGTAAAAATTTATGATTAAACGGCTCTTTCTTCTGAATGGAATCGCTATTCTGGCTGTTATCTGTAACCACGCGGCCGGCTGGGGCTTCACGGCTATGTTTTGGTGGGCACATCGTTACCTGCCAGGGGTAGTGTCGCCCAACTTTGACCAAATTGGGACTCTATCGTACTACGCCTTGACGATCATAAAAAAGTTGACGGTCTTTAGTGTGCCGGCGTTCTTATTTGTCTCCGGGTTCTTTGTGGCTTATGCTGCTCGAGGCAGCCAGGGACTTACCTGGAAGGTGATAACGACTCGAATTACGGCTCTGTTAATTCCTTATTTCATCTGGTCTCTGGTGATTTTTGGAGGAGAGTGGCTGGAGAGTTGCCTCAATAGCTGTCAACTCGCTGCGCCAGGCGATTATGTAACCAGACTAATCCTGGGGCAAGCTACGGGCGCTTACTACTATGTCCCACTTATTTGTGAGTTCTACTTACTGGCCTCATTCCTCACCCAACAGGCCAAAACCCGGTGGCGGCTGTTGCTTTTTGCCGCCGCGATTATCCAACTGAGCACGATGACCTTGTTATACCTGCATTTCTGGGGTGTAGATGTGCCCGGCGTGTTTATTTTACAACAAGGGGCCTTATTCACTAAAACTATTTTTTATTTTACCTTTGGCATCGTCGCCGGTTTTCATTTCTCGGTATTGGCAAAATGGCTGGCTCAGGTTAAATGGGGTCTTTTGGCCGGGGTGGTCATCTTTGGGATAGCGGCTGTAGTTGAGGGTGAGGCTCTTTATCGCCTCAAATTTGATGACGGCGGTTATGATACCCCTTTGACTACTCTTTATGTAACGATGTTTGTTCTTGCTTTTCTGGCCTTTGACAATCTGGTTATTCCCTACTCAAAAACGGTATACCAGCTTGGCAATAAATCATATGGCCTTTACTTACTTCATCCTGAGGTATTAATGGCAGCTTCCAGGCTCATCTACCATCTGGCGCCCTTGCTGCTGGCCTATCAATTATTTTACCAGCCGCTCCTTATTATCTCAGGAGTAGGCATACCATTTTGGCTGATGTGGTTAATAGCCAATAATTCCAGGGTCCGAAATTCTTATCGTTATCTGTTTGGCTGATCACTTATTTATTATTGGGGGAAGGGTCTGTAACAATTTTTAAATTAAGGAGGATAATCTATGAGTGCCATAAAAAATACTCAGCTGCGTTTAATCAAACCCATTATCATCGGGGTAGTTGGAATTGGAATCTTGAGTTTAGCCGTTCTGCTAACCATCCGTTTAGTGACAGGGCAGAGCCTGGGCTTAAAGAGTTGGGTATCGACAACCCTCTATTCCGCTAAAAGCCTGGGGTTATCT
The DNA here is from genome assembly GCA_964622215.1 of uncultured Caldilineaceae bacterium. GTDB lineage: Bacteria > Chloroflexota > Anaerolineae > 4572-78 > J111 > DSQQ01. Next base: position 1,658 of record CAZUNT010000198.1, read on the forward strand.
ATTCTGAACAGTGGTTCTGTGACCGAGTATAACCAAGGTGACTTTACCAACGTGGTTTTCCTGCACCACTCGGTCGGTTATAATATGATTGATCAAGGCAGCGTGCGAGAAATATTGACTCAGAAGGGTTACAACTTTTTCGATCATGACTACAACTACTCAGGCTTGAGAGGTCCCGATGGAATGCCTCTGGGTTACAGTTACAACGTTCCGGGCGACAATACTGACCCGGATGGTTTAATCAAAGTTTTTTCCCAATCTGAATTTGGCGCGCCCTTGAACACGTTAAGTGGGTTGCTCCAACACGAAGTCATTGCCTTTAAATCTTGTTTTCCTGCCAGCGACATCGTGAGCGACGAACAGTTTGAACAGCGTAAAGCCTGGTATTTGCAAATGCGCGATAAAATGGACCAGCATCCCAACAAGTTATTTATTGTGGTGACGCAGCCGCCCTTGAACCCGGCCCAAACCAAGCCCGAAATCGCTGCCAGAGCCAGGACTTTTGCGAATTGGCTTAAATCGGACGAATATCTCAGCGGTCATCCCAACATTGTTACTTTTGACCTGTTTGGCTATTTAGCCGAAGACGATCCAACCGCGCCCGATTACAACATGTTGCGAGCAGATTATCGTGAGGGCGAGGATTCTCATCCCACCCGGGCTGCTAATGAAGTTGTAGGCCCGCTTTTTGCCGATTTTATCGCCAACGTGGCTCAAAGTTACCATGCTGCTTATCA
>CAZUNT010000198.1:2494-13213 GCA_964622215.1 uncultured Caldilineaceae bacterium
CACCAACAAAACTTCTTGATCTTGTATCTTCCAGGCGGGGGCAGTTTTGAAATGTTGCATATCGGTTGGGGTTAAACCTATCTCCTCCTGCAGCTCACCCCATTGAATATCTTGAGCCGGCGGAATATCTACCAGGAATACATGTCCCCCTTGAGCCTGCACTCCGGCAATATTTTGATCCAGGGTGGCAAAAACAGCCTCTTTGTTACTGCCAGGTTCAAGGAGTAACTCAAGAATAGAGATGGTGCGGTGATCGGTAAAATAGGAGATATACCAGTCATGCCAGAGTGTGATGATTAAATCATTCTGTCGGGTATGCTGATTAATATTCATAGCCAGCCAATAGGACCGGTTTCGTTCTAAAGAGTGTTGAGGCAGCACGACCATAACGGCATTGGCTATGAGAAATAACAAAACTATCCCCACTACCGTGTTAAGACCAAAGGATAGTTTAGGAAGATGAGCCAGCCATTTATCAACAGACTCAGGATATTCGATCCGCGGAAGCGTTAATAGTATCCCAACAAGCAGCCACCAGGCCACTAAAACAGGCAGCCAGAACTCCATATCCTTGGGTACCCAATAAAAAGCAAAGGCGCTATACAATACCATCCAGGTAGTAATAACTGCCAAAACCCAACGATAACTCTGCCACAACTGTCGCCTTTTAATAAAAGCTACTCCCACCGGTACAGCTACGATGACCAGGATAAGGGCATAATAACCAACAAAAGCCACTCGCTGAAGCCAGGTTGCCCCGGCCAAAAATAAGGAGGTGCGATCCTCTAGCCCCAGCGTGTAACTGGTCAGAGTCCTCAGGAAAGCGTACCCCCCAAACAGCAAGTTGGTTAATTTCACCTGACCATACAGAGTTCCTGTGCCCTGTCCCTCGTATAATCGCCACTGTTGTAGCCCCTGCCAATCTCGAATATTATGCACAAAGTAAATTATTGAGAAGTAGACCAGCCCCACGATGGGTGTAACGACAGAGAGAAAGTAAAAAACCTGTCTAAAGCGATTCTGCCAGGTTTGGCCCTCTATCAACAACAGGCCAACCATAACTATAGGTATTAAGAATACGCCGGTTATATAATGCAGAATACAGAAGCTAACACCCAGCCCGAGGATGAAAGCAAACCGGGGACGGTGAGAACTTTTGTCCCCGGCTTTAAGCAGCCACCCAAGTACAGCTAACATGCCACAGAGGGGAGGAGTTACAAATTCGGCCTGGGTGCTAAATAGCCAGATGCCACTTGAGACCGCAAAACCTGAGGCCACCACCAAGCCGATAACAGGCGAGCCGGCTAATCGCTTACCAATCAGATAAATCAGCCCCACGCAGAGGGCGCCAGCTAAGGCATTGTATATTTGCAGCGGGAATAAGCCACTACCCTGCCAGCCGGCCAGCCGCCAAAGATGATAAAACCCCCAACCCAAAGGCTGAACCAGTATTTTATGGGATTGCAGCATAGCTGTCCAATTGTCTTTTTCAATCCCAGTAACAAACCCCAAACTGGCTCCTGTGAAGTTGCGAGATAATGTGGCTATGTAGAGGATGAAAGACAAGACCACCACCCACAACTCCAGACAGGGTATTTTTGAGATAAGTTTTGATCCCTGAGGCAGGTGAAAGGATTGCAACATAGGTTAAAAATCGATCATCTTAACCCCGGTTCATCAAAAAGAGTTGTTGCGAGTCCAGAATGAAAAGCAATTGTTATTGATTAATTGGGGATAGGGCTTTTACCTAAACTGAGGCGATTTTTTATCCTTTCTTCAATTTACGCTCATTCTATCACTACATCTAATTTTTGATTAATTTGGGCCGGGTGAATATGTTTGCATCAACCATATTTTTATGAACCGCATCAGAGACGGTCTGAGCCAGGCAGAGCGCCCTATAACCATCTCTGGACGAAGTTCGGGGTGATTTATCTTTTAGGATACATTCAACAAAATGTTGCAACTCTAAAAAAAGTGGCTCGACCGTTGGCACGTGAATACTCTCAACAATACTCTCCTGGCGGTACTTGTGGTTGTTCAAATATTCTCCAAATGTCCGACGATGAACCAGAATACTCTTATTCAGCAGGTCACCTTCCAGGTAGGCTTCCATAGCTGTCACTTCTAGCTGTCTAACCTTTTGTTCAGTAACACGAGAGGCGGTTACGGTTACAAGTGGTCCTGCCTCAAAACCAAGCTGAGCGATGGCGTGGTCAATTGTACCACTAAAGGCGATCAGCCCGTAGGCGTTGATTGAACTTGGTTCTCGCTGCATCAAATCCAGCACTAAATCCAAATCGTGAATCATCAAATCCAAGATAACATCAACATCCTTATTACTGCTCTGATATGGGCTAAGCCGGCGCAAGTTGATAACCAGGGGAGTGACGTCATCCAATACATTCTTTAATTCAGAATAAGTTGGGTTGAAGCGCTCGATGTGTCCGACTAAAACCACCCGGTTACTCGCCTCGGCGGCTTGAGTCAAAATTTCAGCCTGAGCTACCGTTTCAGTTATAGGTTTTTCAACAAGGACATGAACTTCACGGGCCAGGCAATGCATGGCCAATTCAAAATGATATGGCGTAGGGACAACCAGGCTAACTGCATCAACTTCCTTCAATAAGTCGTCGACCCTATCGTAAAAAGGCACTTCATATTGTTGAGCAATTCGATTACCCACCTCGGGCCTGGTGTCACAAATTCCTACCAGTTGTACTCGACGCATGTTTGAGTAAACCCGGCAGTGCTGCTGCCCCATGGCTCCTGTACCAATAACACCTACTCTTAATTGATCCATATTGTTTTTGTTACCCTCGACTGATTAGAATATGATCAATGTCATTAAGATAAGCCGGAGTGCAGAATTTATTCTGCCGGCCAGACTGAAGTCTGGACTCCTTAACTTAATGACATTGAGAATATGATAGATTATTTAAACGCAGACAGCCACTGCCGCCAACCCCGTAACGTAGCGCCTCGTTGATCGGGCAAATCATGGGTTCCATGAGCATAATGCACATAACGGGCGTAGGTTCCGTCATTACGCCCGGCTCGATTCAAAACACCTCCTATGATCTGGGCGCCCGATCGGTGCAGCCTCTCCAGTGCTTGCCTGACGGCAGGGCGACGAGTGCGCCCGGCCTCAACCACCAGAATAACATTACTAACTTGATGGGCTAAAACAATGGCGTCGGTTACAGCCAGAACAGGTGAACTATCGAGAATAATCACATCGGTTGATTTTGCCAGGTGATGCAGCAATTCGATCACTCGGGGCGAATTCAGTAATTCGGCCGGATTAGCAGGTAAAGGACCGCTGGTAATAATTCTCAAATTTTCAACACCCACATTTTTTAGAAGATAGTTATCAAAAGCAAATTCTGGTAAACCGAGCAGGTCGGTCAATCCTTCGGAATTAGAAAGCTGGAAGATTTTATGCAAAGCGGGTCGGCGTAAATCAGCATCGACAATAACTGTTTTGAAACCGGCCTGAGCCATCATGACCCCCAAGTTGGCCACAGTAATACTTTTGCCCTCACCGGGGTTAGAACTGGTGACTACAATAGATTTATTTGGCAAGTCGGCTGTAATAAGCTGGACATTGGTGCGCATAAGCCGGTAGGCCTCAGTTATGGAGGAAAAAGAATTAAGATTAGTAACCAACTTGTCCTGGTAACCCACCCCTTTCATCCGGCTGACACTACCCAGAACATTCACCCCCAACGATAATTTCAAATCGTCTACTGATCTGATGGTATTATCCAGATACTCAATCAGTAAAGCAGCAGCCACAGACAAGGCAAATCCCGCAGCCGCAGCCAGGATCACGTTCAGCAAAATGTTTGGCCTGACCGGGGCAGTTGGCAATTGGGCCGGTTCAACAATAGCCAAGAAATTAGGGCTATCTGTACCCTCAAGAAGTCTTAATAGATTGGTATAGTTTCCTTGCCAGGTAGTGATGAGGCCCTCTAAGGAGTTCATTTGGTTTTGGATATCCTGCAACTGGCGAGCGCTAAAAGTCTTGGCTTGTTCTGCCCTGAGTTCTTCCAACTGCGCCTTGGCTACCTGAATTTTGGACTCTAAATCGTCTAATTGACCTTTTACAAAATCCCCTCGTTCCTTACGCGCCTCATTGTCAGGAGAGGTTGGACTCTGTAAAATCAGTTGACGCGCAATTTCATCGGCGATAGCTACGGCACGATCGGGTGAGATGTCCCAAACTGTAATGACAAGCAGTTGGGTGCCCTGAACAGGGATCGCCGTAACTTGCCCTTGCAGAACATCCCAACTTATTTGTAAATTCAGGCTTTCGATAACCGCCTGTAAAAGGGGGTACTGGTGAACCAGGCGAGCATACGAACCAGCTAATTGATCAGGGATGGTAAAATCCTGAAAGCCAGGGTTAACCAATTGAGTAACATCTTGCCCAACCCTAAGCTGAACTGTTACCTCATAGATTTTTGGCTGTTGTGAGGTGACAAAATAACTCATCCCGGCAGCAATGCCAGTACTTAAAATGACCAACCACCACCATTGGAAAACACGCTTGAAATAGCGTCCCAAGCTCATTTTATTTATACTCCTCTCTTATCTCGGTAAATCTGGGGGGGGAGGGGGATTTAAGAATTTAACCCAGACCGGATCATAGTCGTTATAAGGGGTCCACTTATCCCAGCCCAGCAACAAACGTTGGTCACTCCCATCGGCGTTCATGATCCAGATTTGTTGATTGCCGGTTCGATTAGACATAAACACGATTTGCTTACCGTCAGGCGACCACGATGGCGATTTATCCCACTCCCACGTGTTTCGGGTGAGTTGGCGAGGATCAGTCCCTTCATAATTAATCACCCATATTTCATCATTACCACTCTCAGTAGCCACAAAAGCAATTTGATTGCTGATGGGAGACCAGACTGGGTCATAGGCTATTCCTGCCCCCATCCGGGTTACAATACCTTCTTGTTTATATTTAAAGTCATAAAAGTGAACAGACAGCACATCGGTTGGTATTCGTTGGATTCTTTCCCTCCCATCCGAATCAACACCCAACGACACCTCTATATTCGTCCACAATTGTTTTTTTGTATAAGTCCAATAGACCAGGTCTGCCGAATAAGCATCTCGTTTTTTGGCAATATCATAAGGCCAGCCATTAGTCAAGCGTCCCAATTCACCTGTATTTGGATCATAAACATAAACATCAGTCGGCGGCGTAATGACAAATTCAGCAACCTGACCGGTTTGAGGATCAGTTAAAAACACTCTCGTCCCCGGCTCTGGGGCTGTTTGACCAGTTCGTTGTTCATATTCCGCAGGACTCAATGATTGGCGTGAAGAATCTCCACCTCGATCTGATCTGAATAGAATTTTGCCAAGTAAAGAGGCAGGAATAGATGGAAGCGGTGTAGGCGTTGAAGGTGGGGCTGGTGGAGTGAGTAAATAGGGAACATTTTCATAAACCGGCGTTGGGGTAGCAGTGATTATGTTACGTGGGGTGGGCGTAGGAGTTCCGGTAGTGAACGCCACAACCGTGGCCAGTTCGGCCAAGGCTTGAGCTGTAGCGGCATTAACCGGGGTAGGAGAAGCTGTAACCACAATGGGGGTGACCCAATTTGTCGGTATGGGCGTTGGTGTGCCAATTCGTTGGGCCTGGGCTGTTTGCTGCACAGATATTGTAGCTGCGGCAAAGATTGTTGGGGGTGTAGGAGTAGAGGTAACAAGCACAAAAGGAATAAGCGGATCGGAACCAACGGGCAAGAGCGTGGGAGACGGAGTGGGGGTAGGTGTAGCTGTCACTGCATTGGTAGGAATGGGGGTAGGCGTGCCGGTAGTAAACGCAATGGCCGTAGCAAGCTCCGCTTGAGCCTGAGCGGTAGCTGCATTCTCTGGCCTAAGTGTCGGAATGATAACTAAATCGGCGGGTATGGGGGTGGCGGTAACCATGTTAGGTGAAACAGGCGTTGCGGTACCAATCCGTGTTGCTTCGGCGGTCATCTGTCTGGCAATGGCGGCGGCAGTCACCACATTTTCAGGCGTAGGCGTACTGGTCACAACCACATATTTGTAAGGAGGTGGTGTAGCCGGTTCAGGTCCAATATTCAAAAACAAGGTTACTCTATTACCCTGGCTCTGTGGGCCATAACCGGTATCCCAAGCAAACAAATTATCTGGCCCAACTACAGGCCCCTCCACCCGAAAAGAGACTAAAGGTTCCTCATTATCCGTAATCCGCGTTTGCAGGATTTGTACCTGGGTGGGTGATAACTCAAATACGTTAGTTTGCCCAACGGCTAAATCCTTATCACTTAAGACCGGTTGCAAAGTTTGCAGAACAGAAGTATTAAAAATTTCCTGATAACTATGCCCAATCCAACCCTCGTCAATCTCTGGCCCCAACAAACGCAGCGACCAGGTGCCACCGACATTCGAGCGGTCATTATGAATAGCCAACCGATCCTCGCGTAGACCGGTCATATGAATGGCGGCAGAATAAATGGGAGCGCCACGTGGAACAGAACTGAGATCAAATTGAAAGGCGCTCTGATAAATTTGGCCTTCAAAAACACCGGCATAAAGAAAGGAGTCTCCAAAGTGATTACCCGAATCTTCACTGCTGCCCAACCAACCGATATAGGCTTCCTCTGGAAACAAAGCCAAAATTTTACCACCAGGCGCCGGGGTATCGGTGGGAATTGGAGTGGGTAACAATGCGACCGATACAGGCGTCGACGTGACGGGATTAACGGTGTGGGTTGGAGAGGGGGTAGCGGTTAGAGTAGGGGCAAGTTGAACGACGATTTCCTGAGTCGCCACGCTTGTTGGAGAAGATGAGCCACGGAAAAAGTAGAACAAGACAGCAACCATGACCAAGCTTATGGCCAAACCGGCTAAGCCCCATTTTAAATTCCCCGGCGAAAACCCTTTTGCAGCGCGAATTGTTGCCCCAGGTTTAGCCAGGGGTAGTGGCTGAACAGCTTGCCGAGCAGGCTGTGGTTCAATAAAACGTGAACACGTCTGGTAATTGGCCGCGAAACAGAATGAGGATTGATGATCTAAAGGGATTGATAATATTTGATCGACGACAAAACAGCGATGAGTCGTTTCGGGGTAAGAAAGATGCGAAACCCGATCATCAACCAGCCCCAGGTAAGGGCAAATCTGGCGGCGTTCCACCGGCTTGGTGGATAGCTCAATTATGGGGGCTGTTATGGGTGGGGGAGATACACTCTCTCTTTGCCCTTGTTCATGGTTTACCAGGGTGGGGTCTTCTTGATGTAGCTGACTCTGTGTTTGAGCCGATTTAGCTTGTTGTTGGCTATCGGCGGGGTCTACCAGGCCGGAAAAAAGACCTTCCAACTGCTCTTTGAGATCTTTAGGCTCCATGATTTGTTAACTCCTTAGCTAAGGCCCGGTATTGTCGAGCGCCGCGCGTTTTGGGAGAGTAAAGGGTAATCGGCTGACCATAAATTGGGCTTTCTTTCAACTTTGTATCTACTTCAATAATAGTTTCAAGAAGAACAGGGCTTAAATCTCGCTGCATTTGGTCACGAATAAAATGACTTACCCGATTACGCCGGTCGTACATAGTTATGAGAATACGATACTTAAGGTGGGCATTGGTTTTTTGGCGCACCAATTTGGTCAAATTTATAACACTCCGCAGCGCCTGGGCCGTATAATACTCGCAAGGGGTAGGGATAATTAATGAATCAGCCGCCGTTAAAGCGTTTAGAGTCAAAGTGCCAAACGTAGGCGGACAGTCGATGAGTACAAAATTATAGGAATCCCCCTTCATCCCTTGCAGATGATTTCTTAAAAAAAACTCATAACCCTGACGGCCAAAAAGCAACTTGTCAATCAATCCTAATTCTTGATTGGCCGGGGCAATACTCAACCCTTGCACTCTGCTTTCATAACTAACACTTGACAGGGAAGCATTTGTCATAAATGCAGCGCCAATAGTACGGGACAATTGCTCAGGTTTGAATTGCAGGGATAATGTCAGATGGGCTTGAGGGTCGAGATCAATAAGTAAAACTGTATAACCTAGCTCCACCAGGCAAGCGCCCAATGATAGACATGTTGTCGTTTTACCCACGCCGCCCTTCTGGTTACAAATGGCAATAATGGCAGCCACGATCTTTTGCCCCCACTCAAGATAACCTTTCCTCAATCGTAACTACTCAGGCTACCCCAAATTGAGTATTCCTGACCGCCGACCGCAGACTGCCGACCGCCATAATTCGCCCTGTAACCCATCTTTTCGGTGGTCAACGGTCGACGGTCAGGGTTGCTAAGACATAAGGTCGGCTGAGTAGTTACCCTCAATCAATTATATTACGGCCAAGTTTGAAAAAGGTTTGAATTAATTAAAATTCTCTTTCCCTAATCGCCAAGGTGAAGTGATGAAGAAGCGAAAGTCTTTGCAGGTTTCACCAAACGGCGTTTAAATTTCTCGTATAACTCCAGCAAAACAACACCCGCAAAAAGAAGTAACACCGCATCGACGGGTAGACGATAGCGGATTAAAGCCCAGGAAAGCAGATGGATTAAGGTATAACTGGTTACAAACAAGTAAAGAACCAAAATCTCTGCTGACAAAGAACGGCGGAAATTGCGAACTAAGCCATAAAGCATAAAAGGCCATAATAAACCAAACGAAAAAACGCGGGACAGGTTGCTAATCAGCCCTGAATCCGCCGAGGGCCAGAATTGAAAATAATCTTTGATCCGGCTAAAAGATAAGACCAGATAACGAACAGGGTCGGCTTGAATAAAACCCAACCCCCGTTTTAGCAAGGCTTGGTCAAGTTCTGCTTCATTCAACCGGACCAGCTCCGGTGGAATTAAATCTTGGTAAGATGGTCCGCCATCTGCCCGTAAGATGGAGATAAAATTATAGCCGTGAACAGGATGATTACCCCAAAAAAAGGCAAATCCGGCGTTGGTATTAAGCAAAACGAAGCGTCCAAAAGCTTGATAATTGCGAAATGTCCATGGCGCAACGGCCAAAATCAAAATCAAGGTCGCCCCTGCCAAAATCCCCAGAGTTTGCCCAACCGGCCTAGTTTGATAGCGGTAGCTGCGCCACAGCAACCAACCATACAAAAAAGGGATAAAAAGCAGAAACACCTGTCGTAAAAGCACCGTTACAGCCAGGGCTAACCCCAGCAAAAACCACTCAGGCCGAAAAAGGAAACCAAAGAAAGAGGTCGAAGACGGTTTAGGGAAAGTCTGGCCTAATTGCCGGGTTAAATCTAAACTCCACATGATAGCGACGACATAAAAAGTTTCGGTCATCAGGGCGGCGGCATAATAAACAAAATAAGCATAAAACGCAGTTAAACCGGCAGTCATTAACCCCACCCGATCACCAAAATAGTGACGGCCCAGGCGATAGGCGAACCAGGGCATCAAGATACCGGCCAAAACTGCCTGGATTAACCGGGCGATCAGAGGATGGTACCCAACCAGGCTATACACTGCCGCCAGATAAAACGTGTATAAATAGGACCAGTGAGCCGTTGGTTCTCCGGCTCGCGTGGCCGGCCACCAATCTATGGGAAAAGAAAAACCGTAACCGCCTACAACTCGCTGAGCCAGGGTATCGTAGGAAATCTGATCCTGAGTCCCTGGCATCTCAACGACATGATCACCCAGAAAAAACGCCACCGCCACCCGCAGGCAAATCGCCCCCAAGATGATGATAGCCAACCAAAAACGAGTTGCCGAAGTTTTATGGGTATTAAACACAACGTTATCCATTTTCTAATAACTTGTCCACGATTCTTTGCGCGGCATGGCCGTCACCATAAGGATTGACTGCCTTAGCCATAGCCTGATAAGCTTCAGGATTGGTCAATAGGTGAAAAGTCTCGCTGACAATCCTTTCAGGGTCGGTCCCAACCACACGCACAGTTCCGGCTTCCACCCCTTCCGGTCGTTCCGTGACGTGGCGCAAGACGAGCACCGGCACTCCTAAACTGGGGGCTTCTTCTTGGATACCACCCGAATCGGTTAAAATCAGGGTACTATGTTTCATCAGATGGACCAGGGACAGATAATCAAGCGGGGGAACCAGGGTAACATTGGGAATGTTACCCAACAGGCGCTCCACCGGCTCGCGCACGTTGGGATTGAGATGTACCGGATAAATCAGGTGTAACTTGTCCTGGCCTTGCCGGGCAATCTCTTTTAAGGCCATGCAGATGTTTTCCAGAGGAGCGCCAAAGTTTTCTCGCCGATGAGCGGTAATCGTAATAAATTTGGGCAGGTTGGAGGGGCTGTTATGGTTATGCCATTTGTGCAGGGGATGCTCTGGCCCAGGCGTCCAGGGCCGATCAGCAACTTCCAGTAAGGCGTCAATAACCGTATTACCTGTAACCACAACGGATCGTTCGGCAATACCCTCACGCAAAAGGTTATCACGGGCGCGGGGCGTGGGCGCAAAATGTAAATTACTAATCGCATCGGCCACCACCCGGTTCATCTCTTCGGGGAAGGGATTGAGCATATCGCCGGTACGAAGCCCAGCTTCAACGTGGCCCACCTTGATTTTGAGATGCCGGGCCGCAATTGATGCCGCCATAACGGTGGTGGTATCACCTTGAACCAAAATCCAGTCAGGCCGGGTATCTTGTAGCAAAGGGTCTAGCTCAAGTAAAACCCGCGCCGTAACCTCGGTTGGGGTTTGGCCGGGGCGCATGATAT
>CAZUNT010000199.1:0-13107 GCA_964622215.1 uncultured Caldilineaceae bacterium
CCATATGAGCGACCCTCTCACCTCAAGACCAACTCTTCCTTGATGCCGTCCACTTGACGGTATCAGGTGATGTAAACTTGAGCGAAGTGATCGTGTTCTCCAACTATGACCGGAGACTGCCGTATGCCAAAGGCTGACCCACTCATCCGCACCAAGCTACGCCTGCCCTTCACCCGATCAGGGCTGGTTTCCCGGCCGCGGCTCCAGGAACGGATTGCACAGGGGCTGTGCGGTCCACTGACCCTGCTTACCGCTCCCGCCGGTTTTGGCAAGACTACCCTGGTAGCATCTTGTATTGCCAACTCTGGAATGCCTGCCGCCTGGCTGTCTCTCGACAAGGATGACAACCAGGCTGAGCGCTTCCTGAACTATCTGGTCGCTGCCTTGCAAGAGGCTGATCATACGATCGGGGACGAAGCTGCGAAACTGTTGGCGGCGGGGCGCCAAATCCCCTCTAAAGCAATCCTTACCAGCCTTATCAATGATTTAGATATCGCCAGTGAGGAGATTTCCCTGGTGTTGGATGACTACCAGTTTATTAGCAGCCAGGCTGTGCATGAGCAAGTGGTTTTTTTACTCGAGCATTGCCCCAAAACATTCCATCTGGTGATCGCTGCCCGTTCGGATCCACCGCTTCCTTTAGCCCGTTTGCGGGCGCGCGGCCAAGCGGTTGAACTCCGAGCTATTGATCTTCGCTTTACCAAGCCCGAAGCAACCCAGTTCCTGAACGACGTTATGGGCCTCCGTCTGGATGCTGAATCGGTCGCGGTGCTCGAAGAACGTACGGAAGGCTGGATTGCCGGCTTGCAGATGGCTGCTCTCTCTATACGGGGACGGGATGCGGAACGTGTGGATAGTTTCATCCGGGCATTTGCGGGCACCCATCGCTTCATTATGGACTTTATGTTGGAGGAGGTGCTTGCTCGCGAGCCGGAAGAGGTCCAGACCTTCCTCCTCCAGACCGCAATTCTCACCCAACTCACCGGCCCCCTTTGTGATGCAGTGACCGGCGTTTCAGGCGGTCAGGAGATGCTCGAGAGGCTGGAGAGGCGGAACCTCTTTGTCGTGCCCCTGAATGATGACCGGCGACAATGGTATCGCTACCACCACCTGTTTGCCGACTTGCTGCGCCAGCGTTTGGGCGAAACTGAACCGGACCGTATGCCCCAATTACATCGCCGGGCTGCTGAGTGGTTCGCCAGCCAGGGATTAAATCGTGAAGCCTTGCAACATTCTCTTGCGGCAAAAGATTATCAACATGCGACTGATTTGCTAAAAGCTCTGGCTCTTGAGATTTTGGAGGAGGGCGAACACGCTGCCGTTTCCGGCTGGATCAACGCCCTCCCTGAAAATCTGGTGAAAGAGCAACCATATTTGTGCGTTATTCACGCCTGGACGCTGCACCTGACCGGGCAGTTCGAGGCTGCCGAAGCCCGTTTGTCGGATGCCGAAGCAGCAATGGCTAATCTTGGCCGGGAAAATGACACGGGGGCGGAAATCATTCGCGGGCATATTCACTCCCATCGCGCCTACCTGACCTTTGTCAGAGGCGAACACGCCAAAACAATTATCCATGCTCGTCAAGCGTTGGAACAGTTGCTACCAGAGGCAACAGCAATTCGGGCTCAAACCGCCTTATATCTGGGTGTTGCTTATCGTCATCAAGGTGAGCTTCAGGCAGCCCTGGACATTTTCACCGAGGCAGTGGCTGCCAGTGAGAAAACAGGGGGTAGTTTCATCACGACGTTGAGCTTTCTCAATCTGGCCGGACTGTATACTGACCTGGCTCATTTGCATCAAGCCAGAAGCATCTATGAACAAGCGCTTCAATTTACCGAACGCCATACAGGCCGGATGGATATGCCCTTTACTGGATCTGTTTATGTTGGTCTGGGTTCTATCTTGCGCCAATGGAACGAGTTGGACGATGCTTATCGCTACATCACTAAAGGCATCGCCTTAGATCGGGACTGGAACGTGGCCGAGTTGTTGGCTTTAAACTGTATTGACCTGGCTCACATTCACCAGGCTCTTGGCAATGATGAACAGGCGCACAAAGCGCTGCAAGAGGCAAAGCAGATCTTTGCCAGCTTTTCTCCCTGGGGAGTGGATAGGGTTGCGGCTTATCAGGCCCGATTAGATCTGGCGCGTGGAGATGTCGAATCTGCGGCACGCTGGGCGCAGGCTAGTCATTTAAACATTGACGATGACTTTAAATTTTACCGGGATGTTGAATACCTGGCTCTGGCCCGGGTGTTCATAGGGCAAAATCGATTCGAGCAAGCCCTGTCGTTATTAGGGCGGTTGTACCAAATCACCCGGACTGCCGGAAAAATGCAGAGTGTGCTTGAGATCTTGGTGCTGCAAGCAATAGCCCTGTCTGCCCAGGGCCACACCGAGCCAGCTCTTATCAAACTGGAGCAGGCTTTTGTCATTGGCGAACCGGAAAACTATGTGCGTCTCTTTGTGGATGAAGGTAAACCGCTGGCTAAGTTGCTGCGCCAGGCAACATCGCGTGGCCTGGCGCCGGAGTACGTGAGCAAGCTACTGGCAGCGTTTGGGGACGAGGCAAAAGATGAAAGCCAAATCTTGGAGTCGCTGCCCTCGTCCTTCACGGCTGATCCTTTGTCAAGAGTCGAACCACTCAGCGAGCGTGAACTCGAAATCCTACGGCTGTTCAAAACCGAGCTATCCGGCCCAGAAATCGCCTGTGAACTTATGATCTCCCTGAGTACGGTTCGCACCCACACCAAAAACATCTACGGCAAGCTTGGCGCGCATAACCGGCGGCAAGCGGTGGCGCGGGCCGAAAACCTGGGCTTGCTCTAGCCCTCCTCATATTTCTCCCCACCCCAATCATAAAATCCCCACCCTAATCATCACATATGGGGATGACATCTCCCCACATTACTTGCTATAGTCTGGTCAGATAAATGAAGTGATCAAGATTATGCTGATTAAAATCATATTAACCAATGTGTAAAAAGGTAAAAAAATGGTAACCAATCAAAAAACTCTCCAAGTTGAACAAAGAGTGCGGTATGATTATTTTATTCAGAAAAGGGGAAAATTACTTAAGGAATTTGATAAGTTTTGTGTCAAAGCCGAGAAGAAACTCACAGTATCATACGATGAAAAATTTGCAGAGAAAATCATTTCTCAGGCAAAAATCGAATTTGAAGATATGATTCCAAGAGTCCCTTATTTTGGCGGAACGATTAATCCATTTAACGAATTGAGCATTGTTGGCGCTCAAATGGTGGCGGTACACAAAGCCATGAAAAGAAATGGCAAATCCGCCGAAGAAACCGTTTTGATTTTTTATGATCTGACAGAAGATTTATTTAAAAAAATGCCAAAACCTCTTATATGGCTGGGGCAAAAATTTGTGTTCAGCGGATTATTCATAAAACTTTTGCAAAAAGTTTCCAAGAGAATGTCAGAAATGAAAGATCCGAACAGTTTTGATTTCGCTTATTACAAAGACGACGGCAAAGAGAATGACTGGCATTTTGTAGCCAAACGATGTGGATTTGTAAATTTTTTCAAACAGGAGGGATGCGAAGATTTGGTGCCTTATTGTAACTTTGTAGACGTAATCCAGGGCAAAGCACTTAATATGGGTGTTCATTGCAAAGCCTGCCTGGGGGCTGGAGATGCTACTTGCGAAGAATATATGAAGCAAGGACGAGAAACGGTTATACCGGAAAACATTCGCGCCTTACTGGAACAAAGAAATACAATAGTAGCCAAGCATCAAAACAGGTTTTGATTTGTTTATTTCAAAGGAGGGCTACTATGCCGGAATACTACGAAATCAAAATCAGAGGCCATCTGGATCAACGCTGGTCGGATTGGTTTGCCGGCCTGAAGTTGACGCACCTGGAAGGGAATGAGACCCTGCTTTCCGGCCCGCTGCCTGACCAGGCCGCGCTCCACGGCCTGCTTGAGCGCATCCGCGATCTCAATTTGACCTTAATCTCAGTTACCTGCGGTGGTTCATCTGCCCAACATTCAAATAAAAAATAAGGCGACGCGCCTCCTGGCGCTGATAGTTTGATTATTTTGAAATTCACATCAATGAAAGGAAATGATAATGAATACCAACTCTACCCCCAGCTTAGAAAAGACGTTTGCTTGCGAGACCTGCGCCATCAGGCAAAAGGCTGAAGCCAACCCCAAATCTTTAATGGCGCGGCTGTGGCGCTGGCACACAGGCTGGTGTCCTGGCTGGAAGGCTTACCAAGCCCACCTGGCCGAACAAGCAAAATCATAAACGAAGAAAACTTTAACCCGAAAGGAGAACATTATGACGACCATTAAAATTTTCACCAAGAAGCACCCGGTACTGACCTACTTCGCCCTGGCGTTCGCTCTCTCGTGGGGCAGCGTCATCCTCGTACTCGGCGGAATCCCGGGCCCCAGGACAGGCAATGAGGAACTGTTACCATTCGCCATGCTGGCGATGTATGTCGGCCCCAGCGTAGCAGGCGTTCTGTTGACCGGTCTCGTCTATGGGAGGGCTGGCTTTCGCGAGTTACGATCCCGGCTGCTCAAGTGGCGGGTGGGCGCTCGCTGGTACGCAGCCGCGCTCCTGATCGGCCCGCTCTCGGTGATAGCGTCACTCTTCGCGCTCTTGCTTTTCTTCCCTGAGTTCCTACCCGGCATATTCACTACGGATGACAAGGCATCTCTGCTGCTGTTCGGCATCGTGGGAGGGCTGGCTACAGGCTTCTTCGAGGAGCTGGGCTGGACTGGGTTTGCTGTGCCCAGGATGAGGCTGCGGTACGGGATTTTTACCACCGGATTCATTGTAGGCCTCCTGTGGGGAGCATGGCACTTCCTGGTGAACTTATGGGGGAGCGCCTCTTCCTCCGGAGGGCTCTCTTTGGCCCTCTTCCTGCCTGCGGTCCTCTTCTCTTTTGTGCCGGCCTACAGGGTGCTCATGGTGTGGGTCTACGACCGTACTGAGAGTCTGCTTGTGGCGATGCTCATGCACGCGAGTATGCTAGCGTTCTGGCTGATCTGCATGCCTGTGTCGATAACAGGGGCGCCCCTTGTGACCTGGTACCTCGTATGGGCCGCCGTGCTGTGGGTCGTCGTTGCAGCCGCCGCCGTAGCCAACCGGCGGGTACCGCGCCGCGACAGGTCATTGACAGTTAAGGAGGCGAAAATATGAACGTCAAGAAATTTATCTTCCCATCATTGCTCGTTTGCACTGCGCTGGCGCTGACTCCTCGGCTATTCGCCCAGCCTGCTTCGGCAAAAACGGATGCCGACAGCGTTTCCCATGAGGCAATTGACGCTTACGTCGAACAACAAATGCAGAGTCTGAACATCCCTGGTGCATCTCTTGCCATTGTCGAAGGCGACAAAATTGTACACCTGCGCGGCTTTGGTCAGGCCCGCCCAGGTGGTGAAGCGCCCTCCCCTCAAACGCCTTTCTTTATTGGCTCTCTCACGAAATCGTTCACCGCCCTGGCCATGATGCAGCTCGTCGAAGCCGGAAAGATCGAGCTGGATGCCCCCATCCAGCGTTACCTGCCCTGGTTCCGGGTGGCGAACCTTCAGGCTTCCGCCCAGATAACCGTGCGCCACCTGTTGAACCAGACCAGCGGCCTGTCCACGGCATCCGGAAGGATTCCTCTGGCCGATTTCGACAACAGTCCGGGCGCCACCGAGCGCCAGGCACGGGCGTTATCAACGCTCAAGCTCAGCCGCCCGGTCGGCTCGGCGTTTGAATACTCCAACGCCAATTACAATTTGCTGGGGCTGATCATCGAGGCCGCCAGTGGTGAATTGTATGCGGACTACGTCCAAAACCGCATCTTTGCTCCTCTGGATATGGACCACGCCTACACCTCACTGGCCATAGCCAAACAAAATGGCCTGGCGGTAGGCCACCGCTACTGGTTTGCCGTTCCCTTTGCCGCGCCCAATCTGCCTGTCCCGTATGGTTCGCTTCCATCTGGCCAGCTCATCGCCAGTTCTGAAGATATGGGCCGCTACATGATCATGCTTCTGAACGGAGGACGCTATGGGAATGTTCAAATTGTCTCACCTGAAAGCATCAATGAACTTCAGCATGGGGTGGCGGAAGATATTGAGATGGGCATGTCAATGGGGAAGTACGGCATGGGGTGGTTCGTTGATGAGACCGGCCAGGCCAAGACCGTCTGGCACACCGGTATCGTGCCCAACTCCTTCTCTTATATGGCGCTCTTGCCGGAGCAAAAAAAGGGCGTGGCCCTGTTCTTCAATACCTACGGCTACTTGATGACCCCATCCCTATCCGAGGTAGGGGCAGGCGTGACAACGCTACTGGCCGGCGAACAGTCCGCGCCAATAGAGTTTGGCTTTATGCCCTGGGTGCAACGCGCTTTGCTGCTCATCCCGCTTTTCCAAATCATCGGCGTTGCCGCTACCCTGCGGTTATTACGCCGCTGGCGTCGAGATCCGATGAGTCGCCCGAGCGGGGCACGCAAGTGGGGGCTGCATGTACTGCTTCCGCTGGGCTTTAACCTGTTGGTAGCTTTCACCCTGACTCCCTTGCTGGGCGCAACGCGCGGCTTTTGGCTGCTCTACATGCCCGACTTTTCGTGGATCGCCCTTATCTGCGGCGGCTTTGCCGGGATATGGAGTTTCCTGCGCACCGGGTTGGTTCTGCGAGCACTAAACAAGTCCTCGTCGCCCCTGGTCTCTGTTGGGAAGCTTGGTGCCGCGCATTAAAGTGCGTTTTGAACAGTTGAAGCAAAAAAGTGTCACGCAGCAAAATTTCAAGGAGGATAAAATCATGGAAAAGGTTATCTTGGTTATCGGTGGGACCGGAATGTTGGGACAACCTGTTTCTCGCTGCCTGAAAGAAGCGGGATTCCAGGTGCGGATCATGACGAGGGATTTTGAAAAGGGGCGCAAGATGTTTGACGACTCTTTCGAAATGGTTGCCGGAAATCCAATGGATAACGGTTGTCTGGAGAAAGCGTTGGGCGGCTGCTACGGTGTCCACATCAGTCTTCCAACTGAGGCCGAGCAACAGGTAGCGGAGGCGGTCGCGAAAGTGGCCTCCAGGCATGGTGTGGAGCGAATCTCCTATATTTCAGGCGCGTCCGTCGCTGAGGAGAATCGCTGGTTTCCCATGGTCAATCGGAAGTTTCTGGCCGAAAAGGCCATCCGCGAGGCAGGGCTTCCTTACACCATCCTCTGTCCTACCTGGGTCATGGACATTTTGCCGAGATTCGTTAACCAAGGCCGAGCTTCTGTTCTAGGCAAGCAGCCTCACCCTTACCACTGGGTAGCGGCGGATGATATCGCCAGGATGGTTTCAACAGCTTATGGGCTTGGCGAGGCCGCGAACCAGCGGTTGATTGTTCATGGCCCAGAGGCGATTCGTATGCACGAGGCTTTGAGGCGTTACTGCGCGGTGTTCCATCCTGACATCAAGGACGTGTCAAGTATGCCGTTTTGGCTGGTCAGGTTACTGGCGATTGTCACGGGCAACCGAGAACTCAAGGGTGCGGGTGAGTTGATGGCTTATTTCGAAAAAGTCGGCGAAGGGAGCAATTTTCCTAAGCTTAATGACGTTCTGGGTGCGCCGACGATGACTTTAGACATGTGGTTGCAGCAGAGAAAAGTAAGAGAAAAAAATAAGGAGATCGAGGGGGTAAGCGCATGAAGAAAATCACCGCATTCGTTGGCAGCGCCCACAAGGGACACACACACGATGCAGTCGGGCAGTTTTTGAGCAATTTGCAGTCAATGGGCGCTATCGAATATGAAATCGTCTGCCTGAGCGACTACCAGCTCCAGGTCTGCAAAGGTTGTCAGGTGTGCTTCGCGAAGGGCGAGGTGCCCCTCCGTTAGACGAATTTTTTGCTTCGTTACTCTGTTGCCATCCCCATTCGCCTTGTGTTATACTTTGTAACCGGGTTCGCTACACTTCTCCTTGAGGCAGAATGGTATGGCACTGTTGACCACTAAATTGTATGTTCCACCGCTCCAACCCGGCTTGGTGTCCCGGCCGTATCTACTGAAACGTCTGGTTGCCGGTCAGCGGTGTAAGTTGACCCTGATTTCTGCCCCGGTCGGTTTTGGTAAGACGACCCTGCTGGTCGAGTGGCTGTATGGGCAGACCAGCGATTCGGACCCTAACCTTCGCGCTTCAGCCTCCCTCCCCACTCCACTCGCTTCGCCCTTCGAGATGCGGGCAGGCGGGCAGGCCAATCCCTATTCCTCGATCCCTGGTGTCGCCTGGTTATCCCTGGATGAAAATGATAATGATCCAGCCCGTTTCTGGACCTATGTGATTGCTGCCCTGCAGACGATCCGGCCGGGTATCGGGGAGGCGGCCCTGGCCATCCTTCATGCGCCGGAGCCTCAGCCAGATGAGGACGTCCTGACGATGTTGATTAATGATATCGCCGCGGCTGATCTGACCGGCGTCCTCGTGCTTGACGATTACCACCTGATCACGACCCCAGCTATCCACCACAGCCTGACCTATTGGCTAGACCACCTACCGCCCCGGCTGCACCTGGTCATTGCCAGCCGGGCCGATCCGCCGCTCCCCCTCGCCCGGCTGCGGGCGCGGGGCCAACTGGCCGAATTAAGAGCGGCTGATTTGCTGTTCAGCCCTGCCGAGGTCACGACCTATTTAAACGAGGTGATGGACCTGAGGTTATCCGCCGAGGATGTGCAAACCCTGGCTGCTCGCACCGAAGGCTGGATTGCCAGCCTGTACCTGGCAGCACTCTCCTTGCAGCGACGGGCCGACAAACACACGTTTGTGGCCACGTTTGCCGGGAGTGACCGGTACATTGTCGATTACCTGGTGACCGAAGTGCTTCACCAGCAGCCGCCGCACCTGCAGGCTTTTTTACGCCAGACCGCTATTCTGGACCGGTTGAACGGTTCCTTGTGTGATGCAGTCACCGGGGGAGATGATGGTCAGGCGATTCTCGAACACCTGGGCCAGGCCAACCTGTTTATCATCCCCCTCGACCGGCAACGAGAGTGGTATCGTTACCACCACCTGTTTGCCGACCTGCTTCGGTATCACTTGAGCCAATCGGCCGGCCCGCAAGATATTGCCCAACTCCACAGCCGTGCCAGCAACTGGTACGAACGGCGTGGCCTAATCGACGAGGCTGTTCATCATGCCCTGGCTGCGGCTGACCTGGCCCGCCTGGCCGACCTGATTGAGGCACATGCCCTCACAACAATCTTTGCGAGTAATGCCTTGACGGTCTTGACCTGGCTGCAGGTGCTGCCGGAAGAATTGATCCGTTCCCGGCCCCATCTGGGTGTCGCCCGGGCCTGGGCCTGGGTATTCGAGCCAGCTCCCCCGGAACGGATTGAACAGGAACTCCAGGCGATCGAGCAGGGCGCTGGCGCCGTTGATAGTATGTTGAGTGAATGGTTGGCCTGTCATCTCACCGCCATCCGAGCCTTCCTGGCTCGTCTATACGGCCAGGATGCCCACCAAGCTGTCCGTCTATCCCGGCAAATCCTCGATTGTTTACCCGGAGATAATACGCTGCTGCGGAGCGCCGTAACGATGAACCTCGGCTTTGCTTATCTGCGTCTGGGCCAGCTTAAACCGGCCCGGCGGGCCTTCATGGCAGCCAGCCGGCTTGGTCAAACGAGTGAGGGAAATTACCTCTATGTCACCCTTATCGCTATCCACCGGCAAGCCTACATTTTGAATAAGCAAGGCTGCCTGCACCAGGCCCTGGCGATATGCCGGGAGGCGCTAACCACCGTGGTCGAACCGGCCGCCCGGCGAGGCCGGCCAGTCCCCATTGCCGGGGCGATTTACTTGTGCCTGGGTAATATCCTGCTGGAATGGAACGACTTACCTGGCGCTGCAGCCGCCCTGAGCAAAGGGGTAGACTTGCTCAAACTGACCGGTTCGCGCCGCCTCCAGGTCCACGGCTGCGCCAGCATGGCCCGGCTGCGTCAGGCCCAAGGCGACTTGGCCGGGGCTTATGCGCTCCTTGAAGCGGCTAAACCCTTGTGGCCGGGAGCCCGGTCTTACGCGACGGCCCTCCAGGCAAGGCTGCGGCTGACCCAGGCCGGCAGCAACCGCGACCGGCTGTTGCCCCTGACCAGTTGGGTCCGCAAGCGGCAGAAACTTTTAAAAGGTGGCGTCCGGCCGGCTTCCATTTACCTAGAGCGTGACTGGCGTTACACTGAACGAGTCAGCCTGGTGCGAGTGCTGATTGCCCTGCACCGGATCCAGCTTGCCGACCCGACCCTCCCCGACCTGGCGGACGTGCTGCGTTTTCTGGCCCGACAGCTTTCGGCCGCTCAGGCAAGCGGTTTGACCGAGCGGGTGATCGAGCTGTCCATCCTTCAGGCATTGGCCCTGCATGGGCAAGGTTTCCCCGACCGTGCGCTCAACTCGCTGGCCCAGGCTCTCACCTTGGCCGAACCAGAAAACTACACCCGTCTTTTTGTTGAAGAGGGCCTGGTTATGGCCGACCTTCTTTGTGCGGCAGCATCCCACGGACTGAGTCTGGATTACGTCGGCCGGCTGCTGGCCTGCCAGGCCGAGGTCACCTCCGTCCCCTCGTCATTACCAGGTCAGTTACCACTAGAGCCCTTTAGTGACCGGGAACTAGAGGTGTTACGCCTCCTGATCGTAGGCTTATCCAATAAGGAAATTGCCCGCGAACTGGTTCTGACCGAAGGTACGGTCAAAAAACACACCCATAACATCTTTGGTAAGCTCAACGTGCGGAATCGGACCCAGGCCGTCCTCCAGGCCAGGGCAGCCGGGCTGATTTAAAGCCTTCCACCAAAAGTACCCCATTGGGCCGCACGGCATGTGATGATGGTATAGATCAGGTGCGCCCGGCCGGTAGCGCCCGTAGCGTCCAGGCTGGTGATGCCATAGCCGGCCTCCCGCAAATAGGCCATCTGTTACTCATCATCACCAGTTTTTATGTCACCTCTTTTTTGAAGTGATTGGTGCATACCTGCTCCAGGTCAGGCTCAATCCGCTTGAGTGAAATCAACGGCAGGCCCAGGTCGCGGATTTTGAGAAGCAGGCCGTGGAGGGCGGCTTGATCGGCCACCGGTCCGGAGAGGGTGGTTTCCCCCGGCGAGGTCGTAACGGTCAGGCCGGCAAACCAGTTGGACCAGTGTTGATCCAGGCGGCCTTTGACCCGAATTTGATAGGCGACCGGCCGGACTAGGCTGAGCGCCCGACTCACCGGTACATCCGCGACCAGGCGTCCCTGTCGGATCACGACAATCCGGTCGCTGACGTCGCGGGCCACCTCCGGCGAACACGTGGCGACCACGATGGTCTTCCTTGCCTCACGAGCCAGGGTTCTTATCTGACCTTTGACGGCCTCGGCCGCGTTTTCATCGAGCCCCAGGATTGGTTCATCAAACAGAAGGATGGATGCCGTTGCGGTAAGCGTGTTTACCAGGAGCGCTCGGCGCTGCCAGCCGGACGACAGCTCGCCCATCGGCACGGCCTGGTATGTTTCCAGGCCCAGGGCGTGAATCAGGGCCTGAGCCGGCGGGTCAAGGTCCGTCTCGGCTGGCAGCGGGCTAGCCGAGACGGCTGGCTCTCCCTGGATTAGAGCTTGCACCTGGGCCAAGGCCTGGTCCCGTTCGCAAGCCAGGTCGTAGTCCAACAACTTCACCTGTCCGTTATCGGGCGGCAGCAGTCCGGCTATTAGCTTGAGAAGGGTTGTTTTGCCGGCGCCGTTGTTGCCAAGCAGGCCAACCACTTGGCCGGCCGGAACGGCCAGGTTTACCTGAGCAATGGCCGGCCGGCCGGGCGGCAGGGCATTCGCCCTGGCATAGCTTTTACTGAGAGAAACAAGTTCAATGGCGTTAGCCATTCCTTCACCCCGCTGGAAAAAATTCTTTACTCCAGTGTATCAGCACTCCGGGATGATGTCAGCCAACAAAGGTTGATTAAGAGGGTTTATTTTTGGACAAGTGTCCCTTGTTCAATGTCATAAGCAAAGCCGGCCACGAATGCCAACAGAAAGAAGCCTAATGACAGGCCAACCAGCGACAAGGTGATGTCAAGAACCTGGTCCATATCCTGTACCCCAGGAATATACCCAAAAACAGCAATAACCAGAGCGAGCAGAATCAGCAAGGAAGCGGTGCATAGCAGCCATGGCCACGCCTTCGCAAGCCCTCTACGTATGCCTGCCGGGAGCACGCGCCGCCACCAATGTAACGATTTGTGGATCTGGGTTGCCACGGCCCAAGCCAGGACGAAAAATGGAACTTGGCCGATGCCCCCACCCACCAAGAACAGCACGATAAAGAGCAGCAGATGCACGAGTGGACCACGTCGCTTATGGACAAAACCAACCGCCCAAATGATAATGGCGAGGCTGGTGAGCATGGTCAGGATGCCGGTGAGCAGAAAGTTGGGAATGATCGTAAACGCGCCCTCACCGCCTTCGGTCCAGCGCGTCCAACTGCTTCCTGCGGCAATCGCATCAATGAACAGGCCGCCGGTCGGCCTATTCCCTTGAAGGGTTTCAGCAAAACCATGGGTCATCCCACTGATGCCGAAGATGACGCCGATGGTTGTTACGTTGATTCTGGTGGCACGATTCATGTTTCCTCCTTGGCTAAAAGAGCCTTCGGTCAGGGTGCTCCATATCGTCCGGCTCGTTTGAAGAACAGACTCAACAATATTCCTGAAATGATCAGTGCGATCCAATCGATCAGGATGGCCACAACCTCATATCTGTACTCGAGGTCGTATCCATAGAGCAACACGAGAATAATCAGAGCTCCGATCCCCAGCACCCCACTGGTGATGAAGAGGATCCGTATTACCCGTTCAAGCCCTTCCTGCCGACCGAACCCGGCGGCGGTAAACAAGAAGGTGATACCCATCATCAGATAGCCGATGTCTTCCAGAGCGATGAAAACCCCATGCGGATTGTATTGTGAGAGCAGCGAAAGACCGTCGGCTTCGCCCTTTAGCAGGCTGGACTGCACGACCGCAAGTTGAATGAAGTAGTTGATGGCATGCACTGTCGCTGAGATTATGGCAAAGGATAAGGCGATTTGACTGAATACCTTTTTGTCAGCAGAGGCGTAGTGGTGGATGCAAACAACTAG
>CAZUNT010000200.1:0-3742 GCA_964622215.1 uncultured Caldilineaceae bacterium
TTAGATTGAGGTACAAGGCCCTCGTTAGTTGTCGCTAGTTTTAGCATAGGTAAAATGTATGGTAGTGTTGGTTATGCAATCGGTAGTGGTTTCAGCCCATAAAAGCTTCCCTACGATTAAAGTAGGATCCTGATCGGGGTCGAGACAAGCTCGCCACCAGGGGTGAAATCACCCGGAAGCCGGAACCACGTTGCAGCGCGAGGCAGACCGGAAAACGGTCGCCATCAGGGCTTGTATCGGTCTTATTTTTGGCGTCAGCCAGAGGGTATGATAGCAGGCCGGTCAAATCAGCCCGCCAGTTTCTCTAGTGGGGGAAATACTCTGTTAATACATTTGTACTGCGTACATTAGAGCAGGTTATGGAAATTAACAGATATCGAGCCGTTGTCCAATATGATCCGGAGATTGAACTGTTTCGGGGTGAATTTATCGGTCTTAATGGTGGGGCTGATTTTTACGCCAAAGATATTGAAGGACTGCGTAAAGAAGGAGAAATTTCATTAAAGGTCTTTCTAGAAATGTGTCAGGAGGATGGGGTTGAGCCGCGCAAAGAATATTCTGGCCGGTTCAATCTTCGGGTATCACCGAAGTTGCATGCCGAGATTGCGAGCCGGGCGGCGGCGGCGGGAAAAAGTTTGAATCAATGGGTAGCGGACGTACTAGATGAGACTGTGCAAGCTCATTGAGAGCGGTTGATTCGATGTTGTTTCAAAGGGGTCTTCCCAAAGAAAAAGCCACCTACCAAGCATTCTTGATGAAACACCAGCTCATAGTTTTTGATTTTGACGGAACACTAGCCGACTCTTTCCCATGGGTTGCAGGCAAGGTTGATCAGCTTACAGATCGATATAAGCTTAAGCATGTAGCTACTTGGGAACGCGAACAATGGCGGGAATATGATGCACAAACAATCTTCAAGCATTTGCAAGTGCCATTCTGGAAAATACCTCAGATGGTCGCATATGTGCACACTTTAATGAGACAGGAAATTCAACAAATAGCTCCTTTTACAGGGGTGGGACAATTGCTTTCTTATTTGGCCCAACATGGGGCTATGTTAGGAATAGTAAGTTCGAATTCATACGAGAATGTCCAACAGGTTTTGGGGGCAGAGAACATCCGCTTGTTTGCTCATCTGGAGTGCGGCGTATCGCTTTTTGGCAAAGCAGCCAAGTTGCGCAAGATTCTTCGCCGGAGTCGGGTTGTGCCATCCGCCGCGATTTATATTGGAGACGAGCTTCGCGATTTAGAAGCGGCCCGCGCGGTAAAGATGAGATTTGGCGCCGTGGCTTGGGGCTATACCCGGCTAGAGGCATTAAACGCCCGCTTACCCGATGAAGTGTTTTTGCACGTGCAAGAGCTAGAGCGGCTGGTGTAATTCAATAAGAGGCAGCCTAACAACAATGTCTGTTATTGAGGGTCACAGCCCGTGAGATGAACGAAAGAAAATGAGAAAATATGGGGAAAGAATTAAACCTAATCGTGTAAAACAGTTTGTGCTTACGCCTGCCGCTGGTAAGCGCTTAATCGCCAAGGCCTTGGTTGTTCACCCTTCTGTTCAGAAGGCGCTCAAGAATGGCAAGATGGTGATTATTGCCGGAACGACCAATGGCTACGTTGCTGAAGAAATCCTTGCGAATGTAGGAAACCTTACAAGTTTTACGCGGCGCCGTTTTTTTCGTGGCATTACCTTACCTCTTACTCAAGCTACCACTGCTATGGGACGCCTCCCCGACGAGCGTGCTTTTCCGGGGATGGAGTAGGACACAGGGGGCCCGACTGTTACCGGTGCCGGGTTTAGTTTTCACAGAAATCGAAGCAATTAAACTATTGAGTGGGGCGGGGGCTGATTTGGTGGCGGCGGGTGGGGTTTGCGGTGCAGAGGGGAGTGTGTGGCTGGCGGTTAGTGGAACGCCAGAGCAAGTGGAAAAGGCGGAGAGTGTGCTTCGGTCGCTTGCAGGGGAACCGCCCTTTGAGCTTTGAGAGGCAGGTGAAATGGAGGCCGTTGGGCGGCTTTAGTAAATTGTTTAAATGAGAGTAGATGGATGGTAAGTAAATAGAATGACGATAGATGCTGCACACACAAAATGGTGGCAGATATTCGAGATTGTATTTGGCCTTCCATTCCTTATCGCTATTTTCCTGCAATTGTTTTTCCCACTTTCCTTCCCACAAGGATTTTTCACTTCAGCCTTAATCGTGGTAGGCGCAATCGTTATATTTATCGGGGTAATTCTTGCTATTCTTGCCCGTCGGGAATTCGCTAAGTATAACCAGCCAACAGATCCAGGTCATCCTACCTTGAAGATTATTACTACAGGCGTCTTCTCATTCTCAAGGAATCCTCTTTATCTTGGCGGTATCTGTATTATTGTTGGGGTTGCGCTAGCCATTAATTTACCCTGGGTGTTGATACTCCTCCTACCGACTTTATTTGTTTGCCAGTTTGTATTGATTGTTCCTGAAGAAAGGTACCTGGCGGCGAAATTCGGTGACGAATATCGGTTGTATACCACTTCAGTTTGTCGTTGGCTTGGCCGGGTTAAGTCTCCACCATCAAAAGGAAAGATACAGAAATGACATCTTGAGAAACTACTTTTGTTTTTATATCTACAACGACACCCCAAGCTTGCTGTTTGTTCAAGTTTGAGTTGGCACGGGAAAGGGGATAACGATGGATATTCGAGAAGTCACAGCGGAAGCTACCAGGCCGATCCGGCGGGAGGTCCTCAAGCCGGGTCTGCCCGAATCCGAGGTGCACCTTCCCGGAGATGAGCATCCTTCGACCTTCCACCTCGGAGCGTTCGAGGCTGATTGTCTCGTCGGCGTCGCGACGTTCATTCCGGAGGCATGCCCGGTCGGCGGCGGAGAGCGCGATTGGCGGCTTCGAGGGATGGCTACCCTCGCATCGGTTCGGGATCGCGGAATCGGTGGCCGTCTGCTCGATGCCGGTATCGCCAAAGCAGCGCAGCTCGGTGGCGGCAGGGTATGGTGCAACGGGCGGACGAGCGCCCGCCGCTTCTACGAACGGCATGGGTTCATTGCTGTCGGAGATGAGTTCGAGACCCCGTATACAGGGCCTCACTTCCTCTTCGTGCTGGACCTCGAGCAAGGCGGCAAGGCCCGGTGAACTCGATACCGTTATGGCAAACCGAAATCACCATCGGTGGATACTCGCCCTATCAAGTTGAGAAGACGATGGTGATACCGCTGATTCGATTACCGCAAGTACAGGTGGGATCGACGGTACAAGTATTGGCAGACCCAAGCCAGCCGGACAACCCTGACAAGGTGGCATTGCTACTGAAATAAAGGAAGTGTATGCTACTGTTATAGCTCGTGATAACACCAAATTATGAACCGGTACAATGAGGAAGAGGAGGACTAAGATGCAGAAACAGAATTCCGCAGTTGTTGTATTGATGCTCACTATTCTTTTGATAACGGGATACCAGTCAACCGGGGTGGCAGCTCCACCAGGGAAAGCTGCGCCGATCTTCACCACCCTTGTCGAGAAGGAAAGTCTAGCAGAGCGGGCCGCACCTGTCACTGTGTCTCCCACCGCAGAAAGCATCAAAGAACCGGCAACAGGCGAGCGGGTCGAGATGACAAAGTGGGATCTATGGTCTTCTGGTGAGGTTACGCTGCGCGGTATCAACATCCACCAACGGCTGATCTACGAAGGATGGGACGACCCCGAACAGTATGGCGAGGGGCCGGTAGGTCCTCCCTTTGCACAGGA
>CAZUNT010000200.1:3842-13082 GCA_964622215.1 uncultured Caldilineaceae bacterium
GACCAGGCTGCTCAGGACGCGTGGGCAGATATGTGGAAGTACACAGCGGATCGTTACCGGGATAATGGTATTGTCGCCGGCTATGATTTGATGGTCGAACCAAACGCCAACGCGATCTTTTTTGACATGTACTGGCCGCCTGATTTTTACCCCGCCTATACGAATACTCTGTATGATTGGAACCAATTTTACCCGCACATCGTAAAAGCGATCCGAGAAGTTGACCCCGACACGCCAATCCTGGTCGGCGCGATGAGTTGGAGCCAGGTCGATTGGCTTCCATACCTGGAGCCAACCGACGATCCACGCACCGTCTACACTTTCCACCAATATACCCCACAGGACTACACGCATCAGCACCCTGATGAGCAAGGCAACCTGCCCATTACTTATCCTGGAAAGCTGGATCTGAACTGGGATGGCGAGACGGATAACCTGGATCGAGCCTGGCTCGAAAGTTTGTTCACCCCGGTGGCTGAATTTCAATCTACCCATGGCATGCCGGTGGCAGTCAATGAATATGGCGTGATGCGGTTCGAACCGGGCGCGGCAGAGTATTTGAATGACTTGATGGAGCTGATCGAGAATCTCAGAATCAACCATGCTCTATGGGCTTGGACATCAGCCTATGTGCTGCGGTATGGCGATATGCAGGAGTTTGAGTATCGACTCGGACCTGACATAGGTAATCTCACCCAGGAAGTCCCCAGCGAACTGATGGAGGTGATCGTTAGAAACTGGGAACAGAACACGGTCCGGCCGTCTCAGGTTACGTTCATTCACGCTGACACTCACCCCCGTTAAAATAATCGCAACTACTCACCAGTCCTGGGGCATGACACTTATGAAAAAAGTGATCGCAATACTTGCTTGGGCAGGTTTCATTGTCTTGATAGCAAGCTGTAACACCGCCGGATCGCAGCCAAGCACTATTGAGGCTGCAACAACGATGCCACCCCTCGCCACGACACCAACACCCGCTGTCGTGGCCGCGCCAATACTGACCGAAACTTTACTCTGCCCAGATCCGATGGCAATAATCAAAGCTTTCTATGACTCAAACGACGCTTCGCAGTTTGAGGCAAGTCTTGCATTCCTCATCCCTGATGCCACCCTATCCACTTGGGCAGAGGGGATGAACGGTCGTCACTGGCAAGAACAACACTTGATTGGCCAGGAGCAGATTCGCACAGTTCTCGGCAAGCGTGGCTTGCGTCGCATCTCTGGACAACCAGACGCTCCGATCTTTCATGAAACCGGAGCAAAGATATCCGGCAATCAAGTCACTTTCATGTTGCAGCCAGACCGTCTGAGCCCGGATGGCAGACCTTATAATCCTTATAGGGTGCAAGTGTTCTTCGATGGATGTAAGATCAAGTCTTTGACAGTGATCGAGTTCATTTCCTGGGTGTGACGAAAATCAGACCTGACCAAGCATGAGCGAAAGCACGAATAACCGACTACAAGTCCTGGTTGCTTTAAGTGGGTTTGGATTGGGGCTAATCACCATCTACGCTCCCACCTGGCTCTTGTTGCGCCATATCCCTGCACTAGGGCGCAATGACTTTCTTGACGTTCATCCAGAAAAGCGGCTAGTGCTCACACTCTATGAAATAGCAGCCTTTCTCAACTTGCTGATAGCGCCAATTTTTAGCCTTGTCTTACTCATCAACACTACCCCCTGGATGCGGCCTTTTATGCTCTTCTGCTGCTATAGCAACAGTATAGGCATTGTAAACGGGATATTTGAATGTATCACGGGCATCTGTCCAAAACGCGGGATTAACTTTCGTTTATCCCATAAGCAAAACTACATTTACCACCCTAAGGTGCGTAAAATCGGCTTGCTGCGTTTAACCTTGGGTCTCTTTTTTATAGGTGCGTCCCTATTAATGTTTCATAAGTAGCCCCTGCTAATGAATTACTGTGTGGTCCACCAATGTAGCCCTGGTAGGTGCAAACAAAAAAGCCCCCGTACTTAACGGGGGCTTGCTGTTATAAGCAGCCTATTTTTTAGCATACATCAACGACTCGCGGACCATCAGGTTAGTCTGCCGGATTTTCAGGGCCAGATCGGCGGCCAGGTTCCGCATAATCATATAGCCCATCCCGCAGTTATTTTCGAGCAGGCCAATAAAATCCTGGCGGCTAATCGCTAATAACCGGCATCTTTCGGAGCGACACTGGGCCGAGGCGGAGCGTACGCCGGGGTCAACCAGGGCCACCTCGCCAAAAGATTGCCCCCGCCGCAGCACAGCAATCGTGGTGGGTTGGTGGATATCACTGCCATCGCCAATAGTGTCGGGGTCTACCTGAATTTCCACTTCGCCATCCAAAATGATATAAAACTCGCTGCTGGCAGAGTTTTCTTCAAAAATAACTTCACCCCTGCTGTAAACCTTTTCATCGCAAATATCTTCAACCAGGGCCAGTTGACTGGGGTTTAAATCCGCAAAAATGTCCACCTGTTCAAGAATATAAACGTTGGTCATTTACCAATTCTCCTTAATCTAATAAGATTAAGCTTAACACGACAGGGCTAAAACGTCAATGGGACTTTAGCTATACACCAGTTTCACCTCATCCTTTGAATAAGGACCCTCATCCAAGTCAAAGTTTGACCTAACAGTTAATATTTTAGCACGGTTTTCGACATTCCACCAACAGGACGAATCGACTAAGAATGAGGAGATTTGTCTAGCACAATTCCAAAATCCCTTGTATAATATCCCTTCACTGCGTCGATCCGATAGGGACTTATCCCCTGTCACGTCGGCTAGAAAGCAAAAGTCTGTGGCTCGAGTTTATATTTCTCTTGATATTGAAACCACCGGCCTGGACCCGGAACAGGATGCCATTCTGGAAATCGGGGCAATCCGCTTCAAGGGCAGCCAAGTTTATGACACCTACCATACCCTGGTCGATCCAGGCCGGTCTATCCCCTACAAAATCCAGCAGTTGACCGGCATTACCTCTGCCGACATCAACGGCGCGCCTCCGCTTAACGCAGTACTGCCGGAACTGCGTCGTTTTGTGGGGGAAAATCCAATCATCGGCCATAATATCGCCTTTGATCTGAGTTTTTTGCAGCGGCAGGGTGTCCTCAGAGAAAACGTTGGAGTGGATACCTTTGAACTGGCCAGTATTTTGCTGCCACACGCAGGCCGCTACAGCCTGGCCTCGCTTCTGAATTATCTGGAGGTTCGTTTACCACCCGATGGACAGGCTCACCGGGCGCTGGACGATGCCGAGGCCGCCCGCCTGCTGTTTGAGGCGCTGCTCGACCAGGCCCGCCGGCTGGATAGCCGCATCATCGAAGAAGTGGCTCAGATTGCCGGCAAAACCGATTGGCCGCTGGCGCTCATCTTCCGTGACCTCAGCCGGGAACGCCGTTACAGCGCCCCGATCGGCACGCTGGGCCAGCATTTGGCCGCTAAAGGTTTGCTGGACGACTTCGCGGTCGATGGCGGTTTTGCCCTGATGCGGCTCGATCCAGGCGATCAGGCCTTTGATCCACCTCTCAAGCCCGCGCCAACACCTACCCCGCTTAAGGTGGAAGAACTGGCCGGGTTGTTGGAAAAAAACGGCTTATTTGAACACAACTTCGCCGGCTTTGAACATCGCCCGCAACAAGTTGATATGCTGGCCAGTGTGGCCGGCGCGTTTAACGACTCGGCTCACTTGATGGTTGAAGCCGGTACGGGCACGGGTAAATCGCTGGCCTACCTTATCCCGGCCATTTACTGGGCCGTGCAGAATGGGCAGCGGGTGGTTATTTCTACCAACACCATTAACCTGCAAGACCAACTCTTGAACAAAGATATTCCGGCGCTGCAAAAACTTTTGCCCATTCAGTTTAAGGCCGTGGCCCTCAAAGGGCGCAGCAATTACGTTTGTCCCCACCGGGTGCAAATGTTCCGAGTGAAAGAAAACCTCAGCCCCAAGGAGCTGCGCTTGCTGGCCAAACTGTTGGTCTGGCTGCCCAGCACAACCACCGGGGACCGAGAAGAACTTTTTATGCCCGATTATGCCGAGCAGGCGCTATGGCATCAAGTCGCCTCTGATGGTACCACTTGCACCCCCCGCACCTGCAATGCCGAAACCTGCTTCTACGCCCGCGCTCACCGCGCCGCCGAATCGGCTCACGTCATCATCGTCAACCACGCCTTGTTACTGGCCGATATTGGCGTGGATAACCGGGTTATCCCAGAATACAAGTATTTGATTATTGACGAAGCCCATCATCTTGAAGACAGCGTCACCAACCAACTTAGTTTTGTAGTAGACGAAAAATCGCTGGGGCAACTGTTGGGCGAGTTAAGCCAGCCGCTGCGTCGTTCTGAACGTGACGAAAGGCGGGGTGAGGGCCAGCGGGTGGGGTTTATCCACGAAATTACCCGGCGTTGTCTGGCTGCTGTCCCTAACCGGTTTAAAGGCGATATCAATGATATTGCTTACAAGAGCCACCAAACCATAGATAAGGCGTTCAAAGCCGGACACCAATTGTTCATCGCCCTCAATGCCTTTGTCAATGAGTTTCCCGGCGGCAACCGCTACAATCAAAAGATACGCCTGACCGACCATACCCGGACCCAACCGGCCTGGTCGAATGTAGAGCTAACCTGGGATAACGCCGGGGCAGCTCTGGCCGAGGTGGCCAAAGCGTTGGGCATCCTCTCCACGATGCTGACTGAAATGGAAAGCTACGATGTACCTGATTGGGAGGAGTTGCTGGGAAATTTAACCTTCTATCGCAGCCAACTTGACGAAATCAGGAGTAACTTGCAGCAAATTTTGGTGCAGCCTAGCCGGGATCGTATCTTGTGGGTCGAACAAAATTTGCAAACTAAAGCCTTGTCATTGCATAATGCGCCGTTGCACGTGGGTGGACTGGTTCACGAGCATCTGCTCAAGCCCAAGGAGGCGGTGGTATTTACCTCGGCCACGCTGCGCACTAACAATTCATTTGAATACTTCCAGGAGCGGCTCCACTTGTGGGATGCCGACGAGGTAGCGGTCGGCTCGCCTTTTGACTACGAGAGCAGCACCCTGCTCTACCTGCCCACCGACATCCCCGAACCTGACACGCCGGGTTATCAGAAAGCCCTTGAAATCGGCTTGCTTAACCTGGTCAAGCAGATTCGAGGCCGCACCCTGGTGCTGTTTACGGCTTATAACCAGCTTACCAACACAGCCAACAATATCCGAGGCCCGCTGGCCGAGGCCGGAATTGTAGTTTATCAGCAGGGCGACGGCTCCAATCGCCGCCAGATTATGGAGAATTTCAAAAACACGGAGCAGGCTGTCTTGATGGGCACTCGTTCTTTCTGGGAAGGGGTAGATATTCCCGGCTCGACCCTGAGTTGCGTGGTTATTACCCGCGTTCCCTTTGCTGTGCCCAGTGATCCCATTGTGGCTGCCCGCGCCGAAACATTTGACGACGCATTTAACCAATACTCTATTCCGCAGGCTATTTTGGCTTTCCGGCAGGGTTTTGGCCGCCTCATCCGCACCAAGCAAGACCGGGGGGTGGTGGTCATTCTCGACCGCCGGCTCACGACGAAAGGTTACGGCCAAGCTTTTCTGGAGTCGTTACCCGGCGTCACCGAGTATCGCGGCCCGCTGGCCAATCTCCCCAAAATGGCCGAGGACTGGATTGATTACGGAGGAATCTGAGGATTTACGATTTAAGATTTAAGATTTAAGACTTTCGTCTTGCGGGGTGCGGGGTGCGTCGAACTTTACGCCAGACGTAAGGGACAACACATTTCACGTTTTACGCATCACGCATCAGGAATTCAATTATCATTTCGGAGGAACTATGATCGAAGTCAATGCCTTACGTAAAGGCACAACTTTTACCCACGAAGGTGAACTTTACAAAGTGTTAGAATTTACACATAATAAAACGGGGCGGGGAGGGGCGACAATCCGCACTAAGGTGGTCAACCTGCGCACCGGGTCGATTTATGAAAAAACCTTTACCGGCGGCGAGCGGGTAGAAGATATCAGCCTGGACCATACCGAGGCCCAATATCTCTACAACGACGGCGATATCTACCACTTTATGGACACCGAAACCTACGAACAGCCCGCCTTTAATCGTGAAGTCATCGAGGACATCATCCCCTATCTAACCGAAGGCATGAAGGTCAAAATTTCCAGCTACCAAGGCGAGGCGCTGGACATTGAAATTCCAACCACGGTTGACCTGGAAGTAGTCGAGGCTGAACGCGGCTTTGCCGGCGATACGGCCACCGGCGCGACCAAGCCGATAACGGTTTCCACCGGCCTGGTCGTGCAGACGCCTCTGTTTGTCAATATCGGCGATACAATTCGGATTGACACCCGCACCGGGAGTTATCTCACGCGGGTATAAAATTGGGCAGGAGTAAGACGGCATCCCCATGCCGTCTCTCCGCCTCATTTATTTAATGGTACGCTAAAGTGAGGGTGTTATATTAGAGAAGTTATGAAGACTCCCGCCGGAAAAGAGTGTAAATTTTACTACGGGGATTTTTTTCGCGGGCGTAATGTGCAGAGCTGCCGCCTGATTGAGCAGAATCCCGAATCGCTGCCGTGGCGGCCTAATTTGTGTTCTTCCTGCCCCGTACCCGACATTTTGCGGGCAAACGGCTCACAGACGCTCAAACTGGAGGGTCAGGTGGTGAACAAATTTTTTGGTTTGAAACAGCAAGTGGCAGTAACAGGTTGGTGCAGCGAATGTTTCAGTGAAGTGCCCAACCCTATGCTGGGCTGCCCCAATTGTGGCCGGACACATCACCCCTCGATCCTGGATTTGGATGAAAAGCCAAGGTAACGAAATTTACCGGCTGAAGATCCTAAAGGTTTTGGAAACCTTTAGGGTCTGGATTAGCTACTAACCAAAACGATAGCCTACACCCCACTCATTTTGAATTAAGCCCGATCGACGAGGGTCTTTTTCAAGCTTACGACGCAAGTAACCAATATACAAACGTAAATATTCTATCTCATTTATATACTCTGCTCCCCACACCTCTCGCAGCAGAAATTCGTGCGGGAGCATCCGCCCCTTGTTCTGAACTAACAGTGATAAAAGGCGAAACTCGGTGGGAGTTAAATAGACTCCTTCACCACCAACCTTAACTTCATGTCGATCAAAATCAATAACCAAGTTATCGTAAGTAAAGATAGCGCTTCGGCCCCTCTTGCCGGTATCATTTGAGCGAGAAACACGCCGCAGGACGGCGTTAATCCGCGCTGATATGTGCTCACCTGTCACCGGTTTGATGATGTAATCGTCGGCTCCCAGGTCTAAACCTTTGACTATACTCTCCGATGAACCCATGGCGGTCAGCATAATAATGGGCACATCCGACATTTCTCTGAAACGGACGCACGCCTGCCAGCCATCCAAGTCGGGCAACATAATATCCAAAATGACAATACTTGGCTTGAGCGCATAAGCCTTTTGTAATCCGGTCAGGGCACTGTTGGCCACTTCCACCTGGAAGCCCTTCTTGGTCAATATGAACTGCAGCATGTGACACAAATTAAGATCATCCTCAATCAACAGCACAGTATCGGTCATCTTAGTACCTCCCCCCCTTTTTAAGGTACGCTGAATATCAAACAAAAATATAAATTTTAGCTGTATGTTAGTTTGAGGCCATAAAAAAACTCCTACTCGGCTGAGTAGAAGCAGTATCCACTTTGGTACTGGCTCAGGATAGCCACATTCTTAACAAACTTATATCAGCAGAGATACTATATCCTCTTCATTTGAACTTCATTAGAAAAAAATAAGAAAATAGTTTGAGAAACAAATCACAATTTTGCAATTCTTCTATGACTTCAAAATACCTTTGTCACTTGTAAGCAAAGTCCCTCCATAGCGATCACTTTAACCCGCGCTCCGGCGGGAATAGGCTGGCCATCGCTGCTGGTGGCTCGCCAGCGTTCGCCCCAGACCAAAACACTGCCCTCCGGGTCCAACGCAATCTTGACCGTGCCAATCGCCCCCAAGAGACCTTCCTGCCCCGTGACGGGCTTAGCCCGTCGGGCTTGCCAGGCTTTACGAATGGCAAAGGCCAGAATCGCGGTCAGAGCCGCCGGAATACCGACGATCGAAAGCCAGGGCAGTTGGTAGCTAAACTCGTCAGTGTTAAAGAGGATAAGCGCCCCGACGATAAAAGACGCTATACCGCCAGCAGTGAGCGCGCCATGCGAGTGGGCAAAGAACTCAGCCCCAAATAGGGCCAGGGCCAGCAGAATCAAAGTCAGCCCGGCGTAATTGACCGGTAGTTGGCCCACCCCGTACAGGCCGATCAACAGGCAAATAACTCCAATAACCCCGCTCATATAGCCGCCGGGATTGATGATCTCATAAATAATGGCCAGGCCGCCAATTGAAATCAACAGCAAAGCCAGGGTTGGGTTAGTGATGATACTGAGCAGTTCCTCAACCAGAGTGGTTTGTAAAAAAGTCACCTCGGCTTCACGAGTAGCCAGAGTGACGTCCCGTCCACTCACCTCGACCTTAAAACCATCCAATTGAGCCAACAAATCGTCCAGGTCTTTAGCCACAAAATCAATCACACCCAGGTCAAGGGCCTCCTGGGCATTAGCAGCTTTTGCCTCGGTAATGGCCTGCTGGGCCCAGTCCAGGGCCTTTTGGCCCCGCCGGTCGGCCAGGTTTTTGATGTCGGCTACGAGGATGTTTTGAATTTTGGCGCGGAGTGTCTCGTCAATTTCGGTCCCACTGCTGTCAATGGGACTGGCCGCACCGATACTGGTAGCCGGTGCCATCACCGCTACGTGGCCGGCCAGAGTGATAAATGTTCCCGCCGAGGCCGCATGCGCCCCATTGGGCCAGACATAAACCACAATAGGCACATCCGCTGCGATCATCGCCTGGATAATCTTTTGGGTCAATTCGACACTGCCACCCGGTGTGTCGAGCCTGATAATCAGGGCTTCGGCGTTGCGCGTGTCTGCCTCGGCGATGGCGCGCTCAATCAGGCCGAGCATGATCGGCGTGACCGGCCCGGTGACGTCAACCACCAACACTTCCTTGCCGGCTCCCTGGGCCAGGGCCAACGGAGCCAAAAGGTGCAAGGCCAAGAGTGCTAAATAAATTATCTTACCCCATTGTTTAAGTAATCTCATCATAAATTCCTAACCTGGACGAGCCAGAGCCAAACAGGGCAAATTAACCACAGAGGTCACAAAGAATTTCACAAAGATCACCAAGAAACT
>CAZUNT010000201.1:0-13076 GCA_964622215.1 uncultured Caldilineaceae bacterium
TGCCCCCGCCTGACAACCACCAAAAACAAAAAAGGTCACCCTTTGCCTTATGTCCAGTTTTGGGTATCATTTAAATAGCTGACCTAAAGCGGCTGATGACACGAAAACTATTGAAGAATCTTAGTAGCGTATACCACCTCAATTTGACAGAACAGAATAGGTGACAGGTCGAATCACTGAGGCGCTGAGGGGACTGATTTCACTGAAAAGGCAACTTTTTTCAGCGGATTCATCAAATTCAGTGTTTCAGTGATTCAAAAAACGATAAATCCGTCCTTGGTAAACTTTAACTTTTGTCCAGTCAGGAAGGTATACGCTACTGAATTGAAGAATTAGCGATTTCACCATTATCTAGCACGTACCATGCTCCGGCTTCCTCATTACTTTAAAAATTCGCTCCTCCCTATCCAGCCCACCCCTGGCCAGCCCATACCCCTGGGCGCGACTGTTACCGCCGGCGGGGTGAACTTTGCCATCTTCAGCCGCCACGCCACCCGCGTCTGGTTAATGCTGTTTGATAATCCCGGCGACGGCAAGCCTAGCCACGAATTTAATTTGGATTCGGCCATCAACCGCACCGGCGACATCTGGCATATCCACCTATCCGGCCTGCAGCACGGCCAGTTGTATCTCTACCGTATGGACGGTCCCTACCGGCCGGAGCAGGGCTACCGCTTTAATTGCTACAAACCTCTGCTCGATCCTTACGCCAAAGCTCTGACCGGTGGGCCTACCCTCAAGTGGGATTTTAGCCAGGCTTTCGGCTTTGACCGTAACTCCCCCCGGGCCGACCTGTCCTATTCAACCACCACCAACCTGCTGGGGATGCCCAAGTGCGTCGCCTACGGAGACGACGGCTTTGACTGGCAGGGCGACCGCCCCCTCAACCGACCCCTGAATGAAACCATCATTTACGAAACCCACGTGCGTAGCCTGACCTGTCACCCCAGCAGCCGGGCGCGTCATCCGGGCACTTACAAAGGCGTCGTCGAAAGGATCCCCTATTTCAAAAACCTGGGGGTGACCGCCGTCGAATTACTGCCCGTTCATCAATTCGACGAGTGGGAATTTCGACGCTTCAACCCCCATACCGGCGAGCAACTGCGCAATTATTGGGGTTATAATACCCTGGCTTTCTTCGCTCCCAAGGGCCACTACAGCCACCAGGGGGCCGACCGGGGGCAGCAGGTGTTCGCCTTCAAGGAGATGGTCCGCGCTTTGCATCAGGCCGGGTTGGAACTTATCCTCGACGTGGTCTTTAACCATACCGTCGAAGGTAATCACCTGGGGCCGACCCTCAGTTTCAAGGGCATTGATAACACTATTTATTACATGCTGGAAGACAATCCACGCTACTACAAAAATTTCTCCGGGGTCAGTAACACCTTTAACTGCAATCATCCGGTGGTGCAGGATTTTATTATCGATTGCCTGCGCTACTGGGTCCAGGAGATGCACGTGGATGGTTTTCGTTTTGACCTGGCCACCATCCTCACCCGCGATAGCTACGGCAACGCCGGCTACCCGGCCCTGACCACCCGCATTGCCGAAGATCCCCTGCTGCGCTCGGCCAAACTTATGGCCGAACCCTGGGATGTGGGCGGCTACCAGGTAGGGCACTTCCCCGGCGGCGACCGCTGGGCCGAATGGAATGACAAATATCGAGACGATGTCCGTCGCTTCTGGCGCGGCGACCCCGGTCTGACCGGCGCGCTGGCTACCCGGCTGGCGGGTAGTTCTGATCTTTATTACACCAATGGCCGCTCGCCCAACCACAGCATCAACTTCGTCACCGTCCACGATGGTTTTACCCTGAATGACCTGGTCAGCTACAACAGCAAGCACAACGACGCCAACGGCGAGAACAACCAGGACGGCAACAGCCATAATCTCAGCTACAATTATGGAGTTGAAGGGCCGACGACCAACCCGGAGATTGAGGCCGTTCGCTCCCGGCAGGTGAAAAACTT
This sequence comes from uncultured Caldilineaceae bacterium, assembly GCA_964622215.1. Lineage (GTDB taxonomy): Bacteria > Chloroflexota > Anaerolineae > 4572-78 > J111 > DSQQ01. The sequence goes on from CAZUNT010000201.1 coordinate 1,971, forward strand.
TTTGGCCACCCTGATGTTGTCCCAGGGTGTGCCCTTGCTCCTCGGCGGCGACGAATTCCGGCGCTCACAGTATGGCAACAACAATGCTTACTGCCAGCATAACGAGATTTCCTGGTATGATTGGCGTTTGCTGAAGAAATATCCTGACATTTACCGCTTTGCCCGGCTGGTCATTGCCCTGCGCCAAGCTCATCCCATCTTTCGCCGTACCTGCTTTTTTACCGGACGCGACCTGGATAACGACCAGTTCCACGACATCCATTGGTACGGGCCGAGTGGGCTTCATCCTAATTGGGACGCCGACAGTAAGTGGCTGATGTGTACCCTGGATGGGGCCAGCAAGGAAACCGGGGCGGCGGTTGACGATATGGACGTATTAATGATGTTCAATGCCGACGTCCGCTCCCGCCTTTTCTATTTGCCGCCTGCCCCGCACACCACCCACTGGTATCTCGCTCTTGATACCGGTTTACCCTCACCTCAAGATATTTACCCTGTTGGTAAAGAAGCGCCGCTGGAGCCAACGATTGCCTACCAGATCAAGCCCCGCTCAATGGTAGTCATGCTTTCCAAGTGGTAAGATTACTGCCCGGCTTGCAAAAACAGCAGCACTGCCATCACCCGTGGATTATGGGTGACTTCGCTGGTCAAATTCAGCTTGGAGAAAATATTATTGACGTGACTCTCGACGGTCCGCTCGCTGACCGAGAGGCGTTGAGCAATGGCGCTGTTGGTGTACCCCTCGGCCATCAGCCGCAGTACTTCTTGCTCCCGCTTGGTCAGGTCGTTGAGAGGGGCCTGGGGGCGAGTCGAGGCCAGGTGGAGGAGTTCATCTTGAATTTCCGGGGCTAAAATTGCCCCGCCATCGGCCACAACCTCAATTGCCCGGATGAGTTCAGCCGGTTCGTTAAGGGTCGTTTTGAGCAGATAAGCCTTCCCCGCCGTACCGTCTCGCAAAAAGGCTTCGGCGTACTGGCGCTGGCTGTGGTGCGAGAACAGCACGATGCCGATATGAGGCAAACTGGCCCGGATTTGTTTGGCGGCCTCGATGCCGTTGAGTTTCGGCATCTGAATATCTAATAAGGCCACGTCAGGGTGCAGCCGCCGCGCCGCTTCAACCGCAGCCTCGCCGTCGCCAACCGACTCTAACACGGTGATATTCGACGCGCTCTGCAAGGTGCGCAAATAGGCATCCCGCAAAATGGTTTGATCTTCGGCAATCATGATCCGAATGGGGGACAAGGGAAGACTGTCCTTTCGTTGATTCCAGCGATAGCGTAATGTATGACGCATATCACGCTTCACAAGTCTATCTTAAGTCAACTCTTGTCTGACGTCAAGAGGTGCTTTCCCGTTGGGTAACAGACCCTAAAGGTTTTGAAAATCTTTAGGGTCTGTTTACCAAAAAATTGGACGCACCCTTTCCCGTTCACAGTTCATCCCCGTGCTACCACGCAGAAAACAACCCCGGTTATTACTGAAAATTTTTCCGCGCTGCTACCGTTGAGACGAGCGAGCCAACCTGTTATGATGAGGCTGGTTTCAATTCATTTAGCTTTGTTTGATAGGAGGTTCAAATAATGAAACGGAAAAATCTATTCAGATCAACCTGGCTGATACTGCTCCTGGTACTTTTGGCGGCTGTAATCGTTACGCCCGCCGCAGCCCAGGGGCCAGATGATGACGATGTTAGCGCCCAAGTAGTTGGTTTTACAGCCTTCCTCTGGAATCCGGCGGCCACTCTCATCTCCAGGGGTGATGGCCAGGTGAGCACCAAGCTGGATGTGCAGGGCGCAGAGGCAATCTCCGGCTTGACCCTGGCCATTGGTTATGATGCTTCGGTTGTTTCGCCGCAAAGCGTTACGCCGGGCGATCTTTTGCCGGGGACCCGCGGCGTTGATTATTTCTTTACCGTTCAGACGGGCGGCGGCGCTCTGGAATGTGGCGGTGATAGCTCCTTTACGGTGAATATTGTCTACTTTGATCCAACCATCACCATCAACGGCAGCGGCAGCCTGATTGACATCCTCTGGCGCAGCGACCCGGATGCGGCGGTAGGTGATGTGGCCAATATCTGTCTGGATGGAGCCACCTCGCTGCTATCGGACAACGGCGGCTTCCCCGGCCCGGCTGTCCCCGATGTTTTAGGCACCATTACCGTCCAGCCGGTGTCTATTTTCAAGTTCCAGATTGGTCTGGAGGGTGGCAAAAACGCCGGGCTGGTTGTGGCGGCTGTACCTGATAACATCTTCACCGATGTCGAGATCAACGGCATCTATCCCTGCGACGGCGGCAGCGTAGATGCTCTCGGCTTTTGCGCTTTCAATAACGCCTCCGTGTCGCCGCCTTACACGGTCGCGGTGAACCGGCGCGGCTATCTTGACGCCGCAGTCTCCTTCACCGACCCTCACGACTCGTCTACGATTTTCTTGTGGGCCGGCGATCTGAATAATGATGACGTGGTGAATATCCTCGATATCGTCCTGATGGCCAGCCTGCTCAACCAGCCGGCCGGGGTCAGTACCCTATCACAAGCGGCAGATTATACCGGCGCTCCGGTTGCGCCCGGACTCCCGCCCGCGCCGGATGGGGTGATCAACATCATCGACCTGGTTTTGGTGGCCAAGAACTTTAGCGCCTCCGGCCCAACCGACGGCACACCGCCTTCAGGAACCTTCCCCTTTTAAGTGATACTCACCCCTTTTCAGCCCTCCTCACTTTCAGGGGAGGGCTGGGGGTGAAGTTGGGGGAGATGGGGGAGTTTAAGGCCGGCGTAAAGCTTTAAGCATCTCCCTCGCTATTTGCGGTTATGAAGGAGCAACTATGAAAAACACTTTGAGAATTCGCTTTCACCTATGGCTGGCTTTAGTCATGATCGCACTGGCATTGCTAACCCTGGCCTTTCAAGGCGGGGCGGATGAGGTAGACCCGGCCCATTGCCGTCCATGTGTCACCCGCACTTCTACCCCAACGGCTACACTTACGCCGACCCCCCTTCCGGTATTGCAATCGTGCCAGATACAGGAGATCTATTTTAATGAGCAATTGTACAACTGGGGCGAAACTATTACGGCAACGGTAGACGTACCGCTCCATGTTACGGTCAAACTGGTGGATCACCAGGGGCAAATCTTGATCGGAGCGAATGTGGATGCTACAGTTACCCAGACCAGCACAGTCCAAACAGCCGCCGCCATTCCCCCCCTGGTGGATCAATCCGGCACTTATGACGGCGTCTACGACCCTCAAAACCCGGGTTTGTATAGCTTCAAATTCTCAGCCAGCGACTTCACCGGTCCCCGTTTTTTGCCCTGTGAGGCTGAAGCGATCGTTCAGGTTGAGCCAACCGTTACTCCATTGCCTATGTGCGAGGTTCAGGTAACAGCGGAACCAAGCCAGGCTCAACTTAACCAGACTATTACCTTAACGGCCAACGTAACGGTTAATGCCACGCCCCAAAGTGGAGCAGTTGTCACCGCTGGCGTCACCAGACCCGATAGCCCACCTGAGGACTCACTTAACTTTACCGGGGATGGTCCTTATAGGGGGGAATACGGACATACCAACCTGGCCGGGAATTATACCTTCCAGGTCTCAGTCCAGGATAACCCTCCTAACCAGCGTTTTCTGGGCTGTACCGCCGCGCCGATAACTATTCCTGTTGCCACCTCGCCAACTCCCCCTCCAACTCAAACTGTTGATATTCTCTTGCCGCCCCAACCGATAGACTTGTGCGGGCACAGTTCTTCGAATATTAGCGGCACTATTACGCTAAACAATGTCGCCAACCTGACCGGGGCGCAGCTTGAGGTTAGCTATGATCCCACCTTCATCCAGGTTATTGATGCTTTTGGCCGGCCCCGGCCACCGGTGCAAGTTAGGCCTGACCCGAACTTTGACCCATTTCTGCGGAATCAGGTAGATACTCGCCAGGGCAGGGTTTATTTTGCAGCCAATGCTCATACACCGGTAACGGGTAGCAGCAATGTAATTTACATTGACTGGCGGTTACAAGGCCGGACGGGTTCCACTCAAATAAATGTAACGGGAGTTTTGACAGATGAAGGCGGAGTCCGGAATGTGATGGCAACTGCGCCTCTTGTCATTATCATTAATTCCACTTGTGTTCAGGGAACTGTAAATTTGCAGGGCCGGGCCGACCATAGCGGCGTGACGGTTGCCACATCCGCCGGCCAGCAAACCCAAAGTTATCCCTCTGGCTTGTTTGCTATTGCCGCCGTCGAGCCGCTGCGCCTGGTCTACCCCGGATATTTGCCCGGTCAGATAGATATGCCTCCTGGTGCAACCGGTACGCCGGGAGGCGAGGCTGCCACTTTAGGAACCATCACCCTGTTGGCCGGGGATGTCAACGGCGACCAAATCATTAACATCCTTGACCTGGCCTACCTGGCCCAGCGTTTCCAATCCGCCGATGTTACGACCGATCTCAACGCCGATGGAATAGTAGATATTCTTGACCTGGCCCTGGTCGCCGGAAACTACCAGCCGTAGATGGTACAACTTTTGTCCCAGTATCCAAACGGAGTAGACAGTAATGAAAAAGCTTAAATCTTTAATCATCAGCTTACTGGCGGTGTTTGGCATCTTGCTTTTCTTTACATGGGTCAACCAAACGGCTGCCCATCCGCCTCAGCAGGAAGGTTCGCAGCCGGCTTTTACCGGCGAAGTACAGACTTCTGCCGACGGCAGCGCCACAATTGCTTCCCAGGAGACCCAACTGGACACGGTCTACTTTGCCGAAAACGGCCAGTTAGAGGGTATGGCTTTAACCCCTGGTGGTTTGAGCCTGGCTGCAGAGACTACGGCAGGCAGTTACACGTCGGGGGTTATCCACAGCCCGCTGGGTTATACCACCGATATCGTCCCGTTGTGGGGCAGTGACCTGCCGGCAGGCACAAACTTGCGGCTGGAAACGCGCTTGAGCACCGACGGCGGCAATTCCTGGAGCGACTGGGTAGAAAACCCGGAGGCGTTCTACCCTGTACGCGATGACCAACACAGCGGCAACCTCATCTGGGTGGGGGCTGACCTGGCGGCCCTACAATTCCGCGTCATCCTCCACAGCGACTCACCGGGCCTGTCTCCCACCCTGCGCAGTGTTACCCTGGCCTTCAGCGACACCAGCCAGGGGCCAACCGATGGCGAGATCGCCGGCCAGATGGCCGACGTCAGCGCCGAGGCGGTGCAGAGTTGCCCCGTTTCTCAGCCCGCGATCATCACTCGCACCACCTGGGGCTGCCCCAACGGCCAGGTCAGCCCACGCCGTCCGCCACAGTACGCGCCGGTGACTCATATCATCCTTCACCAATCAGAAACCCCGAATGATTGTCAGCTTGGAGGGACTTGTGCCTATTGGGTGCGTTCTATCTGGAACTTCCATGCCAATATCCTCCGTTGGGGGGATGTCGGCTACAACTACCTGATTGACTCCGACGGCAAAATCTACGAAGGCCGGGCCGGCGGCGACGATGTCATCGGCATCCACGATACACATAACGCCGGTTCGCTGGGGGTGGGCTTTATCGGCTGTTACGGCAATTGCGATGACCCACGTCTCAGTGTGGCCGAACCAACAGCGCAGATGCTGGACCAGGCCGAGCAGTTGCTGGCCTGGAAACTCGGTCAGAAAGGGATCGATCCCCTGAGTTCGGCCACTTATGACGGGTTGCCCAACATTCCCGTCATTGCCGGCGGGCGTGATGTCGTCCAAACTTCTTCGCCCGGCGACAATCTTTACAACAAACTGGGCCAAATTCGCCAGCACGTGGCTGACAAAACCAACTGCCCCCAGGCCTGCCAGATTACGGGTGTTACCTTTGGCCGGGAAAGCTATAACGTGGGCGAGACCATCGAGTTTACCGTCCGGTTAGCCGATTTTCAAGGCACACCGCTGACCGGAGCGACGGTGACCGCCACTAAAGTTATCAGCATCCCAGCGGCTCTGGCTCAGGCTTCAACCGGCTTCGGTTTTGTGGATCGAGCGGGTGAGTACGATGGGACAGACTCCGACACGCCAACGGAGGGAACATATACTTACACCTTCACCGCTAAAGACGCAGCGGGGCAGCGTTTCTTGCCCTGCACGGCCACAGCCAGCATCCAGGTGAAAGGTACTGCCACCCCAACCAACACGCCTACCCCTACGCCAACCAGCACTCCTCCCACCATCACCCCGACCCCGACCAACACGCCTACCCCTACGCCGACTACAACGCCGCCTTCCGGGCCGGTGGTGCGGGTCAATCCGGCCAGCCTGCTCATTCCTATCTGTAACACCCAGGGCAGCGGGTCGGTCAACCTGGACAATGCGGCCAACATCATCGCCATCGAATTACAACTCCGCTATAACCCCGCCATAGCCCAGGTGATTGATGCCGACCCCGGCGCGACAGGGGTGCAGGTAAACGTGGGGAGTGCTTTTGCCGAGGGCTTTATTGCCAGAAATACGGTGGATACCACGAATGGCCTGATTTCCTTTGCCGCCACCTTGCTGGGAAGCGGCGTCATCAGTGGTAATGTCGAAGTGATTTCCGTGGATTGGGACCCTGTGGCGGCGGGCAGCATGGCGCTTACCCTGGAAAATGTTCTTCTGGCGAATAATCAGGCCCAATCGGTGCCGTTCACGGCTCAAAATGGCCAGTTGGAAGTCACTTCCAACTGTCTGACCGGTGATGTCAACGCCGATAATCGAATTGATATCCTTGACCTGGCCTATATTGCCCGGTTCTTCAACGCCAATGATGTTCTGGCTGACCTGAATAGGGATAGCACGGTCAATATCCTCGACCTGGTTTTGGCGGCGAGCAACTATGGCCGGCAAGGGCCGTTGACCCAGTAGAGCCTGTCGCTTTATGATGTCATTAGACCGAAGACTACAAAGATAGCGTGTAGAAGTAGTTACTCTTTTTAGGGTTTTTATGACCTCTCTATTTAAACTGATGTTGGGACTATGGCTGCTCTTTGCCTTACCCTGGCCCGTGCAGGCGCAAGAACCAACTCATCTATATTTGCAAAATGTACCCCTGCAAGACGACCGGCTGCTGGTGGTAACGGTGCAGCTAAAGGATGTGGTTGATCTGTATGGGGCCGAAGTTCAACTGCAATTCGACCCGGCCCAGTTGAAAGTGCGTGATGAAGACCCGCGCCTGGACGGGGTGCAAATTGCGCCCGGCCCTCTGCTGGCGTTTGACAATCGTTTTGTGGCCGCTAATAACGCCGACAACCAGGCCGGCTTGATTGACTTTGTATTTACCCTGCTCAAACCGGCCCCCCCTATCCAGGGTGAAGGAGTGTTGGCGACAATCATGTTTGAGGTCTCCGGTAACGGGCCATTCAAGATTCAGGTGAAAGAGGCCAAATTGGTTTCCGCCCACCTGATGGCTATGCCGATCACGACGACCGATTTGTTCATCGCCGAGGGGCAGATAACAAACGGCGCTTCAGGGCCACAATCCACCTTGCCAACCTATCGTTGGTGGATCATGGCGGCCCTGTTCGGCCTGACCCTGGTATTGGGATTGGGGTTATGGTTTCGTTTCAGATGGGCCGGCGCAGCGGTTGTGGCCGGTGCGCCGGCCAGGTCACGCCGGATGCCCGGCTCGACCGGCTCTTCAATTCGAATGGCCGCCCTGCTGACCGAACAAGGCTATCGGGCGATTCAGCAGGGTGACTTGACCCAGGCTTATGAACATTTTAGCCGGGCTATCGAACTCGACCCGGCCAACGCGATGGCCTGGTTAGGCAAGGGATTGGTGGCCCAACAAGAGACGGAAAAACGAATCTGTTTTCAACGGGCGCTGGCCCTCAATCCCCAAAACACAACCGCCCAGGCGGAACTGCAACAACTTGATGCTCAGTAGGCCGCAGCACCCTGAGTCGTCCTGAGCCTGTCGAAGGGTGCTATGACGATTTGCTGATACTCAATAAAAAGGTTGTTGAAAAATGAAAATGGTTTATGCGGGTAAGATTTTTCAATTGATTTTTATCGGATTTATTATCCTCAGCCTGGTTCTGACCAGCCCGGCAGCCCTGGCTCAGTCTCCTGAAGTCACCGATGTGGAAGCGGCTCTGGCCGGTGCGCCCACAGTCAGAGTTATTGTAGCCTTGCGCCCGGAATTAACAGCTCAAACAGAGCAAATCGTCCAGAGTCAGGACAGCCTCATGCGCACGATGACCCCGGTAGATTTCCAACTCATCCACTCATACCAAAATCTGCCCGGCCTGGTGGGCGAAGTTACCCCGGCAGGGTTGGAAATTTTGCGGCAGCAGCCGGAGGTGGCGGCTATCGCCCTGGACCTGCCCGTCGAAGCAGTAGATATGGCTCCCAGCGCCATTTTTATCGGGGCCGAGGCTGTTCAGCGAGATTTTGGGTTGAGTGGAGCCGGGGTCAATGTCGCCATGGTGGATACCGGCGTTGATACGGCCCACGTAGACCTGGTCTCCAGGATTGTCGCTCAACACTGTTTTAATCGCAACGGTGGTTGTTTGCCCGACGGCGGCGTTGAAAGCGATAACGCCCAGGATGAAAATGGTCACGGTACGCACGTGGCTGGGGTTATTGTCGGCCAGGGCCAGACCAGTCCCAAGGGTATTGCCCCAGAGGCGGGCCTGGTGGCGCTGCGCGTCCTGAGCCAGAGTGGTTCGGGGTTTAGTTCTGACGTTCTGGCCGGGATCGATTGGGTGGTCACGCATCAGGCCGAACTCAAAGTCAGGGTGATGAACTTAAGTCTGGGCGGCGGCAGCTACAGCGGCGTTTGCGATCAGGCTGATGCCAACACTCAGCTTTACGCGGCAGCGGTACAGGCCGCGCAGCAGGCCGGGATCACTATCTTTGCCGCAGCGGGTAATACCGGTGAGAGTGAGGCGCTTATGGCCCCGGCTTGTATCTCTGGAGTGATTGCCGTCGGCAATGTTTACGACACTCCCTTACCTGGCCTGGCCTGGCCGACTTGCACCGACGCCACTATCGTCGCCGACCAGGTCGCCTGTTCCAGCAATAGCAGTCCTGAATTGGACCTATTGGCTCCCGGCGTGATGATCCGATCTACTAACCTGGGCGGCGGTGAGGGGATTAAATCGGGTACTTCTTTGTCGAGTCCCCATGCGGCGGCTGTGGCGGCTTTGCTACTGCAAGCCAATCCTAATTTAAATTCAACCGAGTTGGAAACCATCCTGAAAGAGACGGGAGTGATGGTGACCGATCAACGTAATGGCCGAGTCACGCCCCGCCTGGACGCATTGGCCGCCGTGACCCGAGTCGCCCCAGGTGAGGTTGATCCTATTTCCGGGATTGTGCTGTTGCAAAGTCGAACCGATCACAGCGGTACAAGCATCTATCTGGGCGAGGAGTCATGTTCCTCATCGTTTACCGGGGAGCCAGCCGCCATCACCGATGCTCAAGGCCGTTTTAGTATCAACCCCCCCGCAGAGCGAAAATACCAGTGTTTGCAAGCAGTCCAGCAGGGTTATCTTGCCGGGCAGAAAGATTCGCCCGATGGCGACCTGGGGACCATCACTCTGCCCGGCGGCGACGTAGTTCAGGATGGCGTCGTCAATATCCTGGATTTGGCCTTGATGGCCGTTCATTACCGGAGTAATAACTCTGCGGCCGATGTCAACGCCGACGGTCAGGTGGATATTTTTGACCTCACCATTGCCGCCAGCAACTACAATCAGCGCGGCCCGGTGACGAATTGGGAGGAGGTCGGGGGTAATCAGTAATCAGTAGGCAGTAGACATTTGAGGCCGTAGACGGGGCATTCCTATGCGCCGGCGAGTGGCCCTACCAATTTTGGGTCTACTGAGTCTCCTCAATATTCCACTGTGTAAATTGGTAGCCAGGCAAGAGCTGAACTTGAACCATGGCTCCGGCCGGGAGTTGAGCCGTCCCCTCCGGGATCTCCAGCAGGCCCTCGGTTGTAGCCATCGTTTGCAGCCGGCTTGAGTGTTTAACCGGCCGAAATAGCAAGCCCTCAGCCGTGTCCTCAAAACACCCCTCCAGGAACTGGGTCCAATCTTCCTGGCCACTGACCGATTGGGCCAATCTGGCCCTGACCCGGGTCAGTCCCGTCCGGCGGTAACCGGCCAACCTTTGCAATCCCGGCAGGCCAAGCTGCATAAAAGCCATCTGGTTGGAAGGCGGTCCGCCTGGCAGGCAAAAGACCGGTTTACCCTGCCACAGGCCAAACCCCACCGCCTTGCCCGGCCCCAGCTTGACCCGGTGATAAATCTTTTGCCAGTCGAGTTGATCCAGCACCTTAACCACCAAATCACGATCGCCCCGCCAAGCCCCACCGCTGGTCAAAATGGCATCGTGGTTTGCTATAGCTGCTAAGAGCTGCTCCCTGATCGCCTCGGCCTCATCTTTGATCACGCTGACAGTGGTGCTAAACCCATAAAGCGAGCACCAGGCCGCCAGAGTAACCAGATTGCTGGCGAAAACTTTGCCCTCGTCTAATACCTGACCGGGGGCGATCACTTCATCTCCGGTGGCAATGATGGCCACCCGGGGCTGCCGGACCACCGGCGCCTGGCTGTAACCGGCCGCAGCCAGCAGCCCAATCTGAGCAGGTTGGCAGAGGAGGGTACCGGCCGAAACCAACTGTTGGCCGATCTGGATATCGGCTCCTCTGGGCAGGATATTCCGGCCCGGCTCAGCCGGAGCAATCACCGTCAGCTCACCGTCGTGGCAATGGGTAAACTCTTCGGCCACCACTGCCTCGGCGTCTGGCGGAATTCTGGCCCCACTCAAGATGCGGACAGCCGAGCCAGGGGGGATCTCACCGGCAAAGTGACCGCCGGCCGAGATAAGGCCCATAACTCGCAATTGCATTGGCTTATCTGGCCCGGCCTGGGCGATGTCGGCCGAGTGAACGGCGTAACCATCTTTCAGGGAGACATCACTGGCCGGTGAGTTAACCAGGGCATAAAGATCGCCGGCCACGACCCGGTTGACCAGGCCGGACAGCGGCACAGTTTCCGGGTTGAGCGGGGTAATCGTTTCCAGGGTTAGTTGCAGGGCTTGGGCGAAACTAATGAGTTGCTCTTTCATCTTGATATCCAGTCCGATTTGAATTAACTCGTTAT
>CAZUNT010000202.1:0-1775 GCA_964622215.1 uncultured Caldilineaceae bacterium
TTTCTTTCAGCAGAGCCATGATGATACCTCCACATGAGTGATTTTATGAATTTTGTGGGTTTAAATTCTCAACCTTTTCACTCTTTTAGACGGAGACAAAGCTAAAAGGTTACAACATGTTCTTTCTCTTGCCCAACCTGACCAATTACAGTATAACTAAGCGAATTTGGGCCGCCCCGTAAAAATTCTCAACTTATTCCAACAGGGTGGAAGTCTAGCAACTTGAATAGGAGAGAAAAACCTGATGTCCAGTTTCAAAATCGCTCTCGTTTACTTTTCCGCCACCAACGTGACGGAAACTTATGCCAAGGTTATCAAGGAAGAATTGGTGAGGCGAGGTTGTGAAGCGCAGTTGTTCAATGTAACCTCATATACCTCACGCCAGACAGCCCTGCCCATCGCCGAGTTTGACGCTTTTATCTTTGGGTTTCCCGTATTTGCCGATTTTGCCCCTCGGGTGATCAATGAGTGGCTGCCAACCCTGGAGGGAAAGGGCAAGAAATGCGCTATGTTCTTCACCTATGGAGCCAGAACGACCGGGTATGCCCATTTTCACACCAAGTTACTCCTGGAACAAGCCGGTTTCAAGGTGCGGTTTTCGGCGGAATTTTTGGGACGGCATACCTTCAATCTGGCCGGTTGGCGGGTTTTACCCAACCGGCCGGATGAGCGAGATTTTGGGGTGGCTCGTGACTTTGCGGCGCTGGCTATAGAGCGATTTGCCACTGATACGCCCGAAATCTTCAGGCTCCAGAAACCTTTTGGCTATAATGAAAAGATGGAATTATTGAAGCACAAGGAAAAAAGCGCCGCCAGAGGTTGGCGCCATCCGGTTCGATTCGTTCAAGAATGTCAGATGTGCCGCCGGTGTGAAACCGAATGTCCCGGCCAGGCTTTTGATGCCGATACCGGCTTGTCCGATCCGGTCCGCTGTATCGAGTGTCTGCATTGCGTGTACATCTGTCCCGATCAAGCTTTGAAGATTGACGATAGGATGAAAGCGGCCTATGACAATTTTTTAAAGGATTGGCATTTGACGGAGGAAATGATGAATGCAAAAAAGAGCAAGATCATCACGGCCTCCTGGCAAGCTGCTTTCTAACACCTTAACCTGTCGATCAGGTTAATCAGCCTCAAATAAGCCAAACCTCCGAGGTTTTCGCAAAAGCGTACCTCGGAGGTTTGCATGAAGGCGTTACTTATTTGTGTCCACCTCCGGAACCGCTGGAACTACCACCACCCCCGGAGTCGCTGGAGCCACCAGAACTACCACCCGAGTCGCTCGATCCACCGGAACCTCCAGAGTCACTCGACCCACCAGAACTGCCGGAATCATCTGACCCACCGGAGCTTCCCGTATCACCGGAATTACCTCCGGAGTCGCTCGACCCACCGGAACTGCCGGAATTGTCTGACCCGCTTGAGCCTCCCGTGTCGCCGGAATTACCGCCAGAGTCGCTTGATCCCCCGGAGCCACCGGAATCATCTGACCCGCCAGAGTCTCCCGAATTGCCTGAGTTGTCCGATCCGCTGGAGTTGCCAGGGGCGCTACTCGGCTGTGGTGTTGCAGTCTGGGGGCCATAGCGATTGGCATTGCCGATGGGGGTACAGGTAGCTTCAGGATTGCCGCCGGGCTGACCAGGGCCGGGTTGAGTGGGCTGTGGTCCGTAGCGATGGGCATCGCCCGTTGGCGTGCTTTGCCCCTCTGGATTACCGCCGGGCTGACCAGGGCCGGGTTGGGTTGGCTGCGGCCCATACCGATGGGCGTCACCGGT
>CAZUNT010000202.1:1875-12883 GCA_964622215.1 uncultured Caldilineaceae bacterium
GGCTGCGGCCCATACCGATGGGCGTCACCGGTCGGTTGGGGCGTATGGACCGGTCGAACCGGCGTGGCTGCAGGCGACGTGGCCTGGCGACCCGCGCCAGGTGTCAGCGTGGGTTGGGGCGGCGCTTCATCCGGCCGGTGCAAGCCGTAGCGATACCGGAAAGCGGCGGGGTCGGCCAGGCCATCGGCCGCCGCCTGCCGGGCTTGAGCCATCGTTTGTGTTGCCGCCTGAACCTGGCTGCCGCCGGTCTGCTCCAACAACTGCTGCTGCTGCTGAGTCATTTGTTGGAATCGCTCCAACTGTTGGGCCATCGCCGGGTCGGGTAGGTCCGCCATTTGCTGCAAACACGTTTGGGTCTGGGTTTGCAGCCGGGCCAGGTCAGCCTCGCCGATGGCCTGCCCATTCGTCGCCATCTGGGAAATCTCTGTAGCCCGTTCGCGCACGCGTTCCTGCCACCGGCTGACCTGCTGAACCGGGTCGCCGGTTAGAGCCAGGCTCGCCTCTTCCAGGCCAAGCTTCAACGGGTAAAGAGGGCCGCCGGGCAGGCTGTGGGCCGAAGCGACTACTGCGCCGCTAGCCGCTCCAAAGACCAGGGTCAAAACCAACATTGCTTTGATTAACAGGGTGTTCATACGTCGCTGCTCCTTGAATAGGTAAGTTTGGATCAATGAGGGCAAGGGGTGTTGGGTGATCCACCTATTCAGACGCACCAACGGCCCGACAGATACGTCCGGCGTGACCAATTGGGCCAGGTCGGCCAAAAATTCCTCCCGATCGGCGGCCAGGTCGACCGCAGCCGGTAACGGCGCCGGGCGCAATACGTCAAGTGCCAGGGCTGTGGTCAATAATTTATCCAGGCTCTCGGCCTGAGCCGGATAATCGGCCAGGATAGCCGTCAGTCTTTCGCCCCGGCGCAGCCGGTCGAGAGCTTGATCAAGCGTTGTTACAAACTCGCTCATACTAACACCTTCTTTTCATTGCGGGTCAATTCGCTACGCAGAGCGACCAGGGCGCGGTGTTGGATTGATTTGACCGCCCCCACCGGTTTGCCGACGATGACCGACACCTCGGCGTTCGATAACCCTTCCAGGTATTTGAGCACGATCACCTGCCGCTGCTCCGGGTTCAGGCAGTGCAGCGCCGCGCTCACCTGTGCGGCGGAAAGATGAACCTCGGCTGAATGGGCCGGGTCATCGTCGGCATCGATCAGGTCGTCGTCCAGGGCCAGATGATTACGGTGTTTCTGGCGGCGATAGTGATCGATGACCAGGTGATGTGCGGTCTGGTACAACCAGGCTTTCAGATTATCCCTGGGACCTTGTCCCTGTTTTACCGCGGTCAGCAAACGCCGGAAGGTTTCAGCCGCCAGGTCACGCGCCGTTTCAACCTCGACGACCTGCCGGTAGATGTAGTGATAAATCGGCAGGTGATACTGGTCATAAGCGGCCGCTAAGGCCGCCCGGTCGCCGGCAGAACCTGACCCTAACTTCAATAAATTGGAATCACTCATCAACCATACCCTTGCACTCTTCATGACGTATGAGTAGGCTCACAGATACTACTGGTAACAACCGCACATGACAAACTGCCCGACTTGAGCGGCCGGGCAGCGCCCATGATCTATGCAGTTGTACGGAACAGTACCGTCGAGTTTACCGGTGAATTAGGCTGGCCCCCACGGTAATCCGAGTGGCTGTCCAGAGGCCATTCACAGCCTGGCCTTGCACACTCACCTTTTGACCGACCTCCAGGTCGGCCAGGGAAATTGCCACAACGCCGGTATCGGTCTTGAGGAGGAAGCGCGTGCTGTCCGTAGTTTGAATTTCGAGTGACTGCCCGATGTAGGGCTGGACGATTGGTTTGCCCGCCGCCACTTCAACGGTGACGGTGCTGCCATTAATGGCGGTGATCGTACCCGCGAGCGTGAACATAACGTTCCGGGCTGAGGGGTTGCTACCGGCGGCAAAGGCCGGGATGGCATTGAGCAATAACAATGCGCTGATCAGTAGCATAATGAGTGATTTCTTCATCGTATATTCTCCTGACAATGATATAGGGATTGATTGGACTTCAATTTATAAGACGTATGTCGAGCCGTACAGATACGGGCGAGATGGTCAAATTCGCAACTCATGTGCGATGAGGTTCTATCGAAGTTGCTTGAGACTTGGCAGATGTAGTTACTGCTGCCGGTCACGCGAGTTGGCTTTCTGACTTTATCATATCAGAAAAGTGTGGAAAAGTTATGGAGAAACGATCATGAGTCGGCCTCAAGCTCTTCTGTAACTTGCTGCCTCAATTTGTATCTAATCAAGTAGATGGTATATCTGAACCGATGAAAGATAAGGCAGCCAATTCAAAACAAGAGGATAAAAACCCTGGCTGTTTGTTGAATCTGGGTAATCACGAAGCAAAAACGCCGGCCAACAGCCAACGTTGGACCACAGGCGTTTGCCCCCAGTGTGGTTTTACCGGGGCAGCGGTTGACCCCGACGCTGTTCTGTGGTGTCCTGCCTGCGGTTACTCCAAAAAGGGTGTCTTTACTTGATAATCCTGGTTCAGAGGCGTGTCCTCTGCTTATAGACCATAAAGCGATTTTCCTGGGAGAAGTGGATTTCTATTTCGAAACCAGCATCTCGATCCGGCTGCGGACTTCGCCGGGGCGGAGCAGTCCCACCTGGGTCAAAACCACCTGACCCGCTCCATCAACCACTACCAGGGTTGGGATGCCCCGGACTCCAAAATGACCCGCTGCTTGCTGCCCGACCGAACTCATCAGGTCCAATCGCACCACTTTGGCCTGACCGGCCAGGTCACGTTCCAACCCATCCACGATGGGTTTAGCCACCAGGCAGCTCGTTCAGAAGTTGGAGTAGAATTCAATGACGGTTGGCTGACCAACGGCCAACAGGCCGTTGAGTTGGGTGAGGCTGTTCACCGGGCTAGGAGTGCTGCGCAGGAAGATAAATGCGCCGATGATAAGAGCCATAAAGAGGAGAAAAGCCCAGTTAATCCTGATCCAGGTGAGCAGATGAGTTCCAAAAGTTGGTAGTTCCATTATCTATCCTCAAACGTCGGTGGGTGATTTTTTCTTTGAGCCACGATATTTTGTCCTACCTCTCCTTATACCTGTAATTGGTAGTGAGCCACGACTTTATGTCTGTTGGCTCTTGAACACCGTATCAAATGATGTTCTATTGAGTTAGATGCAGGGGGAGAGGAAAGGTTACAAAGCGAGATGTAAATCCTGGGGTCGTGAAAGTGATCTGGGTACCGTTGGGCAGGGCTTGGTGATTAGACCCGGTCGGTTGAGCCGAAACCGGCCTGCTCCAAAACCTGCCACAATCGCTCGGATACGCCTGCCGGCAATTCGGCCTGGCCAAAGCGCCGGTACAGGCTCACGGTTTTGCGCGTGGTGTCTACTACGATCTGGCAATCGGGGCAGTCAGCCAGGTGGCGCTCCAACTCGGCGCAGAGAGGGGCAATCAATTCGCCGTCAATATACTCAGATAGTTGGTTGAAAAACTCTCGACATCTGGGTTCAGGCATGATTAGCCTCCCTGACCGTGCGAGTAGCAAAATAGCCCGATAATAACTCCCGTAATTTCACCCGAGCGCGATGCAAGCGCACTTTCACCGTACCTTCGGACAACCCCAGCACTTCGGCGGTTTCCTGGACGGACAACCCTTCCAGGTCGCGCCAGATGAAGACGATCCGCAGGGTGGGCGGCAGTTGAGTGATGGCCTTAGCCATGACGGCCCGCGTTTCGGCGCTGAGTAACTCATCTTCCGGCGTGTGCGACCAGTCCACAAAGTATTGGGGAGTGAAATCACTTTCCGGCTCACCCTCCCCGGCTTCATCCACCGAGACCGTCTCCGGCTGAGTCGCGTCGCGCCGCCTCCGGCTCAGGCAGGCATTGGAGGCGATGCGGTATAGCCAGGTCGCCAATTGAGAACGCCTCTCGAAATGGGGCAGAGCTTTGAGCGCATTGAGAAAAGTCTCTTGCAGCGTTTCTTCGGCGTCCTCGACATTGCCGCACATGCGCAAGGCCACGTTATAGACCCTGGCCTGGTGGGTGGTCACAATTTCGGCCAAGGCGGCTTGATCGCCTTGTTGGGCGCGTTCAATTAGGGCTAATTCGCTCGACAAGCGGTCACTCCATCAAACAGAACTTCACGGCGCGAGAATTGTTCACGCCGTGAAGATAGGCCGGAATCATTACCGCCTCAATTATAATCCCAGCCAGAGCAGAAGCAAGACCGGGGGATGGATACATCTGCCCCAGGAAATGAGCTTTTATCCGGGTTAATGGGCCCACGGCCCACCTCAGCGGCGAATCCCTCAAGTTCCGCCGGGGGCGCAGGCAGCAGCGCCGGTCCAAGCCGAGCGACCATCCTTGCTGGTGGAGGCAAAAACTGATACCTTTTTCTGAACATGGGGTTGGCCACATGTCGGGCAGACCACTTCGGCGACGGCGGCAGCGCTGCGGACCAATTTTTCAAACGATTGGCCGCACTTCAAACAATCAAATTCGTACAGGGGCATTGCTCAAGCCTCCTTAAGCGCAGTGGCTACCCGCTCCAGCCGGGCGCGCGCCTCGACGGCGATGGGTTCCAGGGCCGGGTTGGCGACCACGCCCAGCATCCCCAGCGGGTCTACCAGGGATACGTCAATCAGACCGTCTGCCGCCAAAGAAACGGTCACATTACAGGGCAACAACAAGCCCACCTCAGGCGCAGTAACGAGAGCGCGGTGAGCCAGGGGGGGATTGCAGGCGCCCAGGATTTTGTAGGGGCGAAAGTCCACCCCCAATTTTTGTTTCAGTGTCGCCTGCACGTCAATTTCAGTCAGCACGCCAAAACCTTCGGCTTTCAGCGCCTCGGTCACGCGGACCAGGGCGGCTTCGTAAGTTGTATTCAGGCGAACGGTCAAGCCCAGTTGAGTTAGAGTAGGATTCATCGAACCTCCAGTGTAAATTAAGTCTCACCAGGTTAGATGCAAAAACGGGACAAAGGTTACAACCCTCTCAAAATTGAGCTTTGGCGGCCAGACCACTTCGATCCAGGATGATAATTCGCCGGCGTTCTACCTGGATCAGACCCTCGCTCTCCAAATCACGTAAAGCCCGGTGGACCACATCGGGCACAGTTCCCAGGCGAGCGGCCATCTCCGCCTGCGTGGCCCACCGCTGGCGAGGAATAACCATCTGCTGGTCATCGGCCAATTGCAGCAACAACAGCTTGGCCAGGCGAGCCGTCACCGGGCGCAGCGACAGGTCTTCAATCAGCGAGATGGTATGGAGCAACCGGCCGGCCAGCGCCCGAATGAGCAAGCGAGCCATAGCCGGGTAAGAATCCAACAAATTCAGCAGGGTTGATTGCTTGACTACCCACAACTCACAGGCTTCCTGGGCAATGAGGGTAGCCGGGCCGGGTTGTTCGGCAAAGACGGGGGCAATATTGATGGGCTGGCCTGGCCCCATAAAATCCAGGATTTGCTCGCGTCCTTCGGCGGACAGCTTAACGGCCTTGACCCAACCCCGGTGAACCAGGTAGAAGGCTTCCGGCCGGTCGCCTTCTAAAAAGATGACTTCACCAGGATTGTAAGAACGTAACTGGGTCGCCTTGAGCAGTTCCTGCCAGCCGGTTTGATCCAGGACCTTGAACCAGGGGATTTGGCGGAGGTCAGCGACGGGATCAGGGGTATCGTTGGGCATCCACGACTCCTTTGCTACCCCTATGATACACCTCACCGTCTACCCGTCAATCTCAGAGGCAACCCATCCCCGGTACAAAGTTAGCCATCTGGACCCGTTGAGGAACTTACCCCAAGTTTTATCGCTTGCAGGGTAGCCTGGGTCCGGTTGCGCACGTTCAACTTGCCGAAGATGTGGTAAACGTGGGTTTTGACCGTGCCCTCGGTGATATATAAGTGCCGGCCGATTTCCCGGTTTGAGGCCCCGAAAGCCAGCCACTGTAAGACTTCCAACTCACGCTGGCTTAAGGGTTCAGTAAGGGGGCTAGCATAGGGGGGTGATCCGTTGAAGGGCGGGGTAATCGCCCCGATAAATTTCGACATAGCAGCCTCCTCTTAGATATACGCCAAACTCTCGCGCACGCTGGTCTGGGCGGCCTTTTGGGCCGGGAACCAACTGGCGATAACGGCCAGCACGGTGATGATAAAAAACCAGTACCCAACTCCCCAAGCCGAAAACTGATACACCAATTCGATATGCAGGTTCTTGGCTAACGCCTGGCTCAACAACCAGCCGGCCGGCAGGCTGAACGGAATGGCCAGCAGCCAACTCAGCCAGCCCAGGATCAGCCCCTCGCCGATAAACTGGCCGGCCACCACCCAGGCCGACGCCCCAATGGCCCGCATCACTCCAATTTCCCGCGTCCGCTCCAACACATTGATCGCCAGCGTGCCGCTGAGCGCGACCGCCCCAACCACCGCCGTCATCACCGCCATCGCGGTCAGAATAGCAAAGATAAGGTTCATTCGTTGGGTTCGTTCCGCCGCCAGCCGGTGGGCGGTATCTTGGCTGCTAGCAACCACCTCGTAACCGTGAGCTTCATACAAGGTTCGCAAGTTGGCCGCCGTCATCGCCTCACTATTCGCATCCTGGTGGATGGTCTGCACCCGGATGGAGCGGCCCTGCCCAACCTGACCGATCTCGCGGAGCAGCACTTCACGGTTGACCAGGGTGGCTTCCTGGTCAACCGGCTCAAACAGCAGGCCGACCACCTGCCAGTCCGCCTCGCGCCGGGTGGGGATGTCGATGGTAATCCAGTCACCCACACCTACGCCCATCGCCTGGGCCACTTCTTGGTTGAGCACTACGGCGTAAATATCATCCGCTTGTAGCCAGCGCCCGGCCCGCAGTTGAGGCACGTAGGTCTTTGAGGGCAAGGGTAGACCCCGCAGATTAACTTTGCTGTCGTCATTGGACTCCGGTTGGCCCTGCGGCCGGGCCGTGCCTTTGGCCGTACCGTAAACTTCGACGGTCTTCACTTCGGGATGGCTGAGGGTCAACGTCTCGATTGGCCTGATCCGCGCCTCTTCTTCCAGATCAAGCAGCACGTTCGATTGAAAGATGGATAGGAGGGCCTCGCCAAAGGTATGGGTTATGGTCGTTCGCGTGTTCAGGACCATCATAAACATCACCCCCGCCCCGACTAGAGTCAACTGGGTAAAGAGGACTCGTTTCTGGTTGCGAAAGGTGTTGCTCAAGGTCAGCGAGGCCAGGCGGGGGAGGAACTGTAGCTTAACCAGCAACCGGTCCAGCCAACTGGTAGCAGCGTTCAGGCCATAGGTAGTGATGGCTTCGCGTACGGTGATACGCGCTCCCAGGTAGATGGGCAGCAGGGAGACCAGCAGCGGAGAGAGCAGGGCCACCCCCGCCTGGACCGCCACCGCCGTTAAAGAAATTTCAAAAGGGCCGGGGATCATCCCTACTCGGTTGACCAGAAGCACTCGCAGGCCGTGAGCGCCCAGCGCCCCCAGGGGCACCGCCAGCAACCAGGCCAGCCCGGCATAAACCAGGATCAGGCTGAGATAAACCCCCAGAATCTGGTTAAATCTGGCCCCGATGGCTTTCATCATGCCAATCTGGTTGACCTGCTGCACAATCACGGCGGTGATGGTGTTATAGACCAAAAACAGGCCCAACACGAGGGTGGCCACGGCCATCACCGTCAAAATCATAAAGATGCTGTCCAGGGCATCCTGGTTGGTAAATTGGTCGGGCCGGCCGGTGCGGGTTTTGAAGCCGCCCGGCGCGGAAATGGCCGGGTCGACTTCAATATCTTGTTTTTCCAACTCGTGCTGGAGGAGATCAGCCGCCGCCTTGACTCCGGCGTCGCTGTAATGCGGGATGGTCGCCAGGATCAAGCTCGAGCCGGTCTCGCCGGTAAGTTGGGTAAAACGCTCGCGGGTTGTGAAAAACATGGGATCGGGCAACATCATCGGCGAGGGGTGGCCGGCATTGTAGAGCACCCCGTTCAACTCGACCGGATAGACCTGGTTATCAAGCTGCAATTCAACCTGACTCCCCACCTCCAACCCACGCCCGCGCTGGATTCCCATCAGTTTACGTTGGGGCCAGCCGCCGCTGTCTAAGGTCACCTGCCGGATGGTCTGGTCTTCATAATCTGCCAGGGCAACCAGGATAGCCGGTTGCCAGGGATCGTCGGGGTTGCGCCGCCAGCGCACCGTTTTATCCTGGAACCAACCCTCGACGATCTCGACCTCCTTAAGGTTTTCCAGAGACTCGATCAACGAGTCGTCAACGGAAGGACTGACCTCCAGGCCAATGGTGGCGGGGTTAGAAGTTTGCCAGGTACGGGTCACATCCTGGCGAATAAATTCCTTCGCGCCCAGGACCACCCCCACCGCAAAGGCCCCGATGGCAATAATCGCAATGACCCGCCAGGTGCGGCCTTTATTTTCCCACAAATCACGCCAAATTTTGTAACGAATAACGCCCATAGTCATTTATGATTTACGATTTTAGATTTACGATTTACGATTTGGGATTGAGATAGCGGTAAGCGATGGTAGCAATAATTAGCCAGACCAGAGTTCGCAGGCTCATCGCCGCGACGGTGCGCATTTCATAGCTGCCTCCATTCAACAGGTACACCCCAAAGGCGGCAAAAGCCAGCAGGGTCGCCCCGGCAATCAAAAACGATAACCACACCGCCCATCGCTGCTGCAACCACAGGCCCACCCCGGCGATGACATAAGCAAAACCGGCCAGAAAGTTAAACCAGACCACAAAGGACACGTAATTGCCGGCTGTCTGCCGAGCCTGGGCTTCAAATAGGACCGCTCCACCCGATCTGAGGGTGAGCAAACCAAACAAAACCGTAAACAGGGCCATCGCTCCCAACCAAAGGGGACGCTTTAACGCAAGTACATTCATCGTTATTCCTCCCATCAAGACACTTACCCAACTCCGTTTCATCTCAGCCCTATCATAACATTTCTCTGTACCCCTGTCTTCGACTTTTGTCGGATTCTGAGGGTCTATCTGGTATCAAACCATCGTGTTTGCTTTGCTTTTCTCCTGTCAGTATATCAAACAGGTGTGGAGATTTTATGGAGAAATAAGGCAAAATTGATTTTCCATAACTTACCCAAAGATTCTCCATAAACTCTCCACAATTTACTGATATAATGGGGTTAAATCAGTGAATTTTTGACCTACAGGAGGTTTGTATTATGATTAGGAATATCGTGATTGGGATACTGGGGGTTATTCTGCTGGGAGCCGTGGTGGTGGGTTTTTATGATTCGGCGCGGGGAGCCAGCAGTTTTAGCCTGCCTCAATGGAACAACAGCCAACCGCAAGGTCAGGGTGGAGGTCAAGGTCAGGGCCAGGGTCAAGGACAAGGGCAGGGTCGCCAGGGTGGTCAAGGGCAGGGCCAAGGGCAAGGGAACGGTGGAGGCCAGGGACAAGGGCAGGGTCGCCAGGGTGGTCAAGGACAAGGCCAGGGTCAAGGGAACGGTGGAGGCCAAAGGCAAGGGAATGGCGGAGGCCAGGGTCAAGGACAAGGCCAGGGGCAGGGCACGCTTGTTGAGCATACCTGGGTCACCCTCAATGGCACAGTGGTGGCTTTTGACAGCCAGCAAACCCTGACGGTTGACACAACTGAACGCGGCCGGCTTGACCTGTGGTTGGGACGGGTTGGCTTTGCCGGCCAGCAAGGGATCACGTTTACCGCCGGCGATACCGTGACCGTCCTCGGGTTTGATGCTCCTAACGGTCAATTCCAGGCCGGCGAAATTACCAACAGTACCACCGGCCAGACGCTATACCTGCGCGATCCCAATGGCCGCCCACTGTGGGCCGGTCAAGGTCAGGGTCAAGGATAGAAGAATTGTAAATGGTGAATAATGAATTGTGAATCGTGAATGGTTCAAGAAGAAAATAGCTTTTCATTCCCAATTTACAATTGGCTATTCCCAATTCACAATTAATTAATGAGGTGCGTCCTATGTCCGAACCGCAACCCTCTCCCTCTTTGCCCAAACGGATTTGGTCTTCCATCTTTCGCGGTCCACTGGCGCCCCGGGATGATCGGGAACGCAAACTGATGGTGATGGAAAGCCTGGTCCTGCATCTCCATCCCAGCACACTGCCCGAAAAAACCCTGCAATTCACCCTGACCTGGGGCCTGGGCGGAATGGCGGCGGTGTTAATGCTGGTGCTGGTAGCGACCGGGGTGATGCTTCTATCGGTCTACACCCCTGCCCCGGAACGGGCCTACAACGATATTCTGACGCTACAAACGAATGTCTGGTTTGGACAACTGGTGCGCAATCTGCATCACTGGAGCGCCAATGCGGTGCTGGTGGTGGCTTTCCTGCACCTATTGCGCGTCTTTTTCACCGGCGGCTTTCGCGCTCCCCGCCAGTTTAACTGGCTGCTGGGCTTAACGATGCTGTTGTTGATTGTCGCCGCCAATTTTACCGGCTACTTATTACCCTGGGATCAACTGGCTTTCTGGGCCATCACGGTGGGGACCGGCTTGATTGAATACATCCCCCTGATAGGTCCCTGGCTGCAACGGGTCATCCTGGGTGGACCGGAGGTTAGCGCGGCGACTCTGCTCAACTTTTACAGCCTGCACATTGCTCTCATTCCTATCGGTCTGCTGGGGATTATGTCTTTTCATTTCTGGCGGGTGCGCAAAGATGGCGGGGTGGTCATTCCACGCGGCCCCGCCGAGCCGGTTGACTCCAAACCTAAACGGGTGACCACCATTCCCCACCTGGTGGTGCAGGAGTTGGCCGTGGCTCTGGTGCTGCTGGCCGGATTGCTCCTCCTGGCCATGCTGGTGAATGCCCCCCTGGAAGAGTTGGCCAACCCCGACCATAGCCCCAACCCGGCCAAAGCGCCCTGGTATTTTATGGGTGTCCAGGTTTAATTAGTGAAATTACACCCCTGGGTGCCCGCCTTCAAAAACCCGGGGCCCCAAGGGGGAAGTGGGCCAACCTCCC
>CAZUNT010000203.1:0-12777 GCA_964622215.1 uncultured Caldilineaceae bacterium
GGTTGGCGGCGGCGATGACCGTCTTATCATGCACCGAGCCGCCCGGCTGGATGACTGCCGTGACCCCGGCGGCAGCCGCGGCCTCGATTCCGTCGGGAAAGGGGAAGAAGGCATCAGAGGCCATAACCGCACCTTTGGCTTTGTCTCCGGCTTTGCCGGCAGCCAGTTTGACCGCGTCCACCCGGCTGGTCAGGCCGCCGCCAATGCCAACCGTGGCCGTGCCGGCGGCAAAAACAATGGCATTACTCTTGACGTGCTGGCAAGCCAGCCAGGCAAACTTCAAGGCGGCCATTTCCTCGGCGGTGGGTTGTCGCTCCGTAATCACCTGCCAGCCGGTGTTTGGCGGGTCACCGTAATCTCGTTCTTGAACCAGCACGCCGCCTGCCACGCTGCGAAATTCAAGTGTGGTTTTGATGGGCACCGGAATTTCGACCAGACGGCAGTTTTTGCGGCCGGCCAATAGTTCCCTGGCTTTTTCACTAAAAGCGGGTGCGGCGATGGCTTCGATAAACAGGTCGCCCAGGGCGGCAGCAAGACCCTCATCAAATTCCCGGTTGACGGCAATGATGCCCCCATAGGCGCTAAGTGGGTCGGAAGCCAGGGCCAGGGGAAAAGCGCCGGCCAGGTTGGCGGCGCTGGCGATGCCGCAGGGCGACAGGTGTTTGACGATAACCACCGTTGGCTCTTGGAAAGATTGGACGGCCTGCCAGGCCGCATCTAAATCCAGCATGTTGTTGTAACTGAGGGCTTTGCCTTGCAACAGCGTCCCTCCCAGCGGGCCAATCCCTTCGTCGGTGGCATAAAGGGCCGCAGCCTGGTGGGGATTTTCGCCATAGCGCATCTCCTCAGTTTTGACCAGCGAGGCCACTAATAACGGCGACAGGCTGCCGTTACCCTGGCCGGATAGATAGTTGGTGATAGCGGCGTCGTAGCGAGCCGTCTGGGCAAAGGCTTTGCGGGCCAATTCGACTCGCCGGGCCGTCGAAACAAAACCATTTTGATGCAATTCCTCAGCCACTGCCGGGTAGTCAGCCGGGTCGCAAATCACGGTGACCCGGACAAAATTTTTAGCTGCCGCCCGTAACAGGGCCACCCCGCCAATGTCGATGTGCTCGATGGCTTCATTCAGGGAGACAAAAGGTTGAGCTATTGTTTTTTGGAAGGGGTAGAGATTGCAGACAACCATATCAATCTCTTTAACCCCATGGGCAGCCAACTCGGCCCGGTCTCCTTCGGTTGGGCGAGCCAGGATGCCGGCGTGAATAACCGGGTGCAAAGTTTTGACTCGTCCTGCCAACATTTCCGGCGCGCCGGTCACCTGGGCTACATCGGTGACGGTCAGGCCGGCTTCACGCAAGGCTTTGGCTGTGCCGCCGCTGGCAACAAATTCCCAGCCCAGTTGGGCCAAACTGCGGGCAAAATCGACCAACCCGCTTTTGTCTGAAACAGAAAGTAAAGCAATAGGCATAATAATTCTAAATCCTCCAAAACAAGTAAGTAGTTCTACAACTATTCTTCTAATACTTGTGCATTGGTAACTACCTCCACCTGGGTAAAGCCCAGGGAGCGGAGGAAGTTTTCATAGTAAAGTTTGCCGTAATTGTTGGCTTTGTCCAGGATACCATCTCGTAGCCCGGCCTGCTTGATAGCCTGTTGTGCCTCCTCGAGAGCTTCGCCCTGTAAATTAGGGTTGTTTTGTTCGAGGAGAAGATTGTTTTCGTAGTAAACGATGTGGGTGCGGTCGAAATCAATACTGCTGCTAAGGATTTCGGGTTCCGGGAGGACGAGCCGGACGCGGGTTCCATCCGTCCACAAATTTTCGGCGCTTAATTTTTCCAGGTCAAAACCGGCCTGGACATCCCCATACACCAGCATCAACAATTTTTCTTTTCGGCCCAACAGTCCATCCAGCCAGCCCTCGGGCACATTTTCCCGATAAATCTCGGCGGCGGTATTGTATTCCACCGTCGATAACTTGGCCTGCGCTTTAATGCCTTGAATAGTAACAACAGGCGGCGGCAGAGGCGTTGTCGTTGGCGCAGCGGTGGGTGTGGGCGGAGAGGGGGGCGGAAAAACCCGGCCGACCAGGTAAGCAATTAAGACCACCCCAATCACGGCGAGCACGGCAATACTGCCCCAAACCCAATATTGTCGTTGACTGCCTCCTTCTTTTTGACCCCGATACTCAGCCTGGGCATCCCTTATCTCTTCTTGTGGTGATGTTTGCTTCATAGGCCCTTCTTTTTGACCTCGATGGTGATTTCAGTGAAGCCGAGCGAGCGCAAAAAGTTCTCCAGGTAGACCCGTCCGGCGGTTTCCGCCTTTTGATAGATACCGCGCTGTTCAGCCCACTCGACCAGGTTTTTCTCAGCCAACAGCCGGGCGCGCCCTTCCAGGGTGGGGTCGGGCGGAACCAGCAAGCCGGTCTTGCGCTCATACACGTAAGTTTTTTGGTTATCAATCCGGCTGTATAAGATTTCGGCCGGCGGCAGGGTGATTTTGACCGAACTGCCCCGGACGCGCACATCCTTCTTGGAATCTACTTTCTGCAAATCGAAACCGGCCACCACCTCGCCTTCCGCCATCAGCAGCAGCTTATCGGTGCCAAAAACCTGCTGCCAGAGATTGCTGGGATCGTTCTCTAAATCGACGACAGTGCGCATAGCAAACTCGGTTGTTTCCAGGCGGGCCAAATCGTTGATGTCAAAAATAATTGGGGTGGGTGAAGGCAGCGGGGTAGGGGTAGGTGTGGTCGTGGGAGTATCTGTTGGGCCAGGCGTGGGGCTGGCAGTAGGTGTAGCCGTAGGCGTATTGGTGACGAGGGGAGGCGGGGGGATGGAGGTCTGGGTTGCCGTTGGGGAGGCAACAGCAGCCTGTGGTAACTGCAGCTCTCCGGCATTCTCCTGGCCCAGCCGAAAAGCAAGTAGCCCTGCGAGGACTGCCACGCCCAAAAAAAGTATCCATAGCAGGATATTGAATACTACCCGGCGAGCGTTCAAGTTCAACCTCCTTTTTACCGGCTATCGAGTCCTTCGGGTTACTTGTGCCGCCTTTCCAACTCGGCTACCACGTCGGCCCAGCGTAAGTCTCTGCTTTCCAGCAGCACCAGGCTGTGATAAATCAGGTCGGCCATCTCCTCGATGAGCCGTTCATCCGCCTGGGCCAGGGCCGCTACGACCACCTCGGTAGCCTCCTCGCCAACTTTCTGAGCCGCCTTGGCCCGGTCGGCCAGCAGTTGGTTGGTATAGGAGCCTAATTTGGGATTGGCCTTGCGGTCGGCAATTAACTCCACCAACTTCGTTAAAAAATCACTCATTTAATAATCGCGCCATAAAGATAATTTACCCTGCCACCTCAAACATCTCATCCCGCTTAGGCCCAACGGAGACATAACGAATGGGTACGCCCACCAATGTCTCAACCCGTTTGAGATAACGCTGCGCTGCCTCCGGTAGATCGGCCCAGACGCGAGCGCTGCTGGTAGAATTTTCAGGCCAGCCGGACCAGCTTTCATAGAGAGGTTCAACCGTCTCATAAACCGGCGTGTCGGGCACGTGCTTGATAACCGATCCATCGGGCAGCCGGTAGCCGGTGCAAATTTTGAGTTCCGGCAGGCCATCTAACACGTCGAGCTTGGTAATGACCAGTTGAGTAAAGCCGTTGAGATAGGCCACGTGATCGAGCGCCACCGCGTCGAACCAGCCGCAGCGCCGGGGCCGGCCGGTCGTCGCCCCATACTCGCGGCCATTTTCGCGTAACCATTTGGCTATTTCATTATGACCTTGATCGGTGGGCATAGGCCCGGCGCCGACAGCGGTGGTGTAGGCTTTGACTACCCCAATGACCTGGCCGATAGCCTGGGGCGGCAGGCCGGCCCCAACGGCGGCAAAGGAAGCTGTTGGATTGGAGGAGGTCACGTAAGGGTAGGTGCCCCAGTCCAGGTCGCGCATGGCGGCCAATTGTCCTTCCAGCAGGATGTTCGCTCCTTGCCGATAAGCCTGGCGGAGCAAGGGCAGCGGGTCAATCAGGCGCGCCCGGAGTTTATCGCGCCAGGCCAGGCATTGTTGGAGCAGTTCTGCCGGATCAACCGGTGGCTGGTTGAAGTAGGTCAGTTCGCCGTTGGCGAAGGCAACCGCCGAGTTGAGCCGGGACTCCAGCCAATCCAACCGCAATAAATCACCCAACCTCAGGCCGCGCCGGGCGCTCTTATCACTGTAGGCCGGACCGATGCCCCGTTTGGTTGTGCCGATAGCGCTTTGCCCGGAGGTCGATTCTTGCAAGCCATCCAGCAGGCGGTGGTAAGGCATTAACATATGCGCCCGCTCGGAAATGATCAGGTTAACCGTACTGACCCCGGCGGCTTCTAAAGTTTCCAGTTCTTCGATCAGAACCGCCGGATTGACCACACAACCGGTCCCAACCAGGCATTTGACCTGGGGATAGAAAATTCCGGAGGGAATCAGGTGCAGCTTAAATTCGCCAAAATCGTTGACTACGGTATGTCCGGCATTATCGCCACCCTGAAAGCGGATAACCCAATCCATCTGCCCGGCCAGGGCGTCGATAACCCGCCCTTTCCCCTCATCACCCCATTGGGCGCCTACAATCGCGGTAACTGGCATCTTCGTTCCCTCCAGCTCACTATGCCAACTTGTTGAAGAAACAGCTTACAGCCCCCGTATGGCAGGCCGGCCCGGCCGCTTCCACCTTGACCAGCAGCGTGTCGCCGTCGCAGTCGTAATAAATCTCCCGTACCCGTTGGGTATTGCCGCTGGTCGCGCCTTTGTGCCACAACTCGCCCCGGCTGCGGCTCCAAAACCAGGTTTCGCCGCTTTCCAGGGTCAAACGTAGACTCGCTTCATTCATCCAGGCTAACATCAAAACCTGGCCAGTGGCGGCATCCTGCACAATGGCCGGAATGAGACCGGCTTCATTAAACTTTAGATTATTTCCGGTCATGCTTCTAATTTCTTGTTTCTAATTTCTTCTGCCTTACCAAAATACCTTTTTCGGTCAGATAATCTTTCACCTGCTGAATCGACAACTCCTGGAAGTGAAACAGGCTGGCGGCCAGGGCGGCGCTGGCCTTAGCCTCGGTGATGACATCGGCAAAATGGTGCAGCGCCCCGGCTCCCCCGGAGGCGATGACCGGGATGGTGACTACATGGGTGATAGCGCGGGTGAGTTCCAGGTCAAAACCGGCCTTGGTTCCATCGGCGTCCATACTGGTTAGCAGGATTTCGCCTGCGCCGCGCTCCTGGCACTCTTTGGCCCAGGTCACAGCGTCCAGCCCGGTGCGCTGCCGCCCGCCGTGGGTTGTCGTCTCCCAGCCTGGCCCATCCAAACGTCGGCGGGCATCAATGGCTACCACTATAGCATTGCTGCCATAGGCTTTGGCCCCCTCGGTGATCAAATTAGGCTGGCGTACCGCCGCCGTGTTGATGCTGATCTTATCCGCGCCGGTGGAGATGATGGCATGGATGTCTTCCAGCGTTCCAATACCGCCGCCGACGGTGAAGGGAATAAAAACGCTTTCCGCCACCCGCCGGGCAATGTCGATCATCAACCCCCGGCCTTCATGCGAGGCGGTAATATCCAAAAAGACCAGCTCATCCGCACCCTCGCGGTCGTAAATTTGGGCCTGTTCCACCGGGTCGCCCGCGTCCCGCAAATTGACAAAGTTGATGCCCTTGACCACCCGCCCGTCTTTCACATCCAGGCAGGGAATAATTCTTTTAGCTAACATAGTCGTTTTGCCAACCTATTTTACGCTCTTTGCTTGCTGCACAAACTCCCTCACTCGTTCCATGTCCTTTGCTACCGGGTCGCCGGGGAGGTTGGTGCCGGTGTTGCTGTCTACGCCCCAGGGCCGGACGGCGGCAATGGCAACGCCGACATTTTCGGGGACCAGCCCTCCGGCCAGGATGACCCTGGCCCGCTGGCCCACCTGGGCCACAATCTCCCGGCTGACGTTCCAATCGTGGCTGACGCCGGTGGCTCCCACGCCGGGCATACCTTCCACTTTGGTATCCAGCAGCAGGATATCAGACACCCCGGCAAAGGCCAGGGCAGTTTGTAAACTACCCCACCCGCTTACATGAATGGCTTTCATCAGGGCAACCTGAGCGGGTAAACGGCGGCGCAATTCCTGCATCGCCTCGATCCCGACGGCCTCAGTATCGCTGGAAATATGGACGATGTCGGGCTGGACGGCCTGGGCCATCCGTAGAATTTCGGCGATATCCGTGCTCATGGTCAGGGCCGAGGAAGCGGCTTTGCCTCTGAGCGCCTGGGCTATGGCGTGAGCCTGGGCAAAAGTTAACTCGCCGTATACCTCACCGTAATCCCCGGCTACAAAGCCGACCTGGTCAACCCCTAATTCGGCCATAGCCAATGCCTCCGCCACCGCTGTGGCCGCGTAAATCTGGACAATCAACTTTCTAATCTCCTCGTGCTATAACCCTGGCTTCGGCTAGGTCAATCGCGCCGGTGTACAGGGCCTTGCCAATAATAACTCCCTCGATCCCTTCGTGTTCGACAGCTTTGAGGCGTTTGATGTCCTCAAGCCCGGCTACGCCGCCGGAGGCAATCACCTGAAAGCTTTGAGCAGGTTTGCCTGCCCGGGCTAAAGCAACCGTCGCCTCGACGTTCACCCCATTTAACATGCCGTCGCGAGAAATATCGGTATAAATTACGTGAGCCAGGCCGGCGGTTTGGAGGAGACTGACCAGCTTCAGAGGGTCGGTTTCGGCTAACCGCTGCCAGCCGTGGGTCGCCACCTGCCCATTCTTAACATCTAGCCCCAGGGCAATCTGCTCGGGGCCAAATTGGCCCAGAAGGTCGAGCATCTGGCGGGGCTGGTCGGCGGCCATTGAGCCGATTACCACCCGGCTGACGCCTATGTTCAGCGCCCGTTCGATATCGGCCGGACAACGTAAGCCGCCGCCAAACTGCACCGGCGTGCTGACCCGATCCAGAATGGCCTGCAAAGCAGCGATATTTTTGGCCGCCTTGTCCGGCTCGCCAAAAGCGCCGTCCAGGTTGACCACATGCAGCCAGTCTGTGCCGGCAGCCTCCCAGCTTGCGGCTATGGCGGCCGGGTCATCGCCATACACGGTTTCCGCGCCAGGGTCGCCCTGCCTGAGCCGGACGCAGCGACCGTTTTTTAAGTCAATTGCCGCAAAAATTTGCATAACCTCAGCCCCCGACAATTTCTACGAAGTTGCGCAATATTTGCAGCCCCACCTGCTGACTTTTCTCCGGGTGGAATTGGATGGCGCAGACGTTACCATCGCCCACAACCGAAGCAAAAGGCTGGCCATAATCGGTGCTGGCGATGACGTGGGTGGGGTTGACGGGTATAGCATAGTAAGAGTGGGCAAAATAAGCAAAATCGCCGGGGCTGATATGCCGCAGCAGGGGATGGTTGCGCTGGGGTTGGATTTGGTTCCAACCCATGTGGGGCACAGGCCCTACCCCTGCCGGGAAACGGACCACCTTTCCGGGTAAAATTCCCAGGCCCTGGTGACGGCCCATTTCCTCGCTCTCATCAAAAAGCAGTTGTAGCCCAACACAAATGCCGAACAGAGGCTTACCCGTGCGGGCTGCCGTTAAAACCGGCTGATCCAGGCCGCGTTCTACCAGGTGGCGCATGGCGTCGCCAAAGGCGCCCACGCCGGGCAGTACCACTGCCTCCGCTTGCTCAACTACCTCAACCGACGAGGTTATTTCGGCCGCTGCACCAACCACCTCAAAAGCCTTTTGGACGTTTCTGAAGTTGCCGACGCCGTAGTCAACGATTACGATTTTGGTCATGGGTTTGCCTAGTTCTGTCTTTACTCAGTATGACCGGGGGCGGGATAAGTTCACTGCCCGTTGAATTCAGCATAAACCGGATAAGCTTCTGCCGGCTTGCTTATTCAATTAGCTCTTTCAAATTATTTGGATGTCCCAGGATAATATTGGCTTTGGCCGCCTCAAACTCCTGGCGCATGGCCTCTTTGTCGTGCGCGCCGGCCAGGCAGGCGATGGCTGTGAAAGGAACGGTCTCGTTGGCCGCGCGGGCGGCCTGAATATCGCCGGGATTAGCGCCGATATAGGCGCTGCGGGCAGGGGTGGGCTGCAGACGGCGGGCTACTTCGAGCAAGGCCCAGGGGGCGGGCAGGGGCCTGGCTCCGGCCTCTTTAACCTCGTCCAGGGATATAATGGCCTGGAAGTACCGCCCAATATCGCCGATTTTGAGCAGGTGCTCGACCTCGATGCGCGACCGGTTGGAGACCAACCCCAGGCTGAGTTTCTGTTTCAAGTAAGCTAACACCTGGGGATCGATGAGCAAGGCTTCGTGTTCGATGTAGCCGCCGCTCTGCGCCAGCACGGGTGGCTGCTGGTAAATGCGCTCGAATAAATCCTTACCCAGATATATTTCTTGAAAAATGCGCCCAACCAGGTTGCTTTTGGTAATATTGCCGCTGGACACCAGGAGGTGCCGGTTCATTTTAGGCAAAGCTGCGTCAGCGCCATCAATACCGCCGCCGGCGTTGGCAATATCGCGGGCCAGCCGGGCAATATCTTTTTGTTCGGCCAGTTGATCCAGGTCGATGCGCAGCCGCCCGCCCGACAACTGGAGGAAGGCAATAATATTGGGCACGTGCAGCCGGGATGGAAAGGTTGGCACAGGCATCGGCGGCAGCATCTCGATAAAGTACATAATAAATGCGTCGGCTAAATCCCAATAGCTGCTAAAGCGGCCCACCTTCTGCAATAATTTGACTTCGTCGGCGGTCAGCAGCGACTCTTTCCCCGGCGTTAAGCCGACGGCTTGCTCCAGGTAAAGTTGGACTGTCTGGCGGACAACTTCACGGTATGTGGCGCTGACGTCTACCAAAACGTCGTCAATGGAGAAAATCAGGGCGTCTATGTTGAGCTTGGGGCTGTAGCTCATAGTTGCTGCAAAACCTCCTCCAGCCGGGCCATCTGGGCCGGCGTGCCGATGCTGAAGCGCAGACAATCGGTTAATCCCGGCGAATTGTAGTAACGCACCAGGATGCTGTGAGCGGCCAATTGCTGTTTGACCTCTGCGGCGGAGCGTCCCTGCACCCGGCAGAGGATGAAGTTGGCCTGGCTGGGATAGGGTTTGAGCCAGTCGAACTGGACCAGCGCTTGGTAGAATTTTTCTCGTTGATCAACCAATTGGGCCACGCGCTCCAGCAGCCGTTCCCGATCGGCCAGGGAAACTTGGGCCGCCAACTGTCCGGCGACGGGCACATTGTAGGGCTGCTTAATTTTCCAGAGGTGTTTGATGATGGCCAATGGAAAAGCGCCATAACCAACCCGCAGCCCGGCCAGCCCGGCCCACTTACTAAAGGTACGCAGCACAATCAGGTTGGGGTAATGCTGCACCCATCGGATGCGGCTGCCAACCGCAGCAAATTCGATGTAGGCTTCATCTAACACCACCACCGCCGGCAGGGCCAGCAAACGCTCCAAGTCCTGATCCGGCAGCAGCGAGCCATCGGGGTTGTTGGGTGAGGTGACGAAGATGAGTTTGGCTCCCCCCTCAATTGCCTCAACATCAATCGAAAAATCAGACCGCCGCCAGGCGTTGATCACCCTGGCTCCGTTAATATCGGCGTCAAAAGCGTACATGCCAAAGGTCGGCGGGCAGTTAATGATCGTGTCGCCCGGTTCGATGAACATGCGCATGGTCAGGTCGATCAACTCATCCGCGCCCAGGCCAACTAATAAATACTCCGGGTCGAGGCCGGTGTACTCGGCCAGGGCGGTCCGCAACGCACGGCTCTCCGGATCGGGGTAGATGTGCAGGTAGGGCGCTTTGGCCAGGGCCTCCGCTACTCGCGGTGAAGGCCCGTAGGGGTTTTCGTTGGCGTCCAGTTTAATAATCTCATCCGGTTGCCGGCCCAATTGCTGCGAGAGCACCTCAAAAGGCAAAATGGGCGTGTAAGGCTTGAGCGTAGCCAGGTTAGACCGGATAAGGCCGTCAAGCTTAAAGTTGGCGGTCAAGGCGAAAACCTCTGGTCGCGGAAACGGCCCTGCTCGGCTTTACGCACATACGTTTCCTCAATCCAGGTGAAATAACCGCCGTAATCCAGGCTAAAGCCCCGGCAGGTGATCATATAACCTACGGCGTGGCCTCTGTCATCCAAAATCAGGTGAGCTTCACCGGCATGCGAGTCGTTGAGCAAAACCTTGATCGCGGCCTCGGTTTTGGCCCATTCGCCGGGAGCGGCCTCGGTTTCTAGTTCAAAAGATTCACGCATTAAAGCAAGTAGAGTTGATTGGTCGTCTGCGGTTGCCTGGCATACCCTCATAATATTCTCCTCCTTACGGCGGCGGCGTGCCCATCTAACCCTTCCGCCTCGGCCAGAATCTGGGCGGCGGGGCTGATGGTAGCGGCTTCAGTGGGATCTAATCCAAAAACGCTAATAATCTTGGTGAAATCACGGACATTGAGCGGGCTGGCAAAGCGAGCCGTGCCCATGGTCGGCATGACATGCGTTGGGCCGGCGGTGTAGTCGCCCAGAACCTCGTAAGCGTGCTCGCCCAAAAAAATGCCGCCGGCATGCTTTACTTTGCCAACCAGCGCCCACGGTGATTGGACGTGCAGGCATAGGTGCTCCGGGGCGTAAACATTACTCAGTTCAACTGCTTCATCCAGGTCTTTACAAATGACGACCCCACCCTGGGTTTTCAGGCTCTCGGCGATGATCTCCGCGCGGGGCAACATTTCAATCTGGCGGGCAATTTCGACCTGAACGGCTTTGGCCAGTTCGCGGCTGGGCGTGACCAGAATGGCCGAGGCCAGGGTGTCATGTTCAGCCTGGGCCAGTAAATCGGCGGCGACGAGAACCGGATTAGCCTCCTCGTCGGCAATAACCAGGGTTTCGGTGGGGCCGGGCAGTCCATCAATATCAACCAGTCCGTAAACTTGCCGTTTGGCCAGGGTGACAAAAATGTTTCCCGGCCCAACGATTTTATCCACCTTCGGCAGCGATTCCGTCCCATAGGCCATCGCCCCCACCGCCTGTGCCCCGCCGATACGGTAAACGGCGTTGACTCCGGCCACTTTGGCCGCGGCTAATATGACCGGGTTAACACGCCCGGCCGGGTCGCGGCCACTGGGGGTAGTGACAACGATCTGCTCCACCCCGGCCACGCGGGCAGGAACGGCGCACATCAACAGGGTGCTGGGGTAAGCTGCCGTGCCGCCGGGTGCATACACCCCCACCCGCTCCAGCGGGCGCACCATCTGCCCCAACGCTCCTCCCTCACTCCGCCAATCGAGCCAACTTGAGTTGGGCTGTTTTTGATGAAAAGCCCGGATGCGGCCGGCGGCGAAGTGGAGGGCGTCACGCAGGGTGGCCGGGATGGCTTGATAGGCGGCGTCAATCTCTGCCGGGGAAACCAGCAAGCCCGGCAGCCGGACCTTATCAATTTTCTCCGTCCAATCAAGCACGGCCTCGTCACCCCGTCGGCGCACATCGGCCAAAATGCAACCGACTGCCGCTTCAAGGGTCAGGGCCTCGCCAAAAACTCGCTCGATGCTTTTGGCCAGGGTAGGCGTGGGCGTTATCTCACCTACAGGCGAGCGCTTCAAGAGAGTTTGGCGGGCCTCGGCAGCGCTGAAAAAGCGGAAAAGATCGGTGGACATTACCTATTCATCCCTAACGTTTCTAACAGTTTCAACCACCGCGGCGGCTCTTCTTCAAAGATGTAAGTGAGGGGTAAAACAAGCACACCGCTGCCGCCAATGCGGCGGAGTTGTTCAATGGATTGTTGCAGCCGGTCTTTGGGCACGACGATGGTCACAGAATACCACTGGGTCGTTGAAGATTCGCGCAGGTAAACCGGGCTGATAGTTGGTCCTTGCAACCCACCCAGGTCTGACTGGCTGAAAACCTTTTGGGCTACCTCTTGCGGCGACTCGCCGCGAATATTGGCGATGATGGTTTGGTGTTCGGTGGCCCGCAAGTGGGCCTCGATCCGTTCCAACATCTGCCGGGCAATGACCAACACCTCAGGGCGCCGGGTCAGGGCGGTACGATTGCCGATGAAGACCGCTTGACTCCGGAGAAGCTGTCCGCCCTCGATCTGTTTTAGCCGGTTTTCACGCAAGGTGACGCCACTGCTGACCAGGTCGATGATAAAATCGGCGGAACCCATCTGTGGGGCAGCTTCTAACGCGCCGTCGGCATGGAGAATGCGGTATGGACTAATTTTATTTTTTTCCAAAAAAGCGGTGGTTTGGCGCTCATATTTACTGACCACCCGCAGCGGGCGCTGGCGACTGTAGCGACTTGCGGCCAGGTCGGCCAGATTGGCGACGGAATGAATCTCCGTCCACTCTTCCGGCACGGCCACGGCCAGGTAGCAACGGCTATAACCCAGGGCCTCGTGGATGACGACCACATCATCAGCCTGGCCCCGATATTCAACGACCATATCGTAACCGACGATGCCTAAATCCACATCGCCGTCACGAACTTTGCGCACTACGTCGGCGGAGCGTTGGAACCAGATTTCCAGGTGGGGAATTTCAGAGATTTGGGCAATGTATTGGCGCGGGTTGACTTTGTTCACCAGCAAGCCACAGGCTTGCAAAAAAGACCGGGTTTCCTCTTCCATCCGGCCTTTACTGGGTAACGCGAGTCGAATTTCGGTCCGAGGTTGATCTTCTTCACCAGAAATAAAATATTCCTTCAATTGCCTCACCGTCGGATATATTTAACTGGTGCAAATTTTACATCTAATTCCAAGTAG
>CAZUNT010000204.1:0-12710 GCA_964622215.1 uncultured Caldilineaceae bacterium
TGTTTAATTCTACGCATCCGTGTTCTTTAGTTTTTAGAACTGAACAGCCCTGAATGTTGTGGTACTCGCGTTGTGGTCAAGAGTTCATCAGGGTGAAAAGCGGTAGTTACCGTTTTACCTGAGTTCGGGATAACTGTCAACGAATTGAAAAACGAATAAACGAATGGCTTATCACCCCAAAAATCGCGCCAGATGGGTAGATTTGCCGCCTGAACATTCGTTTATTCGTTCAATATTCGTTGACAGCTTGGGCTTAATTCCTTATCCCGAACTGAGGTGTTTTCCAACAGGTGACAAGTGTCGGTAAATTGATGACATCTGTCACTGTCAGGACTTGACCTTTCCTCCTATAATTCTAAAATTAGGAGGGTTATCTAACGGAGGACCAATGGCGAAAATTCGTTATTAGTCCTTTGTTTTTTTCCCAGGTTGGGTTTATTATCAAACCAAAAAATGGAGAATGGAGGTTCTTTGATGCAAACTCAAGGGAGATTTCAAAGTCAGCATGGCCTGGAAAATCAGGGCATCTATAATGTTAACACGGTGTATTGGAATCTGGGTACTCCGATGCTGTATGAGGAGGCCATTAAACGCCGTGAGGGACGTTTAGCTCACCTCGGTCCTCTGGTGGTCCGGACTGGCCAGCACACGGGCCGTGCCCCTAACGATAAATTTATTGTGCGTGAACCTTCCAGCGAAGACAAAATCTGGTGGGGGAAGGTTAATCGAGCGATGGATCCGGCTGCCTTCAAGGGGTTGTATCGGCGCTTGTTAGCTTACCTGCAGGGCAAAGATTTGTTTGTCCAGGATTGTTTCGCCGGGGCTGACCCCCAGTATCGCCTGCCCATTCGGATCATTACCGAAACGGCCTGGCACAATTTGTTTGCCCGTAATATGTTCATTCAGGCCAAATTCGAGGAATTGAAGGACCATGTGCCGGAATTTACGGTAATCAATGCGCCTAGTTTCCATGCCGACCCTGAAATAGACGGCACCCGCTCCGAAGTTTTTATTGTTATCCATTTCGGTCAGAAATTGGTATTGGTTGGCGGCACGCAATATGCCGGGGAAATTAAAAAATCTATTTTTACGGTGCTTAACTACTTGCTGCCGCAGCAGAACGTCATGTCCATGCATTGCTCGGCCAACATCGGCCCTAAGGGCGATACGGCCGTTTTCTTTGGCCTCTCTGGAACCGGCAAAACCACCCTCTCCGCCGACCCCAACCGCACCCTCATCGGCGATGACGAGCACGGTTGGAGCGACCGGGGTGTGTTCAATTATGAGGGCGGCTGCTATGCCAAAGTCATTCGCCTCTCCCCCCATGCCGAGCCGGAAATCTATGAAACCACCCGCCGCTTTGGGACAATTTTGGAAAATGTAACCCTTGACAGCGTCACGGGCCGGCTCAACCTGGATGACGACTCGATGACCGAAAATACCCGGGCAGCCTATCCTATCAGCCATATTCCCAATGCCACGCGTGATGGCATGGGCGGACACCCCCAGAATATCATTATGCTGACCGCCGACGCCTTTGGGGTTCTTCCTCCGATTTCCAAACTCACCCCCGAACAGGCGATGTATCACTTCCTGTCCGGCTACACGGCCAAAGTAGCGGGCACGGAAAAAGGCGTGACTGAGCCTACGGCGACCTTCAGTACCTGTTTTGGTGCGCCCTTTATGGCCCTCTCGCCAACGGTGTACGCCAATCTGCTCGGTGAGAAAATTGCGCAGCATAAGGTCAACGTTTGGCTGGTCAACACCGGCTGGAGCGGCGGCCCTTACGGGGAAGGGCAGCGTATGAAAATTGGCTATACCCGGGCCATGGTTAATGCCGCGTTGGATGGTATGCTGGCCGAGGTGCCAACCAGATCCGACCCGGTGTTTGGGGTAGCTGTACCCACCAGTTGCCCCAATGTGCCCGAAGAGGTACTTAACCCGCGCCAAACCTGGGACACCCCGGCTGCTTACGATGCCCAGGCCAATAAACTTGCCGCCATGTTCAACGAGAACTTCAAAACTTTTGCCGAGCAGGTTTCGCCTGAAATTCGCGCCGCCGGCCCGGTGGTGAAATAACCTAACTACTCAGCCGACCCTATGTCTCAGTAACCCTGACCGCAGACCGCAGACTGCCGACCGCCAGAGAAAGCGACTGTTGTACAAGGTGTGGCGGTCAGCCGTCAGCCGTCGGCGGTCGTGGGGGTAGGGCTGAGTAGGTACGAAATAACAAATTGTCCTAACCAAACCGCAACCGCCGGTCCGATCATCTCTGAGGGCCGGCGGTTGTTTGTTAACCCCTTTTGCCCAAGCTCCGTCTAAACGGTATAATTCTTCAAGATTTCAAAACTTAAGGATACCAATCCCATGTCCACACTTTTGATAAAAAATGCCGAAGTGTTGGTGACAATGAACCCGGCCGGTGTTTCAACTTCAGAAATCAGGCAGGGCGCCATGGCCGTCGAAAATAACCGTATTCTAAAGGTCGGCTCGACCGAGGCTGTCATCCGGGAGATAGAGCAGACCCGGCCTGACCTGGCCCGTAATGGCTTCGATAAAGTGCTTGACGCTCGTGGTTGTGTGGTCATCCCCGGCCTGGTCAACTGCCACCATCATCTTTACCAAACTCTCACCCGAACCATTGGAACCGGCGCGGGGATGGTGTTGTTCGACTGGCTAAAATTTCTTTATCCAATCTGGGCTGAAATGACTCCCGAAGCTGTCTACATCAGCGCCAAGATTGGCCTGAGCGAGTTGGTTTTGAGTGGTTGTACTACGGTAGCGGATCATCTTTATCTCTTCCCCAACGGCAGCAAAATTGACGACGAAATTCGAGCGGCGCAGGAGGTTGGGGTGCGCTTTCATCCCACCCGGGGCAGTATGAGCCTGGGTGAAAGCCAGGGTGGATTACCCCCCGACCGCGTCTGCAATACCGAGCCGGACATCATCAAAGATTGTATTCGCGCCGTCGAAACCTTCCATGACCCCAACCCGCTGTCAATGCTGCGGATCGGCCTGGCTCCCTGTTCGCCCTTTAGTGTGACTGAGGCGCTTATGCGTGAGTCGGTTGAGGTGGCCCGTAACTATCCGCTGGTCAATCTGCACACGCACCTGGCCGAAACCGTAGATGAAGATCGCTTTTGCCTGGAGAAGTTTGGTAAACGCCCCATCGAGTACGCCGAGTCGGTCAACTGGGCCGGTGAAGATGTTTGGTTTGCCCACATGGTCCACCCCAACGACGCCGAAATTGACTGGTTGGCGCAAACCCACTCCGGCGTGTGCCATTGTCCCAGCAGTAATATGATTCTGGCCTCCGGCATTGCCCCGGTACGGCAGATGATTGATAAAGAGGTACGGGTTGGCCTGGGTGTGGACGGCTCGGCCAGCAACGACGGCAATCACATGCTGGGCGAGGCGCGCCTGGCTATGCTTTTGCAAAGGGTGGGCTGGCCCGGCTTCGAGTCCCGCGCCGACCGTTTGAGCGCCCGTGAAGCCCTGGCCCTGGCTACGGTGGGCGGCGCTAAAGTCTTGCGGCGTGACGACATTGCTACCCTGGCCCCCGGCAAAGCGGCCGATTTTGTTGCCTTCCGGATAGACGATTTGGCCCACGCCGGCGCTCTGTCGGACCCGGTGGCAGCCCTGTTGACTTGCACCCCAGGCCGGGCCTGGTTCTCGGTGATTAACGGCCGGGTAATCGTTGAAGCGGGCGAATTTTTGCCCTTTGATCTGCGCCCGGTGGTCGAAAGGCATAATCAGCTTAGCCGTGAGATGATGGAACGGGCGGGGGTAGCGTAACCCATTTACGATTTACGATTTTGGATTTACGATTAAAACAAAGGGGCACTCCTCCTAAGCGTAAATCGTAAATCTGAAATCGTAAATTTACTTTAACCCCAATGTCCAACAAATTAGACTACTTACAACAAAAAAAGCTAGGCCCCGCCGATGAAGTGCGGGAAATCTTGAGCGGCCTTGAAGAATGTCAGGTCAAAGTTAAGACCCTAAACTCTGCCCAGGCGCTCAACCTCCTGCGTGACCTGGATCAGATCAACCTGCTCTTTAAGCAGCTTGAGTCGACCGGATTGGATTTACTGCCTGAACAATCTCGTTTGACAACGGTTCAGGCTCAGCTCAAGAAGCAAGCCGGTTCCCTTTTAAAAGCGTTGGGGGGAGCAGCGGCGCTGGCACAAGATCGCCCCGTGCCGCCCCCCTCTACAGAGCAATGGTGGTGGTATGTTGATGAACTGGTGGTCGCGCAGCGCAAGCAGCTTGGACAGAGAATCATCGTCGGCCTGGTGATTGTTCTGGCGCTTATCGGCGGCGTGGTTCTGCTCTTTCAAACGGTTCTGGCCCCTTCGCCCGAAGCAGTCGCCCGGATGGAGGCCCAGAACGGAGCCACTGCTGCACTTGAGCAAGGGAAACCTGAAGACGCACTGGCATTTTTGGAGACAGGCCTGGCCAAAGTTCCCCATGACCCCGATTTGCTCCTCTATCAGGGAGTGATCCAGGAACTTTTAGGTGATGAAGCTGCTGCCGGGCAAAGTTTTGGCCAGGCGCAGGCCAGCTTGAACAACCCCTTCCGTTTTTATCTGGCCCGGAGCCAGTTAGAATTAAGGGTGGGCCGTTTGGCTGAGGCTGAGGCTGATGCCAGGGCAGCCCTGAAACTCGATCCAAATGCTGCCAATGCCTGGTTATTGTTGGGACAGACCCTGGAAGCTCAACAGAAGAGAGATGAGGCCATATCGGCTTACCAAAAAGCGAGCGACCTGGCCAACGCCAGTGGCGAGGCAGAGATTTATGTCACTGCTCGGATGGCGTTAGCCCGAATGAGTGGGATGCCATAACTATCCCCTGGGAGACTGATATATAAAGAAGATGCAGGGCTATTACAGCTAGATGATGGGCAGCTCAATTAAGGCATACCCGCCCCGAGCGGTCAGGATATAACCGGCGCCCAGTTTACGCCTCAAGTGACTGATATGGACGCGCAGGGCTTCCTGGTCGTTGAAACTGTCCGGTTTATGGCCGAAAGCCTGCCGGATCAACTCGTCCAGCGCAACCGGCTGCCCCAATGATTTGGCCAAAGTTTCCAGGATGCTGTACTCGGTGGGGGTCAGCGCCAGCTCTTGCTGGGGCAGAGAAACTTTCCGGGCGCCCAATTCTATGACCAGAGCGCCGGTACGGATGGCGCCGGCTGAGACCGGCTGCCCCCCGGCCGGCACTTTTGTTTCCACCTGGTCGGCTAATTGGCTTTGGCGGTCAAGCTTCTCCTTTTTCGCCAGGGCGCGCTCCGCACAGGCCAGGATATCGTTGATTGAGCATGGCTTACGCAGATAATCAAAGGCGTCCTGCCGTACCGCCTCGATAGCCGACTCGACGGTGGCATAAGCGGTCATCATGATGACCATCATGTCCGGCCAGCGCTCTTTGATTTGGCGCAGCACGGCCACGCCGTCCACCCTGACCAGCCGCAAGTCGAGCAGCACCACATCGCAGGTGACTTTTTCCAGCAAGGCCAGAGCCGCTTCCCCTGATTCGGCTTCGTAAACCCGCCAGCCGGCCTGAACCAGGCCATCGCTGACGAAAAAACGCAAATCCTCTTCATCATCCACGACTAAAATTTTACCCGCCATGAGCTGCCTCGCGCACATTCGGGAGGGTGATGGTAAATTTGGTCCCCCGTCCCACTTCACTCCAAACGGCCATCGTGCCCCCATGATGCTCGATAATTCGCTTGACGATATATAACCCCAACCCCGTGCCTCGGGATTTGGTGGTGAAGAAAGGCTCAAAAATCTTGGGCAGCTCTTCCGCGGCGATACCGGGCCCGTTATCGGCCAGGGTAATGACCTGGTTCTGGCCTACCGGCTCCAGCCTTATCTCTATTTTACCGCCGGGCGGTAAGGCATCAACACTATTGCTGATAAGATTAGAAAAAACGCGGCTCATCTGGTCGGGGTCTAACGGCAGGGGTGGTAAGTGATCGGCCAAATGCAGGCGGCAGGTAATCTCTTTCTGGGCCAGAGGGAGTTCCCAGCCGGCCACCTCGGTTTCGATGACGTTTTGCAGCAGGCCAAGCGCCAGCGTGGGTTGGGGGGCGCGAGCGACATGGAGAATATCTTCCGCAATCCGGTCGATCCGGCCGATGTTGGCCTGCACCCGGGCCACGTAGCGGCGGCGAGGGTCAGATTCAGGGAAATCCCGCGAACAATGCTCCACCCCCAGGCGGATGGTCATCAGCGGATTCCGCAGCTCATGAGCTACGGTCGCAGCCATTTGCCCTAGCGCCGCCAGCCGCTCCTGTTCGACGAGTTGAGCCTGGGCCTCCTTCAGATTGGCAAAAAGCCGGGCGTTGTGGATGGTTTGGGCCACCTGGTGGGCAAAAGCCTGGATCACCTCAGCCTCAGCCGGGCCAAAAGCGCCGGGCGAATAATGGTCAACCGCCAGATACCCGATCATCTCCTGGGCTACCAACAGCGGCGCCCCCACCCAACAGCGGACTTTTTCTGCGCCGGCCCACCGCTGAT
This sequence comes from uncultured Caldilineaceae bacterium, assembly GCA_964622215.1. Taxonomy (GTDB): domain Bacteria; phylum Chloroflexota; class Anaerolineae; order 4572-78; family J111; genus DSQQ01. The sequence continues at coordinate 6,528 of CAZUNT010000204.1, forward strand.
AGCGATTATCTTGATCGGTATCCTGGATCAAAATATAACTTTTGGAGTTTAGCATCTCCTGAAAGAGATTGTTATTGGCCGGGGTGTCACAGCATTGATTAATAACCCCGGCTTCAAAGCCGCGACCGGCTCTCAGGGTCAGCCGATTCTCTTGCACTAAAAAAATAGCCGCCGAATCGTAAGTAATCAGTTGGTGCAGTTTGAGCAGAATATGGTCGAGAAGCTCATCTTTGGAGAGGTTCAGGCTGACCGAAGCAACCACTTCCGCCAGTATTGTGGCGATTTCGCGCTGGCGGTGTTCCTCTTTAACCTTCTCGGCCAGTTCGGCGGTGCGCTCCTGAACTCGTCGTTCCAACTCATCGTAAGCCTGCCGGAGGGCAACTTCGGCCTGTTTGCGGGCGGTGATGTCATCTACAACTACTACAGCAAAGCTATGGGACGACTTTTCCGGTTGATATTTTTTGGCCCAAATAGGCCGGATTTGAAAGTGAAAGTAGCGATTGAGAACTTTGTCTTCAACTTCCCATTCGCCGATCTGTCCCTGATCCGCCAATTCCTCCCACGCCTGAAGCCAGTGAGTTTTGAAGTAACAAGCCGGGTCGCTACAACCGGGGTGAAAGAGGTCATGCAATTCCCGGCCCTTAACCTCAATCACCGCAGCGAGTCGCCAGCGCTCCACCGTCCGGTTGGTGCGTTGGACTCGTCCCTGATCGTCAAGCAAGCCAATAAACTGGGACACAGAATCAACCGTACTCTCCCATTCACGTTTGGCCCGCTCGATTTGCTGGACCGTCTGGTTAAGTTCCGATTCTACCTGCCCGGTGAGTTCCGGTTGGTCCATTTCATCTTTCCTCAAGCCATAGTATAACCTATTATTTTTTTTAAGTCCTGATTGAGGATAGAACTTGTATCCTACTCTCCCCCTTATTTACCATCTGGAGCAATTTGGGGCTGCTGAATATTGACAAATCTCCTATTACATGATATGATGTGTGCAAATGTACATTATATCGTGCAATTGCACAGTTGGCCCTGATCTATGTTAGATAGCAGCCTGTACGACCTGCTGGCCCAGGTCGCTTCAATGTATTACGAACAGGATTTGACCCAAAACGACATTGCGGCCCAGTTGGGGCTGTCGCGGGTCAAAGTGTACCGGTTGCTCAAACAGGCCAAAGCCGAGAGCGTGGTCCAAATCACCATTAACTGGCCGATTGAACGCGATCCCATCCTTGAAAAAAACCTCTGCCAAACTTTTGGGCTGAAAGACGCCCTCGTTCTGAAAACCCTCACCCCCAACCGGCCCCCTGCGCTACCGGCTTTAGGGCAATTAGGGGCCAATTACCTGGAGCGTGTCCTGACCGATGGCTCGACCCTGGCTGTTTGCCTGGGTCGTTCCACTTATGAAGTGATTCAGGCGATTAGCCCGGGATTCCAGGCTAAAGTTCGCGTAGCTCAAGCTATGGGGAGTATGTCCTTTTCCATGCAAGATGTGGATAGCGCCACTTTAGCCCGCCATTTAGCCCAAAAACTCGGCGGTGATGTGCTCTATCTATCCTCCCCTCTTATGGCCGATAGTGTTGAAGCGGCTGAAGTGCTGCGCAGCCAACGGGGCATTAAGCCGGTGCTTATGGCGGCGCGGGCGGCTGATGTAGCCCTGCTGGGTATCGGCAATCTCGACCCGGCCAACTCCGGCCTGCTCAAAGCCGGGTTTGTCACTCCCGCCGAGCTGGCCGAATTGGCGGCTAACGGCGCAGTGGGGGATGTGGCCGGGCAGATTTTTGACCTGAATGGGCAATGCCATCCCTGTGAATACAACCAACGAGTCATCGGCGTCACCCTGGCCGAATTACAACACATCCCCATCACCCTGGCCGTGGCTATGGGCCGGTCAAAGGCCAAAGCTATCCTGGGTGGACTCCGCACCGGGGCCATCAATGTCCTCTGTACCGACGATACGGCTGCCCGCGAAGTATTATGCTTGAATGAGAGTTACTCAGCCCTACCGCCCACGACCGCCGACGGCTGAGAGCGCCTCGCCTCCCCTTGGGGGACCGCTGACCGCCACATCTTGTATAACAGCAACTTTTTCTGGCGGTCGGCAGTCCCACGGGGAGGCTTCGCACTCTGCGGTCTGCGGTCAGGAATACTCAATTTGGGGTAGCCTGAATAGTTACGAATGAGAAAGCTTATAGCGAAACCACTTAGACATCGGACAAAAGTTGAGGTTGTGATGAAGACAATGTACGTGCCCATTTTCAAAGGTGAGGGACGGTTGGAATATGAAGAGCGACCTGTTCCTCTACCCGATCAACCGGCCGATGTGCTCGTCCGAGTCGAGGCTTGCGGCATCTGCGGCACCGACTTGAACATCCTGGCTGTGCCCCCCGCTCACAAGGCCACACCTAACATCATCATCGGTCACGAAGGGGTCGGGGTGGTCGAGGCGGTTGGCCCCGGCGTGACCGGCCTCAGGCCCGGAGACCGGGTGGTCGTCGCGCCCCGCCTGACTTGTGGCGAGTGTCGCTACTGCCGTCGGGGATTGGATAACCAGTGTACCAACTATCGGTCTATCGGCACGACTATTGATGGGGCATTTGCCCCCTACCTGCGCGCCCCCCAGAGCGCCCTCTATAAAATTAGCCCGGCCGTCTCCCGTGATGACGCCGCCCTGTTCGAGCCGTTGTCCTGTGTGGTCGGATCGGTCGTTCGCGCTCCGATTCGGGCTGGGGATAAGGTGGCCATCATCGGCGCAGGGCCGATGGGCCTGCTTTTTGCCCAGGCTTACCGCTTGATGGGCGCGGGTAAGATTATTGTCGCCGATGTGGCCCCCTATCGCCTCAACTTCGCCCAGGAGATCGGGATAGACCACGCCCTCAACCCCACCGAGGTTGATTTACCCCAAACCGTCCGCGATCTGACCGAACTCGGTGCGGATGTGGTTGTGGATGCGGTCGGCAACCAGATGGGCGTTGCTATCCACCTGGCCCGGCGAGGCGGGCAGGTTATTCTGTTTGGGCTGCGGCCCCACGATAACCCGCCCATCAACCAATATACCATCACCCGCTATGATCTGACCATTCACGGTACTTTTGTCGGCCTCCATCCCTTTGAGCAGACCATCCAGCTCCTGGAAAGCCGGCGTTTACAGCCCTCCCAACTGATTACCCATCGCGTGCCCCTATCCGAGTTGAGGCATGGGGTCGATTTGATGCGCTCCGGACAGGGGATGAAGGTGTTGGTGGAGACAGGCAAGTAGTCAGAGTTCAGTAGTCAGAGTTCAGTAGTCAGAGTTCAGTAGTCAGAGTTCAGTAGTCAGAAATCAGGGGAGGGGCATGCATAAGTATCGGGAGTTGAAGGTGTGGCAGCGGGCGATGGTTTTTGTGGTGGAAATTTACCGGGAGAGCCAGGAATGGCCCTCCGAAGAAAGGTTTGGCCTTATCAGCCAGATTCGACGGGCGGCGACATCAATTCCGTTGAATATTGCCGAAGGGTCGGGTAACGATTCAAATGATGAATTTTGTCGCTTCTTGCAGTATTCTCTCCGGTCGACTTATGAGGTGATGACAGCCATTGACATTGCTCGTGGTCTTCACTTTCTGCCTGATACTCGCGCCGACTCTCTGCTGGAAGAAGCTAATGAAATCGCGGCCATGATTGTTGGCTTGATGAAACACCTCGGTTGGAAAAGCCATAAGAAGTAACTGTCTTTTTTCTGACTACTGACTACTGACTACTAAAAATCTAATTTTTAATAGGGGGAAATTTTATGATGAAAAAAGAAACTATCGGCAAAATCAGTCAAAAATGCAAAATTTCGGCGGGCCTGTTCTGGGCCGACTACGCCGTGCTCGGCGCGCAGGTGCAGGAACTCGAAGCCGCCGGGGTAGACTGGATCCACATCGAGGTTCGCGACGGTAAATATATGGATTTTGGCATGCCGCGCGGCGGTTTCGATATCATCGAGGCGACTCGCCAGAGCACCAACCTGGAAATCGAGGCCCAACTGCAAATGGTGCGGCCCAGCTTCGACGTATTCAAACAGTTGGCCGACTTGGGGGTGGATATGATTACCCTGCCGCTCGAAACAATGGGCGAACTGACCATTCAAGCCATTACTTACATCAAAGACGCCCTCAACCTGAAGGTTGGGGTCTGGGCCTGGCAGGGTGTGCCGATTGTTGCTTTTGAGCAGTATATTCTCCCTTACATTGATATTATTGAATATGAAAGCCGCGCCCATTTCTGGGTCAAAGAGTCAGGCAAAAGCCCGCACACAATGGACGATATTATGATTGATAACATCCGGCGGATGCACGACATGATCGTCGCCGCCGGGTTGGAAGGCAAGCTGGAGTTGATGGAAGACGGCGGCCTCAACACCGGCAACGTGGCCGACTTCATCAAGGCGGGGATGACCGTAGGTGAATTCTCTTCGCCGCTGCTAAAGGGGCCGCAGGGTAAGTTCCAGCCCGGTACCGGTCAGATCGAGGCCGCAGTTAAAAAGCTGCGGGCAGTCATGGACGAAGCCAGCGATATGTATCGCGATGCTAACGGTTTGAAAAAGTAACCTATGATGAGCCAACCTCAGGCTGAAAAACCAACCCAACTTCTGCGCCACATAGTGTTATTCGCCTTCAAAGCGAATTCCACCCCCCTGCAAATCCGGGAAATTGAAAAAGTTTTCGCCGAGTTACCCCAAAAGATCAAGGAAATCCACGATTTCGAGTGGGGTACGGACGTGAGTATCGAGCAGCTTAGTCGGGGATATACCCATTGCTTTCTGGTCACATTTCTGAGCGAAGCGGACCGTAACGCCTATTTGCCCCACCCGGCTCACCAGGAATTTGTGGCCTTACTGCAACCGCATTTAGAGCAAGCTTTGGTCATTGATTATTGGTCGAAGAGGTGAGTAAAGTATGAAAAAACTCGGCCTTGGCATGATTGGTTATGGCGGCATCGGGCGCGTTCATGCGATGGGCTACCGGGATATTCCCTTCCACTACGGCCTGCCCGCCGATACGTTCAAAATTGTCGGCGTGGCGACCACCCGGCCGGAAACAGCCCAGGCAGCCGCCCAGGAAATCGGCTGTGAGGTCTGGACCGCCGACTACCGCGAATTGCTGGCCCGCCCTGACGTACAGGTGATTGACTGCTGCGCTCCCAATCAGCGCCATGCCGAAATCGTGCTGGCTGCGGCCCAGGCCGGCAAACACATCTACTGCGAGAAGCCCCTGGCTATGAACGTGACCGAAGGACAGCGTATGGTCGAAGCGGCGGCCAAAGCCGGTGTTAAAACCCAAATGACCTTTAACTTCCGCTTTTTTCCGGCCATTAGCCGCGCCCGCCAGTTAATCGAAGCCGGTTTTGTGGGCCGAGTTTTTTCTTTCCGGGGCCGTTACTATCGAGCCAGTTACATCGACCCTAACAAACCCCTCTCCTGGCGGCTGCGGCGGGATGTCTCCGGCGGCGGCGCCCTGTTTGACCTGGGCGCTCACGTGCTGGATTTGATTTACTATTTATTGGGTGACTTCGGCTCGGTGCAGGCGACCCTGGAAACACTGATTAAGGAACGGCCCCTCGCGGCCGGCTCTGTTGAAAAGGGACCGGTGGATGTCGATGACCTGGCCCTGCTGCACCTGCGCCAGGCCGATGGCACGTTGGGGCTGGTGGAAATCTCGCGGATGGGGACCGGGGCCACGAACGATCTGCAAATCGAGATTTTTGGCGACCGGGGCGCGATTCGTTTCAACGCCATCGATCCCAGTTGGTTGGAGGTTTACGATGTGCGCGACCCTGACCAACCTCTGGGCGGCATGCGCGGCTTTCGCAAGCTGGAAGCGGTGCAGCGCTACGAGGGCCAAAAAGTCCCCGATTGGACGATGACCCCCGGCTTTGTGCGCACTCACGCCGAATGTCAGTACCAATTCCTGAAAGCTGTGGCCAACGACACCTCCACATCTCCTACCCTGGCCGATGGCTTAAAAGTGCAAGCGGTGATGGAAGCGGCCATACGTTCTTCATCCGAGGGCCGCTGGGTAGAAGTGGCTTAGGCCTTAGGGCAATCGCATACTAACCTTTTGGAGCTACAAGCACGAGGCTAAGGCGATTCTGTTGGCAAACTAGCCAGACTGCGGTCCAGGACCGAGGCTGAAGCCGTCGGTCTGAAAGAGCAAAGCCCTG
>CAZUNT010000205.1:0-12566 GCA_964622215.1 uncultured Caldilineaceae bacterium
ACAATGGACGTGACCACCGGCAGCAGCGCGGCAGCCAGCCCCAACCCTTTGAGCATTTCCCGGCGGGTCAGTGTTTTGCGGCCGGCCGGTTTCACCACTGCCGCTTGCAGCAGGTGCGCTTTTTCCAGCCGGGCCAGGGTTAACCAGACCAGTTCTTCGGCCTGGGCCGGGGTCAGGTCGCCTTTGAGGTGTTGGGCTATTTGCTGCGGGCTGGTCTGGCCGTCGCACAACTGCCACACGGTGGCGGCGGTGGGGTTGAGGTTATGCACCTCCATTCGCTGCCAGTCGTACAGGCATAACTCGCCATCCAGGGTTTCAATGTGGACCGTTTCAATTTTTTGGGGGTGTGGCATGAGATTGTTCCTCCTTTGGTTTAAAAAACAAGACCCTAAAGGTTTAGAAAACCTTTAGGGTCTGAATTTGAGTTTTTGCTTGGACGGCCCGCTTCAGGCGGCCAATCTCATTCAGGCAGGCAGACGGAAGGTAAGGTAAGGTAAGGCAGCATGGGCATCTCTACTCCCTCGTGCGATAGATTGAGAACATAGCCTATGTTAAAACAAAAGGGCAAAATGGTAAATCTGATTTAGCCTGGGGGCTGGTTGTCAGCGTTATTTTCAGGAGATGATTGTGCCGGCAATTCAATGATGGCATCGGCCCATTCAACAAAATTTTCGGCTAAGGTTAAACCGGCGCTGCGGTCAAAGCCTTGTTCTTCCTGATACAACAAGTAACGGAACTGGACGGCGAATACGGTTAGTTCTTCTACCACGTCTATGGAAGCCGGTAACGTCAGCCCGTTATTTTCAGCCTGCCGATAAAGTATCGAGAGGTCGTGCGTAAATTCATATTGGCTGCCCAAGCGGGTTAAGGCCGATTTGATGGCTTTTTCAATGGCTTGCTGGATATGAAACCCAACAATTTCATCGGCGACGGCCTCTGTGTCGGCCACTCTTACGACCAAATCTAAATCCTGACGGGCCTTTTGCAGTAACAACCGGGCCAGTTCCCGTTGGCGCGTTTCACGAGAGTCAGCCATAGAGAACCATACCCTCGCGCAAGGCGGGATAAAGCACAGACCCCGGAATATCATCATATCGCTCGGCAAAAGATTGCCCAACAACAATAATGTCTATGGGGATTTCCAAATCGCGTAGTAGCCGCCGCAGCCGGATGGCTTCTTGACGGGCTGAAACCGGGTCGCGTTCGATAACCAATAAATCCACATCGCTGCCGGAGTGGGCCGTGCCTCGCGCCCGGGAGCCAAACAGTATCACCTTAACCGGGTTGGCCGCAGCCACAATCCGGCGCGTGATTTCTCGATAAAGCCGGGCATATTCGGTGGTCATCGGTATGTCCTCTCAGTAAAATATGCGTATGCCTATTGTACCACATTCGGTGGACAGATAGAAACCAAAACAATTGTCAATCGTGAATTGCCAATTGTTAATTGTTTTTGGCCTGATGCCGGTAGTAATGCCTCACCCAACCCAAAATATGCAGCGGGTGGCGCACCCACCGCCCCCACCACCAGGCCGGGTCTAGCCTGAGCTTTGTCGAAGGGCCGGCGGGCAGGCCGTAATAAAAGCGCAGCCACCACTCGGCGGGGAAAAAGCTGTCGCGCACTATGCCGCCATAACCTTTGGGTCGTTGAGCGGCCAATGAATAACGCGGCCAGCCCTGAAATTCTTGCCCAATGTCCTGCGGCGGGCGGCCAACGTTGAGAGACGCGATCTTGAGCAATTCGTCGGAAAGCGGGGTCAGCCAGTGGCACAGAGCCAGGGCGTGACTGACGCGGGGATTGACGCGCGGCCATTCGATCTCGGCGGCAAAACGTTCGGCCAGGCTGACCAGGTCGGCTATCCAGACCAGCCGCAGCGAATCAAGCAAGATATTTGTCCGCACATGTTGGTAGATATGGGCCAGCATCTCCTCGTGGCCCAGGGTGTAGGCGGTTACGCCAGCGAGGGTAAACGAAACGGCTCTGGGGCGCAGCGCCTCTAATGCAGTGGCCGATGTCCCCTCGGCGTAAAGGTTGTGGTGGATTTCCAGGCTGACGGACAAGCCTTCCCCCTCACGCTGGGCCATGGTCAGATGTTTGGCCGGTAGGCTGTCGCCGGGCGGCGGGGCGTTGAAGTCCAGCTCGGCCAGCAAACTCTGAGCATGTCGCGCCTGTGACCGGCTGACCAGCACATCCACATCCCGCATCGGGCGCAGCCCCGGCTGTGGGTAAACGGAATGGGCCAGGGCCGCACCTTTAAGCACCAGCGCGTCAATTCCGGCAGATTGAAAGGAGGTCAGAATTTCGGCCAGGGTTTTGGCTCTCACTCGGTTGGCGTGGGCGTGTTGGATAGTGCGGGTCTGCAACTGTTTTTTGATAGAGTTGGGTATGGGAATATCGGCGGCTTGGAGGTGGGCGTAAACCAGCGGGGTCAGGCCGTGAGTTTCGGCCTGGATAGGTAGGTTACTCCAATCGGTCAGATTAGCCGCTTGTTGCCGTAGTTGTTCATATTGGGTTGGGTGTCCTTGCGTTCTGGCGCAGAGGGCTAAAAGGCGATATGTATTTTCTGATTGGGTCATGGTGGAAGGAAATTTGAGTTAAATTGAGGCAAGCTAATGCCTAAGTTAAGCAGCGCCGGGTCAGGTCCAAAACATTCTACCCCTCCTCAACTTGGCCAGCGAGTCCAGGTGTCGGCTTCAACTTTTGTAAATGAATTTTTCCGTGACAACTCTCACAAATAAAAAGAGCCAGCCTGTAAACCGGCCCTTCCCCTCAGTCCTTTTCGTGTAATTTAATGATAAACTCATCTCTCGGTGTTATAAACAGTCAAATAATAGTTAACCCCTAGCTGCCTTTATTTATCCTCTTGACATTTTTTATCATTCGATTAAAGTTATACCACCAATCTAATAGGCAACATAATTATACGTTGACTAACTGGGATAACCGACCAGATAGTATCAGTAGATCCAATTTTTAGCCGTAGCAAAGGCATCCCCATGCCTTTGCGGGCGGCATAGGGATGCCGCCCTACACCGGATAGTATATCATTTCATCACTATCGCCATAACGTGTATAATATACTATCGCAGCCAATAATGTGGTTAAAGCGAAGGATGGTCTGTTGTTACATTGTTACAAGGAGGTCTTATGACTGAGACTCAACAAGCAGAAAGTAGCAGGTCAACCGAAGCGTCAGTGCGAAGATGGGTTATTATCGGTATCGTCGCTGTCCTCGCCCTGGTGGCCGGCTACTACTTAGCTGTGTTTCTTATCCCTACCCCCAAAATTGGGATCATCGAGGTCACCAGCCAGGTGGGTGACCCCCTGGTTGAGACCATGACCCAGGAAATTAACTATGCGCGCCACGCCCGTGATATCAAAGGGGTCGTGTTAATGATTAATAGCCCCGGCGGTGGGGCCTCGTCTGGGCATGATATTTACTATCAAGTGCGCAAGCTGCGTGAGGAGAAGCCGGTTATAGCCAGTGTCGACATTTTGGCCGCCAGCGCCGCTTATCAGATTGCCGTAGCCGCTAACGAAATCTATGCCAAGCCGGCCTCATTTATCGGCAATATTGGGGTAATTGTCGGCCTACCCGCCCCGGAAACCCTGAGCGAGCAGTATATCACCACCGGTCCCTTCAAAGCCACGGCTTTCAGCGCCACCAGTATTGTTCAAAAGCTGGATTTACTCTACCAGGACTTCAAAAATAGCGTGGTGGCCGAGCGCTCCAACGCTCCCAATAAACTCCAACTGACGGCCGATCAGGTCGGTACCGGAGAATTGTGGGTTGGCCTGGAAGCCAAAAAGAACGGCTTGATCGACGAAATCGGTTCCAAGTTAGATGCCATCGAGCGAGCGGCCAAGCTGGCTAATGTGGACAACTACGAAGTGGTCAGCGTGCGCGATGAATACCTGGCTTCACTCAAAGATAACCCTGAAGAATATCAGGCAGCCTTGAAACTGTATGAAAATTTGGATAACCAGCCCGAAATTGACCTGTCGAGCGAAAGTTCCAAGTGGCCGACCCTTTACCAACTTTATATTCCGCTGGAGTAAGGCATGCGTAATTTAATCTGGATACCGATTGTTGCTATTTTGGCTGTGGTGGGCGGCCGGTTGTTATATTATGGCTGGGGCAGCTACACGCCCCCGGTTCGCACTTTATCGGAGGTTGATTTTGACGCCTCAGCCCGGTCGCCGCGTTTAGAAGCGGTGGATAATCCCACCGTCAGTAAAGGGGCGATCGCCATTGATTATACCCACGATAATGCCCTCTACGTCGAAGAACTCAACGTGCTTCTCTCCAAGCTTGTAAACCGGGGTTTTAGCTATGAGCTTATTCTCACCCCGCTGGAAGAAGCTTCCGGCAGCAGTGAAGAGGATAGCGGGAGTTTAGCCGGGAAGCTTCGTTATGCCCAGGCGTTAATTCTGCCCCTGCCCCGCACTGAGTATACTCCTCAGGAAATCGCCGAAATCAAAAACTTTGTGGCCAAAGGCGGCCGGGTGTTGCTGATTGGCGACCCCACCCGGACGGTGGTGGTTGAGGCGCTCAATAGTATCGCCGGTCCTTTCGGCATCATTTACGCCAATGATTATCTTTACAGCCAGGTCAACAAAGATAGCAATTATCGTAATGTCGTCTACACCAACTTCCAGGACAGCCCGATAACGAAAGGGTTAAGCAAAGACGGCAAAGTTGTCTTCTATGGCGGCGGCTCGGTGAGTGCGCCCGGCTATGAAATTATCCTGGGCGACGATACAACCCACTCCTCCGTCAGCGAGGGAGGACGGATCGTTGCGGCCGCAGCCCTGACCACCGACGACAAGGTTTTGGCCCTGACCGACCTCACCTTTTTAGGTGAACCCTACAGCGCCGCCGAAAGTAACGGCACGCTCATCAATAACATCGCCGATTTTCTCACCGGCGGCAAACGTGACTTTGAACTGAAAGATTTCCCTTTCTTCCTTAATCCTACGGTGAACCTCGTTTATAATAACAGCCTGGTGCTCAATAGCCAGTTTGATAATTCGGTCAGGCTCAAAGAGTTCCTGGAAAAGAATGATCACACTGTTGCCTTTACCGATAAAATCGGCGGGCAGAATGATGTGATTTATGTGGGCCGCTTTACTGAGGCCGAACCGGTCAAGGATTATTTGGCCAAAGGCGGCATTACCATTCTTAATATTGACGAGAAAAACGAGGCTGAGGCCGGCGCTGCGGAAACCGGCGTTGAGAGCAAGCCGGTCACAGCAGATAGTGATACCCCTCCCGGCGAAGAGGATCGTTTTATCAGAGGCCGTATTCAAATTGAAGGTGTGGGCGAACTGGAGAGCGGTGGGGCCACCCTGTTCTATCTGGATCGGGCAGAAGGGCAGAATGTCCTGGTTATCCTCTCCGATACCCCCGAAACCAATGCCGATGCTTTTGAACTGCTTTTTGAAAACAGGCTGTCCGAGTGCCGGCTCAGCGACATCATAGCCGTTTGCCAAACTCAGGAGCCTGATGGTGAATTGCCCCCCAGCCTGCGCAGCAAACGAATTGACAAAATCCTGGTTGTCTCCGGCAATAGCGGGCGTATCCGCGACGACAACGAAGCCACCGGCATGGTGGAGTTTACCCAGGTCCTTAGTTCCAGCTACAAAGTGGACGGCTGGATTATCTCCGAAAAAGGTTCGCCCGATGTGGACGAGCTGCTTGAGTATGATGCCGTCATCTGGGCCACCGGCGCCTACTGGGATGATAGTATCAGCGACGAGGACGCGGCTTTACTATCCAAGTATATCGAACTGGGCGGCAACTTGATCCTCTCCGGCGCTTCCATTGGCTTCGATTGGGACCATACCGATTTTTTAACCAATGTGGCCCATGTCGATTACCTGGATTTTGCCGAGCAAAACGATGTGAAGCTTGTTTTGCCGGATCATCCTATGACCGTAGGGTTTGAGGCAGATACAACCATCACCTTTACCGAGTCCCCTTCGGGTACGGCGAAGATAGAGCCTGATGTTATCAACAACACCCCTAACGCGCGGGTTATCTTCCAACGTGGTCCCAATAGCGAGCAGGAGGGCGCAGCCTCTGTCGTCGCTTATGAGGATGACCGGTCTAAGGTGGCCTACTTTGCCTTCCCGATTTACCTTTTGCCGGTTGAGCCGCGCAATTTGCTCATCAACAATACCGTCGAATGGTTTACCGAGAAACCATTGCCGTTGCCCGACGAAGGAGAATTTAAACCCTTTGAACCTACGGTTGAACCTACGGCCGAACCCACTGGGGAACCTACAGCCGAACCCACTGAGGAACCGGCTCCTGGGGGCGGTGAGGATAACAGCGAAAATCAGTAAGTAGAGGAAACCCGGCTTCATGGATGTAAGAAGCCGGGTTTCTAGAAAAAGCTAATTTTGGAGGAGAAGAAATGCGGAGACTGATTCAGCTCCACAATTTGTTTCTGCTGGCGCTTGTTTTAACAATGGCCCTGATAGCCGCCCAATGTGGCACGGCGCCGACGCCGGAACCGCCCGCTACTCAGGAAGAAGCTACACCCGCTGCAGAAGAGGCTAAACCGGCTGAGGCGGCCAACGCCGAAGCCGAGTCACAAAAAGCGGTCCAGGAATCGGGAGCATCCAAAGCCAAAGTTGAAACAGGGATCACCACCACAACTGATGAACCCAATGTTAGTACGCCCCGCACCAAACATGGCGGCACTTACCGCGATGTGTCTACCTCTGATGCTGTAAGTTTCCATCCCTACCAGACGAGTGATGTGCCCTCCCGTGGCTATCAAGGTATGGTTTTCAGCGGTGACCTGATCACCGTCGATGAAAATACCCTGGAATGGGAACCCTATGCCGCCGAAAGCTACTCCGTTTCTGAAGATGGACTGACCTACACCTTTAACTTACGGAAAGACTTGAAGTGGAGTGATGGCGCCCCGCTTACCGCTCACGATTATAAGTGGACCTACGACCAGGTCATGAAACCGGAGAGTGAATTTCCTTACCTCTCCCAGTTTGACTTTGTGACCTCTTACCAGGCTCTCGACGATTATACGCTTGAGATAAAAATTGATAAGCTCTACTGCCCGGCTCTGGGCCAGATTGATTTTATTACCCCCTTGCCCAAACACATCTGGGAAAAACTGGATTGGAGCGATCCGGAGAAGAACTCCGAAATTAACCATCCGACCGTAGTCTCCGGGGCCTACAAGTTAAAAGAATGGAAGCGGGATCAGTTTGCCCAATTTGAAGCCAATGAGAGCTACTGGTATCACGGTGTACCCAATATTACCAATTACTCCATTGAGATTGTGCCCGATCAAGACATTGCTTATGAAAAAATGAAGAAGGGTGAAACCGATACCGGCCTTATTACCCCGGAAAACCTGGAGGAAGCCAAGCAGCTTGATAACGTCACCATCTATGAATGGTGGCCGGCCGCGGCCCAATGGACCTACATCGGCCTGAATATGCGAGAAGGTTTTCCGACCCACGATGTCAATGTGCGTCATGCGCTCAATTATGCTATTGACAAAGAGTTGCTGACCGAAGAGGTTTATAAGGGCAATGCTAAACGGATGTGCTCTGTTTACCCTGACACTTCCTGGGTTTATAATCCTGATGTCCCTTGTTACGATTATGATAAAGACAAGGCGATTGAGGGATTTGCCAAAGCTGGCTACACCTACAAAGATGGCAAAATGCTGGACGAGCAGGGCGAGCCTTTAAAGCTAAAGCTCATTTACAGCCACCCCAGCCAGACGGGTGAGTTGATTGCCGTCAGTGTTCAAGATTATCTGGCCGAGATTGGCATTGAACTGGAGATCCAACCCTTAGAATGGGCCAGTTTTTTGGAAACCAAAAAGGCTGAATCCTCTGATTGGGATATGTTTATTGCTGCCTGGAGTTCAACCATCGAGCCGCATGCCATGTTCCTGATCTGGTCCGAGGAAGGTATTCCTGACTTGAACTCGGTGGCCTATGTCAACAAAGATGTGGAAAAACTTTTTGACGAAGCAGGCGGCAGTACCGGAACCTGTGACCTTGATTTTCGCAAGCAGAAATATCAAGAAATTCAGAAAATTATTGCCGAAGACTCGCCCTATATTTTCCTGTACTATCGCAAAGCCTGGAGTGGCCAGAATAATCGTATTAAAGGGATTGAACCTACCGTGCTAGGCATCGGCTGGAACTCCGAAGAGTGGTATATCGAAGAAACGCCATAGTAACATAAAGTGAGAGGATTCGGTAATTCACCAAAATTGCTGCACGCTGCGAATTCATTCGCAGACATTGAATTACCGAACACTCTCAAAGTTAAAACTGAGCACAAATCCTCGTCCGAGGCTGTAAGAAGAAAGAAAGAGGAAAAGAGATGAAAGGTGTTCATGTAAGTTCCTGGCCCATGGTATTGGCCCTGTTGCTGGTGGGAGTACTGTTATTAGCTGCTCAATGTGGTGGCGCGGCTCCCCCCCAACCATCCCCGGAGGAAACCCCGGCCCAGGAAGAAGCCCAACCCACCAAAGCGGCCGCCGAACCACAGGCTGTACCTGAAGAAGCTGAAGCTGCCCCCACTGTTCAGGAATCGGATATCTCCATTGCCAAAGAGCAAAAAGGTATAGTTGTTGTCACCGACGAAGTTGATGTCAACACCCCCCGTACCAAACGAGGCGGTGAATACCATGACGTGGATACCGCTGATGCCGTCAGCTTTCACCCCTATTTGACCAGCGATGCCACGTCTTTTGCTTATCAGGGGTTGGTGTATAGTGGCTCTTTGCTCAAGCTGGATGAAAATACCCTCCAGTACGAGCCTTACATGGCCGAAAAGTATGAAATTTCCGAGGATGGTTTGACCTTTACGTTCCACTTGCGCCAGGGAATAAAATGGAGTGACGGTCAGCCCATCACCGCCCAGGATTACAAGTGGACTTTTGACCAGGTCATGAATCCCAATAACGAATTCCCTTACCTCTCCCAGTATGAATTTATCAAATCCTACGAGGCCCTCGATGATTACACCATCCAGGCTAAAATTGATGAAGTTTATGCCCCGGCTTTGGGCCAGATAGCCGGTTTTATAACTCCCCTGCCTAAACACATTTGGGAAAAACTGGATTGGAGCGATCCGGAGAAGAACCCGGAAATTAACAGCCCCACTGTAGTTTCCGGCCCATATAAAGTGGTCGAGTGGAAACGAGACCAATTCGCCCGGTTTGAAGCGAACGAAAATTACTGGTACCACGGCGCGCCCAATATTACCTACTACAATATTGAGATTGTGCCCGATCAAGACGTGGCTTTTCAAAAACTGACGACCGGGGAGGTGGATACTTCTTCATTGACCCCGGAACAGGTGGAAAAAGCCCGCGATCTGGATAACATGACCGTTTATGACTGGTGGCCTATTTCGGCCGGCTGGAGTTACATCGGCCTGAATATGCGGGAAGGTTTTCCGACCCATGATATTAATGTGCGTCACGGCTTGAGCTACGCCATTGATAAGGATTTGCTCACCGAGGAAATCTGGTTAGGCCAGGCCAGGCGCATGTGCTCGATTTATCCTCAGACCTCCTGGGCGTATAACCCTGATGTGCCCTGCTATGATTATGATCGCGATAAAGCCATCGAGTCATTTGCGAAAGCCGGTTACACCTTCCAGGATGGCAAAATGCTGGATAAAAGTGGCCAACAGTTAAAGCTGAAGTTTATCTATGGCCCCAACACCAGCCAGACCGCCGAGCTATTCGCCGTCAGTGTGCAGGATTATTTGAACGAAATTGGGATTGAAATGGAGATTCAGGGTCTTGAGTGGGCCAGTTTTCTGGAAGCCACCGAACAGGCCGAACCCGATTGGGATATATTTTTGGGAGGCTGGCGCTCTACCCCTGAACCGCAGACAGCCGCCACCGTCTGGGCCGAAGAAAATATCCCTGAGTTAAATGCGGTTGCTTATGTGAACAAAAAGATGGAAGCCCTTTTTAAGGAGGCCGGCAGCACCTACGACCTTGAGGTGCGTAAACAAAAGTATGGCGAAATTCAAAAAATTATCGCCGCCGACTCGCCTTATATTTTTATTTCCTATCGTAAAGCCTTCAGTGCTCAGAACAACCGGATCAAAGGAATTATCCCTACGGCTTTGGGTATTGGCTGGAACCAAGAAGATTGGTACGTCGAGGAAGCGCCCTAACAAAACATTGACGATTTGTAACTACTCAGGCTACACAGAGCAGTTACGACGATTGAAAGTTTTTTCGTAAATCCAAAATCGTAAATCGTAAATCGTAAATCCAAAATCGTAAATAACTATGACTCGTTACATTGTTCGACGTGGGATTCAATCCTTTTTCCTGATGTGGGTAGCCACCCTGATTGCCTTCACTGTTTATCAAGCCGCGCCTGGCGGCCCGGTTCAGTTTCTTGAAGATGACCCCAATGCTACGGCTGCGGACAGCCGGCGTCTGAATCGGCTATACGGCCTCGACCGGTCCATCCCGGTGCAGTATATCACCTGGCTAACCGGCGAGGATTGGCTGCCCCACGACGACACCTGGCGGAGTGGACGCTGTTTGAACGACGCAACTCGTTGTGGCCGGGGCATCATTCGCCTGGATTTTGGCCGTTCCTTTAGCTACAAAGGCCGGCTGGCCATTGATGTTATTTTGGAGCGAGTTCCGGCCACCTTCATCCTGGGAGTTTCCAGCTTAATCATTAGTGTTGTGGGCGGCGTTCCCCTGGGCATTATAGCCGCGCTTAACCGGGGCAAATGGCCTGACCACTTTATTCGGATCAGTACCGTCGTCGTCAGTACGGTGCCGGATTGGTGGCTCGGACTATTGTTGCTTATTTTCCTGGGGGGATATTTGAGGCTGGTGCCTCTCAGTGGTATGGAGACGATTGGCGATGGCTCAATCTCTGATCGTCTTCATCATCTCATCTTGCCGGCTATGGTAAGCGCCATTGGGGGCTGGATCGGTTATTCCCGGATTCTCCGTTTCGAGATGCTGGAGATATTAAATCAGGATTATGTTAGAACCGCTCGAGCCAAAGGTTTGGCAAATTATGTGGTCCTTTTTCGCCATGTTTTGCGCAATGCGCTTATGCCTTTTGTCACCGGGCTGGGTGGTATTTTCCTCATCGGTCTATCCGGCGCCATTCTGTTTGAAACGGTTTTCTCCTGGCCTGGCATGGGGAGGCTGGCTATCCAAGCTATCAACAGTCGAGATTACCCGGTCATCATGGCTAATTTTGTGATCAGTAGCTTCCTGGGAATCCTGGGAATTTTGATGGTGGATATCCTCTATAGCGTGGTTGACCCCCGGGTAAAATATGACACGGCTAAATAGCCTTTTAACAGTAATGAATTTATGGCTCAGAATATGCTAAAAAGCCTCCAATCTTTTCCGCTGTTTGCGCCTGATGTAGGGGCCACCGGCTCACCCCTGCGAGAGACCGGCGCTGTTCAGGAACAAGCTAAAAGTCTAACCCCGGGTTTACCACGCCCGGTTACTAAATCCACCTCAACCATTCAAGAGCGTACCTATTGGCAGGCTGTGGTGCTCAAGCTGTGGCACGATAAAATTACCGTTGTGGCGTTATGTCTCCTCCTTTTTATGATTATTATAACCCTGGCCGCTCCCTGGATTGCGGCCAACCTGCTGGGCTTTGACCCGATTGATACCGATCTACGCAGCCGTATGAAAGCGCCCACCTGGACAACGGCAGAAGGTCGCCAAATCTGCTTCTCCGACCCGGTTGGTCAATGTCATTGGCTGGGCACAGACCAGGCCGGTCGCGATGTTTTGACCCGAGGCATTTACGGCGGGCGGATTTCGCTGCGGATTGGGGTCTATGTCGCCGTTCTCTCCTTAACCCTGGGGGTGGTTATAGGTTTGATAAGTGGTTACTATGCCGCTACGCTTATCGATGACCTGATCAATGCGGTCATTCGCACTTTGGGGAGTATCCCCACTCTTTTCCTGTTGATTATTCTGACCGGCACCTTTCCTATCTTCCGCACCCCGGAAGGGTTGTCTTTCTTGCTGGGTATTTTGGGTTGGATGGGGTTATCCCGGTTAATTCGTGGTCAAGTTTTCTCAATTCGAGAACGGGAATATATCATGTCCAGCCGGGCTATCGGCGCTTCCATCTGGCGGATTATGTTCCGCCATATATTACTCAACGTCTCCTCAATTATCATTGTTAGCGCTGTTTTTGACGTAGCCGGTGCAATTATAGTCGAGGCGGGCCTGAGTTACCTGGGCGTAGGTATCGGCCCACCCAATCCCAGTTGGGGCAATATGATGCAAGGTTCCCTGGGCAACTTTACCGATGCGCCCTGGCTGGTCATTACCCCTGGCATCTTTATTTTCCTGACCACCCTTTCCATCTACCTCATGGGTGATGGCCTGCGCGATGCCCTGGATCCCTGGGTAAAAACCGGGGTGAAAAAAGTCTAATTGTGAATTGTGAATAGCCAATTGTGAATTGTGAATGATCTATTGGACTGGCTCATCAGTGACAACTTAAGAAAACGATAAAAAAGTCAAATTGGGTAAGGTGACAA
>CAZUNT010000206.1:0-12554 GCA_964622215.1 uncultured Caldilineaceae bacterium
GATAATTCCCTATCAAGCGACCATCGTTTACCCCTACAATTGTAGAACACTCCCCTTGATGTCGGTTCCACCAGAAATATTCATTATCAGTAGACCGCTTTTTTGGTAGCAGACCCTAAAGGTTTTCGCACAGCGTACCTTTAGGGTCTGCCTAAAGTCTGGATCGAGCTTTACTTTGGATAGGTGCAATCTTTGCCCAGTTGTGCTACACTAGGGCTGTCCGAAAAGATTACAACTTCTGACTTCATCCAAGGAGTCGTCACGAACCTGACGGTACACTACCAAGGATGAAAATCTGGAGTGCAGAATTAATTCTGCACTCCACAAAGTTATTTTAGGAGTCGTCACGGGCCTGACGGCACACCACCGCTGACGAAAATGCCTTTCGGCGGTCTGCCGTCTGCCGTCGGCGGTCTATTTTTGAAGGAGACAACTGGTAATGACCGATACGCCTCCCCCCTTAGCCCCGGTCGAACCGGCAGCAGAAGCGCCCCAGTCAGATGCAGGGCATCGCCTGGCCGATTTGTTGAATGACCTGACCATGCCAGACTCGGCGACTCGATTGGCCGCCGTACAAGAGTTGGGCCGCCTGGAAAGCGTAGATCAACCCGCCTTGCGGGCTGTGGAAAAGGCCGCCGCCCAGGATGACAACCCCGCCGTGCGTGAAGCCGCCCTCTTGGCCCTGGCAGCGCCTCCCTACCGCAATCTGCAACGGCAAAACAGCCGTCTCTCCCTGGCTCTCCGGCGCTCTATCCTGGCCGAGATTGAACGCTGGACGGCCGACGAGCTGCTGCCGGCCCCCACCGCCCACCTGTTGCAGCAGCGCTACGATTTTGACCTCCAGCGTCCGGCCCCAGGCGTCCCGTCTGCCCCCGTACCTTCCACCCCGCGCCCCACCCTAACTCAGGTGCTCCTGAGCGAAACGACGATTAAAGTAGCTCTTTACCTGGGGGCTTTCTTTGTTGTGGCCGCAGCCTTTATTTTGGCGGCTATCTTCGACGTACTGCGCCTGCCTATCCTCGGATTAGCTACAGTGGGCTTTTTAGGGGCAGCTCTGGCCCTAAAGCGGCGGCTGCCTACGGCCAGCTTTGTCCTATTCACCGTCTTTTCCTTTCTACTGCCCATCGACGCCGCCGTGCTGCTGGATGTGGTTGAGGTTGGCCCGAATGTGACCTGGCTCTATTGGGTCGCCGTCTCGGTCTTGCTCGGCTTGATCTGGGCAGGCGGCACATTCTTTTATCGCTCCCGTTTATTTAGCCTCCTGGCGCTGGCCGCAGCCGGCCTGGCTATGCTTCTGCTGGGTCGCTGGCTGGACTACAGCCCCCACCTGGACCTGTTGTTGATTGAACTGCCCACCCTGGCCGCTTTGGGAGGCACGATAATTTTGCAGCGTTGGCAAGACCGGCGCTTCTCCCTACCCCTATTTATTCTGGCCCAGCTTCAGCAGGCCGCTTTGCTGGGGCTGTCGGCCGTTTTTGTGCTGGTAGCCCTGGTAGACCAGGATTTGCCGGGGGCCGGCTGGTGGCTGGCGATTGCCCTCACCTGGCTGTTGGCAGCTTTCTTTTATGCTCTCAGCCACCGCTTAAGCCCCTTTAGCCTGTTCCCTCCCCTGGCGGTGGCAGCGCTCGCACCCGTACCGTTGTTTCTCAGCGGGGTATTTTCACCCACCTGGCAGGCGGTGATGGCCCTGGCCTGGCTGTGGGGCACGACCCTGGCCCTCGGTGGCGAAGGACTAGGCCGGGTCAAGTGGACCGGTTTATCGCTCTACAGCCTGTGGCTGGTCATCGCCTCGGCCGGGCTGTACCTGCTGGCGGCGGGCGGTGGGCTGGCAGACCGGGTTGCCTTTGGTATAGGTTATTTGATCGGTACGGCGGTAATCTACCTGGGGCTGACCTTGCTCCGGCCCCGCCTCTGGCTTTGGGCCGGCAGTTTGCTGGCCGCAACAGCCGCTTACTTTGCCGTTTTCTTCCTGCCTGCCGTAGAATCATACGATTTTTACCCCGGTTTCATCCTACTCTGGCCGGCCCTGGCGCTGCTGAGTCTTAGCCTGGCGCTGCGGCGCGGCCTGCATACTCAGACTCGCTGGCATCTACCCCCGCTAATCCTGGGCGGACTCGTCGGTGCAACCGCGCTGCTGGCCTTGTTAGCCACCGGCTTTGAGGAACCAGGCCGGGCAACGATTGCCCTGGTGATTGTAGCTGCCTTTTTCACCCTATTTGCCCTGATTGACCGCCAGCCGCTGCTCGGCTACGGGGCAACAGCCGGCCTGGCTTTGGCGCTCGGCTTCGGATTGGTCTGGTTGGAGCAAGAGCAGTGGGTTCTCCCCCTGGTTGGGCTGGCTTCACTCTACTACTTGGGTGGATTAGTACCGGCTTGGCTGGGCCGGTCGGGTAACTGGGCCGGTGTACTGCGGTTGAGCGGATTGGGGTTGGGCACGCTGGTGGCCTTAAGCGCGCCCATCCAGGGGGGCGCCGGCGGAGTGATCGGCCCGGCCCTGGTAGCAACCTACTTTGCCATTGAAGCTTTTCGCTTGCGCCAAATCTGGCTGGGTTTCCCGGCCAATTTACTCTACCTGGTAGCCTATTTCACCCTGCTGGTCGAGTTGGATGTATCTCAGCCCCAATTTTACTCAATTGGGGCGGCCCTGCTGGGCTTTGTGATGCACTATTTCCTGGTGCGGAGTGGCAGCCACTGGACTGCATTTTTTACCGGCCTGCTGTCGCAACTTATTTTGCTCGGCACCAGCTATATCCAGATGTTCTCGACCGAACAGATCCTTTATTTCTTTGTCTTATTCCTGCAAGCGTTGGTGGTGCTGGTCTACGGCCTGGTGGTGCGCTCCCGCAGCCTGGTGCTGGCCCCCATTGTTTTTGTCGTGGTAGGGGTGATTACCGTAGCTTTGAGCGTCTTGGCCGGCATACCGGCGCTGATTTTGGTCGGTTGCACCGGACTGTTGTTGTTGATGTTGGGCATTGCCGCCCTGGTTATGCGGGAAAAACTTCTGGCCGTAACCCACCGGCTGGGTGAACGGTTGGGTGGTTGGCAAGCTTAGGATAATGAAAGCTATTTTTCATTGTTATATTGAATGAAAGTTGTATTGCAATTCTTTCTAAAGCGTGTTATAATTCGCAGTGTAAATATATTAAGAACGGCACATTCGTAAGGGGCCATCTTATATGGGTAACGAAGAACTCAAGAAGCCCAAACTTGAAGGGTTGATCCAGGAACGTTTTGATAACTTGACCAAAAGCGAAAAACGGATTGCCACTTTCCTGCTTCAAAAGCCGGAAGAAGCGGCCTTCCTCTCGGTTTCGGAGTTAGCGGCTCAACTTGATTTAAGTGAAGCCACCGCCGTTCGTTTTGCCCAAACGCTGGGTTTCAACGGTTACCCGGAACTGCGGGAGGCGCTGCAAGATTCGTTTCGCCATCAGGTCACCCACTCGGCCCGCATTAAGGAGCGCCTCAGCGAGCTGCGCCAGAATGGTAGTATCTTCGAGCAACTGGTGGCCTCGGAGATTAATTATCTCACCCAGGCCTTACGGACGATAGACCGGGCGGCGATTACCCAGGCAGTGGAGCTGCTCCAAAACAGCGAGCGTATCTTTGTATTTAGTCTCGGCCCCTCGATTCCCCTGGTAGATTTGCTCGCCATTCGCCTGACCCGCTTTGGTCGCCAGGTTATTACAATGACCACCACCGGCCGGGAAGTCCTGGAACCCCTGCTCCTATTAAATAACCGGGATGTACTCCTGGCCATTGCCTTTTTTAGCGCCACCCCTACCCTTAAATTTGTGCTGGATTATGCCCAAAGAGTCGAGTGTCCAGTCATTCTGCTCACCGACACCCTGGAGCCTGTGGTGGGCGACAAAGCCAAGGTCGTCTTAGCTGCTCGCCGGGGACCCGTTTCTTCTTTCCATTCCCTGACCGTACCCATGACCATTATCAATGCTATTTTGTTGACCCTGGCTCAGACTGACCAGGATAGAACGTTGTCAAGTCTCGACCGGCTGGACGAACTACGACGTTCATACCCTTTCTAAAGTAAGACTGCCGATAAATAACAGGAGAAGCCCCATCGAAACCCCGGTAGAAACTCAAGATACTCCTGTAACACTCCGGACCCTCCCCCGCAACGTCTGGGCAACCAGCCTGACCAGCTTTTTTATGGATATCTCCAGCGAGATGGTCATCAACCTCCTGCCCCTCTTCCTGGCCAATGTCCTGGGACTAAAGACCAACCTCATCGGCCTGATTGAAGGTGTGGCTGAAGCAACCTCCAGCCTGTTGAAAATCTTCTCCGGCTGGCTGTCCGACCGGCTGCGGATGCGCAAGGGCCTGGCTGTGGCCGGTTATGCCATTTCAGCCCTGGCCAAGCCTTTCTTCTACATGGCCAACAGTTGGGGCCTGGTTGCTGCCGCTCGCTGGGGCGACCGGGTGGGCAAAGGTATCCGCACCGCCCCCCGCGATGCCCTGATTGCCGACTCGGTTAAACCGGCCCAACGGGGCCTGGCTTTTGGTTTCCAGCGGGCTGCTGATACCGCCGGGGCCATGTGCGGGCTGCTGGTGGCGCTGGGAGTAGTCTGGCTGGCCCAGGCCAACACCCTGGCCCTGAGTGCAGACACCTTCCGCACGATTGTTCTCATCAGCCTCATCCCGGCCGTCCTGGCCGTGCTGGCCCTGGCCATCGGGGCGCAAGAAACCCCGGTGACCAGCCAACGCGCCGCCCCCAAGTTTGCCTTTCGCTCGTTGGGCTGGCCGTTTATGGCCTTTATGCTGATTATTAGCCTCTTTGAACTGGGCAACTCCTCCGATGCTTTCCTGATCCTGCGAGCGCAGGAGCGGGGGTTGAGTGTCACCGGCGTGTTGGGCATGCTCGTCACTTTTAACCTGATCTACACGTTGATTTCAACCCCGGCCGGGTCATTGTCCGACCGAATTGACCGGCGTTGGGTCATCGGCGGGGGCTGGCTAGCCTATGCCGCCATCTATCTGGGTTTTGGCCTGGCTCAATCCGGCTGGCAAATCTGGCTGTTGTATGCTCTCTACGGTCTATACTATGGCCTGGCTTATGGCACTACCAAAGCCCTGATTGCCGATTTAGTACCGCCCATGTGGCTGGGGACGGCCTATGGAACCTATAACGCCTTGATGGGGGTTTTAGATTTCCTGGCTTCGGTCATTGCCGGTCTATTGTGGCAAGGTCTCGGCTCATGGGGGGGCTTTGGCGCATCTGCCCCCTTCCTCTTTGGCGCGGCAACCGCCCTATCAGCCGGGTTTCTTCTGATCTTCTGGCTGCCCCGGGTAACTCAACCTAAGAACTAGATTAAATTTTAATGAAAAGAAATTTGCAAAATATATAAAATTGCATTATAATTTTGCAATATTAAGTGTCTTAAGCTTGAATTGCCAACAGCGGTAAAACCAGCCATTCAATTATTCGGCTCAAAAAATACCCAATTCAATCAAAGGAGGTGAAGACAAAAAGTAGGGATTACCGGGGGATTCAAGCGGTCATTTTATCCAATTTTTAAGTTCAAGTCATCAGTTCAGTCAAAGGAGATTTAACTAATGAACCTCAAAAGAAGAGTTTGCTTGAACCTTGTGCTGGCCCTTGTTTTTGTTGCCTTGATCCAGCCGACCCTCTCCTTGGCCGCCGACCCTGTGGCCGTCGACGTAACCGCTGTCCTTGAGACCTCACCCGCTTTTGACGACGAAGAGGGGCGTAATTCCAACTCCGACGACCCGGCTATCTGGGTTCATCCTACCATGGTCGAAAAAAGTTTGGTCATTACCGTCAAGAAAGAAGGCGGGCTGTCGGTTTTTGATTTGGATGGTAATGAGGTGCAGGACATAGCCGCCCCGCCCGCACCAGAGGGGTCTGAGGATAATGCTCCAGGCCGCTACAACAATGTTGACCTCATCTATCAATTTCCATTGAGCACAAAAAAGGTGGTAGACCTGGCCGTAATAAGCGATCGCGGCTTTGATAAATTAGCCATCTTTGCCATTGATCCCGCTGCCGACGGCGAGGAGACGAAGCCGCTGACCGAAATTACCGCCCCAGAGGCGCCCTTTATTTTCTCCAAAGACCAGGAAGAGGTTAACGAGGAACGCACTGCCTACGGCGTGGCCACCGGTCATATCGGAAACCAGGCCGTGGCCTTTGCCAGCCAACGTGAAAGCCCCAATATCGCTATGATGACTCTCATCGCCACCGAGGAGGGTCTGGTCAGCTACGAAGTGGTCGAAACCTTCGCTGTGCCAACCGAGTTTGATCTACCCGACGGCACAACCTGGACACCCTGCCAGGAAGATGAGGGGGAACTGCCCCAGGTTGAAGGGATGGTTGTTGACGACAAAATGGGCTTGCTCTATCTGGGTCAGGAACAAGTAGGTATCTGGCGCACCTCGTTAGCCACGCCGGGAGCGGACCTGACCATGATTGACTCCGTGCGTCAATATGGTGTTCCTTACGAGCGCACCTTTAACGAGGAAGAGGAAGAATATAGCTGCGAGATTCTTTTTGATCAGGACCCCGGGGTTAGCCCCGGCCACATGGGCGAAGATGTAGAAGGCTTGACCATCTACTACAATAATAACGATGATAAAGGCTATCTACTGGCCTCCAGCCAGGGCGATAATACCTTCGTCGTCTACGAACGCGCCGGCTCCAACGCCTACGTGGGTAATTTTCGCATCGTGGATGGTGACGCCACCGATAGCGTTGAAGAATCTGACGGGGCCATGGTCCTTAATGTCGCCTTAGGCGATAAATTCCCCACTGGCCTCTTTGTGACCCAGGACGGTAAAAATATGCCCATCGATGTAGATTTGGAAGGCGAAGAGCGGGTCAATGCCAACTTTAAGTTCGTGGCCTGGGAAGATATTGCCAACGCCTTTCCCGAACCGCTGCTCATTGATCCCGCCGGCTGGTCGCCACGGTAGATATCTATGACCATTCAAGCTATCTTCTTCGATATGGGTGGAACCATTGAAACCCTCACCTTTGACGACGACATGCGCCTGGCTGCTACCCACAAGATATACCAATGGCTGGTAGAGCAAGGTCTTAACCCCGGTCTGCCAGCCCAGGAGTTATATCAGGTGATTAAGGCCGGGCTGAAACGCTATAATGCCTGGAAAACAAGCGCTTTAATAGAACTAGACCCGGTCGCCATCTGGCGCGATTACATCTTTGCGGGTCTTCCCCTGCCGCCGGAGAAGATAGCAGCCGTGGCCGAAGAGTTAACGGCTATTTATGAGACCAATTTTTATCACCGTGAGGTGCGGCCCGAATTACCGGCCGTGCTGGAGGCTCTCCGACAAAGGAAACTCAAAATTGGCTGCATCAGCAACACGATGAGTCGGACCCAGGTTTACCTGGGCCTCCAGCAGTACGGTATTATCGTTTATTTTAACCCTATTGTGCTCTCCTCCCTATATGGCCGGCGCAAGCCAGACCCGGCCATCTTTCTTCACGCCGCGCAGTTGGCGGGTGTCCCACCCGCCAACTGTGCTTACATCGGTGATACCATCTCACGGGATGTCCTGGGGGCGCGGCGAGCCGGCTTTCGGTTAGCCATTCGTATCGCCCATTGGCCTCTCGCCGGCCCGGATAGCCAGGAAATGAGGCCCGATTACGATATTCAAAGTTTTGATGAACTCTTGCCACTGTTGGCGGAGGAGCTAAAAAAGTCCTCAGCCAACACTTCAACCACCGGTCAAGAACGTCCATCTTGACGCATCCAATAGACGAGGGAAAATGAGTATGCCTGCAGATTTATACCGTCCAGATATTTTTTCTGAGATTTTGTATGAAAAAATGAAGTGTATCAACCCCGGTGTAGGGGATTTGGAACTCTACGAATTTCGCTACGGACTTGACAACTTATATCCTGGTAATGGCGGCTGGGCCTCGATTAAATTGGATGAACCGGCAGAAATCGAAAAACAGATCAGGTCGCGTGATTTCTATGCCAGTATCCAGGTCAGGCCGAGTATTGATAATCGAATTGTGCTGGACGGAAAAATTGTTTACTTAACCCATATGCTCTTCGTTGGTCTGGTTACAGGCAAATATACCGAAAAGTGGGTCAAAGAGTACTTTTATTTTGATATTAGAGGATTTTACTTTCTTACTCGGACGGTTTATTTTACCGCTAAAGTGTTAGCGCACCTGGGGGGCAAGCCCTTTAAGCAGTTTGAGCAGCGACAAAAGCACCTTGAAAAACAGCAAGCCGTGGGCTACCGGGAATTTAAGGCTGCCAATGAGGAGGTTGATCAAGCTTTTATCGACAGCCTCAAGCAGCTTATCAAGCTCAAAGGAACACCGCTTCTCGTGGCGATTGCCGGAGCTACCGCTGCCGGTAAAACTGAGATTACGGAGCGGCTTAAGCACGCCTTGAGAGAAGAGGGGAAACATGTCACTTCCATCGAGATGGATAATTTTTTCACCGATCGGGATTATCGAGAAGAAAATGACATCCATTCGCTGGGCCAACAGGCGATTCACTTTGAACTTTTCAAGCAGAGTCTGGAAGATATCGGCCAGGGAAAAAAGATCACCATTCCCAGGTACGACTTTATCTATGCTACCTCAAGCCACGACCTGAACGGAAACTTAAAACCGGATGGTATCCCAATTGAGATTGAACCGGCAGATATTGTTTTTATTGAGGGTAATTTTCCCTTTCTATTGCCGGAAGTTGTGCCTTTAATCGGCCTAAAAATCGTGTATCTGACCGATGACCCGGTTAGAATGAAACGTAAATGGAAACGAGACATCGACTATCGCAAAAAATATGAACCCACTTACTTCCGCAACCAATTTTTCAGAAGCCAGTTCTTGATGGCTCAAACATGTTTTGGGCCTCAACTGGAGGTGTGTGATATCGTAGTCGATACGACCGGCGCGGCCCTCTGGACCTCTCCCGAAATCGCCGCTCTTCTAAGCAGCTAAGGAGGACAAATGACTTTAAACCTAGCTCTCTCAACCATGTGGGGTATAGGCCGCTTCCAAAGGTTGGTTGATTTTTTTGAAAGCGGCGCCGAGTTAGGCTTCACCCACTTTGAACTGAATCACAAGGTTGATTCAGCCATGCTAAACGGCCTGAATTTAAATGGTTATCATATTCCCACCGTGCATGAACCGTGTCCCGCCGACATCCCGGTGAGCGAACTTAAAGCTCGTAATTGGTTCATCTCCTCGCCCGATGAAGCGGAACGGCAGTTAGGCGTAACCGCGGTGCGCCGGAGCATTGACCTGGCTCACCAACTCGGAGCCAGGGCCATCATTGTGCATCCGGGCCGGGTTGATATAGATGAATCCCTGGAAGCCCCGCTGCGCCAGCTCTACCGGGCCAACCGCGCCGATAGCCCGGAGTTTGCCGAAGCCATCGCCCGGCTGGAGGCCGCCCGTGCGGCTCAGGTTGAGGTCAACTTAGAATCGGTGCGGCGCAGCCTGGTAGAGTTAGCCGAGTACGCGGGCCGGTTTGACATTACACTGGGGTTGGAAAATCGTTTTCATTACTACGAGATCCCCCTGCCCGACGAGCTAGAATTCCTGCTGGCTCAGCCTTATAACGGACCTGTCGGCTTTTGGTATGATGTGGGCCATGCCCACGTTCTTGAGCAGCTAGGCCACTGTCTCCACCAGGAATGGCTGCGCCGCTTTGCCGGGCGAATGGTCGGCGTCCATTTGCACGACGTGATTGGTCTGAGCGACCACCGCGCCGCCGGGTTAGGCCAGGTGGATTGGAAGCTGGTAGCGGCCTATCTGCCGGAGAATATTTTCCGCACCTGTGAATTCCAAAATGATAACACCCCAGAACAAGTAGCCGCCGGCCTGCGCTTTTTGACAGGGAAAGTGTTATCGTAGCTAAATAATCAATCCCCTGCGGGACACTTTCGAGGGAGAAAATGTCACCACTCATACTGATCGTTCTCTTGATAATTTTGGCCCTGATCTTTGATTTCCTCAACGGCTTTCACGACAGCGCCAACATTGTGGCCACCATGATTTCTTCACGGGCCATGACCGCCCGCGCCGCCTTAACCATCGTCGCCGTATCCGAATTTGTGGGGCCGTTTATCCTCGGCGTAGCAGTAGCCAAAACCATCGGCACCGAAGTCGCCCCGGTCCAGGCTATCACCATTGCCGTAGTAATGGCTGCACTCATCAGCGCCAGTTTGTGGAACATTATTACCTGGTACTTTGGCATCCCCTCCAGTTCTTCGCACGCGCTTATCGGCGGTATTTTAGGCGCGGTCGCTCTTGGTTCCGGTCCGGAAGTCATTCGGCCGGAAGGAGTCCAAAAAATTGCCCTGGCTTTATTCATTTCGCCAGTCATTGGTTTTGTGGTCGGGTTTCTGATTATGTATATAACCCTTTTCCTCGCTCAAGGCGCCACCCCCAAAGCCAATATCTTCTTCAACCGGATGCAAATTCCTACCGCCGTTGCCCTGGCCCTCAGCCACGGCGGCAACGACGCCCAAAAGACGATGGGAATTATCACCCTGGGCTTGATGGTGCTGGGGTTTCAAAGAGATTTTGCCGTGCCCTGGTGGGTAATTATGTTGAGCGCCGGCGCGATTGCCTGCGGCACAGCTACCGGCGGCTGGCGGATTATTCACACCCTGGGCGGCAAATTTTATCGTATTCGTCCC
The DNA here is from genome assembly GCA_964622215.1 of uncultured Caldilineaceae bacterium. GTDB lineage: Bacteria > Chloroflexota > Anaerolineae > 4572-78 > J111 > DSQQ01. The sequence goes on from CAZUNT010000206.1 coordinate 10,666, forward strand.
GTTCACAGTTTTACTTCCCAGCTCACTTCCGGGGCAGTCGTATTGGGGGCTTCGTTGTTAGGGGGGCCGGTCAGCACCACCCAGGTGGTCAGTTCGGGTATTTTGGGCGTCGGCGCAGCGCAGCGGCGGTCTCAGGTCCGATGGGGCGTGATGAGCGATATCGCGGTTGCCTGGGTTTTGACCATTCCCACTGCCGCCGGGATGGCGGCTCTACTTTATTTCCCGATTAAGTTCTTAGTTGGATAGGCAGCAACGTTATGGGCATCAGCCTCCCTTTTAAAAACAAGCAAGAGAATAAGTTCATTCAATCCCTCATCCAGCAGTGTGAAATCACGGTGGAAGGGATCAAACTCCTGGAAAGTTGCCTGGACCGGCCCGGCGAAACCGCCCTGGAAAAGATGAAGGCTAAGGAATATGAGGCCGACGAAATCCGGCGTATCCTCATCGACGAGTTACATAACACCTTTGTCACCCCCCTGGATCGGGAAGACATCTTCAACCTCTCCCTGCACATAGACGAGATGATTGATTACGCCTTGACCACTTTAGAAGAAATGGTACTGCTTAAGGTGCAGGCCGACGATCACCTGCGGACGATGGTTTCGCTGGTGCGCCAGGAAGCCGAAGAGTTGACCATGGCCATGCACCGCCTCAGCAGCAACCCCCGCGTAACCGGCGATCACGCCCGCCGGGCCAAAAAGCTGGAAAATGAGGTCGATCACCTCTACCGGGTAGCCGTAGCCGATTTGTTCACCAAGGCCAAGGATTTTAAGGAATTGATGGCCATGCTCCGCCGCCGCGAAGTCTACCGCCACGTCTCCAATATGTCTGACCGGGCCGATGCGGCTGCCGACGTGTTTGGCATGGTAGTGATGAAGTTGACTTAAAATCAGACCTGACAGGTTTGCGAAACCTGTCAGGTCTAATGAAAAGAAATTTGCAAAATTGATATAAATGTGATATAATTTTTCAAAACTCTTGCGGTCATAAAACTCAACGATTGGAGAATAGACTATGGAAGTCCCTGCAATTGTTCAGCCGCCGCGCTCCCTTCAAATGCTGGCTGCACTTAGAAGGTTCACCCGCTGGCTGACAAGCGCCAAAGTTATCCTGGCGTTGATCATGTTGGTCATCATGTACTACATGGTCCTGGTCCCTTTATATCGTATGCTTGAAACTACGGTGACCTACCAGGAGAGAGATGTTGTTTCTATCCCTGGCGCCGAGTTAGGCGAGTTAACCTTTTATCACTGGGCCAGGATGTTGTCAAGCCGGGTCAGCAAAGTTTATTTGTACGACCCCTTGATGCATTCGCTGACTATTTCGGCCGGGGCCACCCTCCTGTCGCTGACCATTGGCGGGCTGTTGGCCTGGATGTGTATCCGCACCGATATGCCGGGCCGAAAGCTCATCAATCAACTGGCCCTGCTGCCTTACATCATGCCCTCGTGGACCATCGCCCAGGCCTGGACCGTGATGTTTAAAAACCGGCTGGTGGGCGGTGCGCCGGGTCTATACGAGTACCTGCTGGGCCACAGCCCGCCCGACTGGATTTCTTACGGACCGTTCCCCATCATCATCAGCAGCGCGCTGCATTATTACACCTTCTTTTTCCTGTTTGTGTCCGCGGCGTTGATGTCCATCGATTCCAATCTTGAAGAAGCAGGCGACTTGATGGGCGCCGGCCGCTGGCGCATCCTGAGAAAAATCACTTTTCCCCTGGTCATACCAGCTTTACTATCGGGTTTTATCATGACCTTTTCCAAGGTGATGGGCACCTATGGCGGGCCGGCTATTTTAGGGGTGCCGGTTAGATACTATACCGTCTCCACCATGATCCGTTCCAGTATTGGCATTGGCGATAAGGCGGATGGGTTTGTGCTGGCCAT
>CAZUNT010000207.1:0-12537 GCA_964622215.1 uncultured Caldilineaceae bacterium
GACATCTGACATCCTTTTGACCCTTATAAAAAGTCAAAAATTCTCTGCGAATCCCCGTGCATTCTCTGTGCATCTCTGTGTTCCAAAGGATGTTACTCCTTCCTCACACTAAATACATAGGAAATTTTAGCGTGCGGTTAGTATACTGTGTTGCGTAAATTCTTCCCACGTATAGATGGAAAAGTTTTTTCCAATCATTTTGGGCCGGGATTTGGAGATTAGGGGATTTTTTCCTTTTATTTTTCATCCCCCAATCCCCTAATCCCGGCGAAAATTTTTCTAGAGTACTATAACACGCAACACGTTTTGACGGATTTAAATCTTGGAACTACCTTAAAATGAACCAGCTAATAAAAGAGACCCCTTACTTCTTGGGATAACCGTTAGAGGCCAGAAAAGCATCCGCTTCTTTACAAATTTGAGGCAATACCTCCTCTGGGGCAGCTTCACCTGACCAAACACGTTGCAAACCGGGAAGGATGATCGACTCATTCAACTCATCCCATTCGGGGAAGTAACCAAAGCGGCCCACTTTGGCGTTTTCCCCTTCGGTCAGAAAAGCCTGCCGATTGGCGGGCGGGTTCCCTGACTTGAGGAAGGAGGCAGAATTGGCGGTGGACTGGAGGGCCGGGAAGATTTCGCCGGAGTCGGTATACAGTTTTTGGCCGCCATTGGTGCTCTGTAACCAACTGAGGAAAGTCCATGCTTCTTCTTTGTTATCGCTGAGGGCGCTCATAACCCAGGCCGCACCGCCGGCAGCAGCCGAACGTTGCCCGCCCTTGGGAATGGGCACAACGGCGACATCGTAGTTCATTTTAGCCTGGTTAAAAGCGGAAACCCGGCTGGAATTTTGAATAATCATGGCCACCTGGCCGCTTTGGAACACCGCCGCATCGCCGCCGGCCTGGGTCAGATTAGCATCTCGCATGGCTAGATTGTTGTTCATTAGATCGGCAAAGAATTTGACGCCGGCCATGGCCGCCGGTTCGGCCATGGTGCATTTGGAGGGATTGCGCATATCGTCCAGCAAGGTTCCCTTGTTCTGGCCGACCCACAATTGATAATTTCCGCCTTCCATGGCCAAACCGTATTGAGACACTTTCCCGCTGGCATCCACCTTGGTCAATTTTTCAGCCGCAGCATGCAGGTCGTCCCAGGTCCAATCATCGGTGGGATAGCTCAAACCGACGCTGTCGAACATATCTTTGTTGTAGTAAAGCACCTCCACGCTGATGTCACGGGGAAAACCGTATACACTGCCATTGTACATGGCCGACTCCAGCAGGGCAGGCCAGTAGTCGTCCAGCTTGTAGCCGCTTTTTTCGATCCAGGGGTCGAGATTTTCAAGGACGCCATCGGCAGCATAGCGAGGGGTAGGCCACAGGAAAAGAACATCGGGGATGGCCTTAGTATCACCGCTGGCCCAGAGAGTTTGTATTTTGGTGAAATAGTCATTCCACGGTTCAACAAACGTTTCTACTTTGATATTTGGGTGTTCGGCCATAAAGACGTCGGCCACTTTTTTATGCGTAACCGCCTCTTCCGGGCTACCCCAAAAACCCCAGGTGATGGTGACCTGCTGAGCAGCAGCCGGTTTTTCTTCTGGCGTCGCTGCCTTTTCGGCGGGCGCCTCCGGTTCAGCCGCCTCCTTTTCGGTAGGTTTTTCTGGGGCAGCCGCCGGTGCTGCTGCTCCGCCGCAAGCGTTCAGGGCCAGGGCCAGCAACAGCATAAACACAATAAATATCGCCTTTTTGTCAGTCATTTCATTCCTCCTTGAACTATAATGTTTAAAAAACAGGTCGATCCCTGTTTGCCTAACGTATTATGTCGGGCCTCCGCCGGGTTGAATGATTATGTCGTTGACCTCCCTTTCTACCACCGAGGTGGGTTTGGCCGCTAACAAGTCATCAAAGCAGGGGAGTTGGCCGGTGCTGAGCGCGTGTTCGGCGTAAAGGAACATCGCAGCCGACCAGGCTTGTTGGCCAAAGCCCATCGGATGGCCGCTCTCGCCATGCAGCCACTCGGTGAAATCCTCCCCATCACTGATTTTCTGGTGATTGGCCTGGGCCAATGAAAAGAGCATGTGCTCGGCTTGGTCAAGCCACTTGTGCCGGACCAATGCCGCCACGTGAAAGCCGCCGATCATTGGCCAAATACCGCCATTGTGATACTGATGAGGCAAATTCAAATTTCGGCTGCGATAATACTCTCGCCAACTGCTTTCGCCGGGATAGATGGGCGGGTGGATCGCTTTGGTGGGGTACGGCTCGGCCATACCAACCTGGTGCATATATCGCAAAACATGCTCGGTCCGGTGTCCATCGGCCACCCCGGTTAGAATTGCCAGCAGGTTACCCAGGCTGTCGCACCAGTCGCCGTATTCCCTGAACGCCACCCAGGGCAGGTAAAAGGGGCGGCTGGAGATAGTACCGATGTTGTGATAAAGCATAAACCACTCCAGCCGAATCCCTTTGAGTTTTTCCAGGTGTTCGGCAAAGTGTTCCGCCACCCAGCACCGGTCAATCCACATGAGCAAATTCAGCCGCCTGTGAATCTCAGCGGCATCAACACCCAGGTGACAGATAGAACAATGAGGCGGCTGGGTTTGGGCCAACTGCTGGTGAGCCAGCACTGCCGCATAGTAAAGCACATTATCGTAGAGGATGTTGTAACGTACGGCCAGTAAGTCCATCCAATCCCCGGCTTCCGGCACTTCCAGCAAACCACACTCATTCATATCCTGATAGACCAGCCAGTGCAGCGCCCGGTCAATACTATCCCAGTGGGTGGTTAAAAAGGCCAGATCGTGCGTGGTTTGATAGTGCAGATAGTGTCCCAGAATATACCACAAGTTGGCGTCAACCGCGCCGGCGTTTTCAGTGCTGATATAGCCGGTATCCGGGTTGACATTAAGCTGAATCAAACCACGTTTAGACTGGTAGGCGCTCATACATTCCAGCGAGGCCCGACCGGCGGCAATAAGCGCCGGTTCGCCGCTGGCTACCGCGCCCAAAAAGGTGATCATGCTGTCCCTGGCCCAGATTTGGGGGTACCCTGCCGCCAGCGCAGAGGCCCGAAAACCGTGAGTGGTGGTGCAGTTATGCAAGATTTCGATGGCTCGTTGTTTGGTACTTTTTATAAATTTCCAATGTGACATTTGGTCATCCTTGTTTTCAAATTGCCACGCTTTTTGATTTACTCCAAAACAAAATTTTTCTCAAGGGATAGTGAGCATGTTATAATTTTTTAAATTTGACTCAAATTGGAAAAGTCAATACAACGCTATTCCAAATAGTATAACCCTGTCCAAGGGGCTTTTTATGGCAAATCTGCCATGCCTGTGCCATTCTTGTGCCATGTTTCAATATCAAGGGCAAAATTGGATCAACAATGATGACAAAAGAAGAGTTTAATGCTTTGGTTCGTGATGTGCTGAAGCATTTATTCGATTACGCTCGCCTGGAAAAACACCCTCTGGTAAGATGGCTACCCCCATCATCAACTTCAGAAACACAGGCGCAGCGGTTGAGTCGGGTCATCGTGCAGACAATTGAGCAACTTGATCCGGGCGATGATTTTTTTTACGGCTCCAAAGAGCGCCGCAGCTACACGATTCTATGGAATCGTTATGTGGAGATGATGTCAGTAGACGAGGTGCTGGACGAGATTGGTTTGAGCCATCGCCAATTCCACCGCGATCATTCGCAGGCAGTTGAGGCACTGGCCAATGTGCTGTGGCAAGCCTGGAAAATTGAAGATCAAAATAAGGTTACGCTTGTTGTGGAGGACAAGCCAACTGATATTTCTGAGCTATTATCTCTGGCTCAAGAAGAGGCGTACAAATTGGTGGTTGATGCGAACGTGGAACAATATTCTATCACCTCTTTGGTTGCGGATGTGCTCCACATGTTAGAATCGTTCATAGAAGCCAACCATGTTACGCTGAAAGTAGACCTGTCCACTGACTTGCCCCAAATTTCCGGTATTCGAGTGGCCACTCGACAAATTTTGATTCAACTGGTGAGCCATGCCATAAACGCTGCTCCGGGAAGTACAATCTTTCTACAGGATACGGTTATAACAGACGCCGTAATCCTGCACCTCCGAGTAGAGACGGTTGAAGATAATACGTTGGCTAAATTGACGCCGGAAGAAGAATTTGTGCTGGCCATGTGCCAATCACTGGCGGATTTAAACAATGCTCTCCTGGAATTCAAAACTACAATTCCCAACACCTGGGAAGCAAGTCTGAGCTTATTCTTTCAAAGAGCACTGACTGTTTTAGTGGTAGATGACAGTGAGGGTTTGATCGATTTGTTCAAGCGGTATGTGCGGGGCACTCATTATCAGGTTCACGGGGCGCATACTGTGCAGGAAGCTCTAACCTGGCTTGAAAAAAATCAACCGGACATTATTATGCTTGATATTATGATGCCGGAGCAAGACGGCTACGAGGCTCTGCAAAAATTCAGACACCTGTCCCGTTTTGTCGATACTCCTATTATTATTTGTTCCATTGTGGCCGATCCCGGTTTGGCTCACTCCCTGGGAGCGGATTTCGTGCTAAAAAAACCGGTCAGCCGGCAAGATTTGCTGGCTGCGCTTGAGAAAATTGCCCCTGGCCCTCCATCTCTAAAGTCAGTTGCAAAAATCGAATGACCTCTGAAGGCGACAATCCGCCCGGTTTTCCTACTTGCAGTTCTTCGCTGATCGAAATGAGGTCATCATCAAGTGAAGCCCCGGTAATGACAATCACCGGTAAAGTGGCAAAATCTTTTTGTTCTCGCAATTGATGCAGCAACGACAACCCATCCCCGGATTCCAGATAAACATCCAGAAAAACGACGTCTGGCTTTTGATGAGAGATAATTTCCAGGGCCTGTTGTTGGTTGGCGGCAACTTTCATTTTAATATCGGCATTAATGGCCTTGAGCATCCGCGCCAATAACTTCCACATGGCGCGTTCATCCTCCACTATGAGCACCTTTTGCAGCTTCCCACCGATTTGTGACAAGGTATCTTGCAGGTTATCGAACGTAATTGGCTTGGTTAACCAGCCCTGAATCCCAATTTTCTGGATGAACTGTTCATAGCTGGATAGGGGGGAATAGATCAACATGGGCGGATGAGGCAAACGGGCAATCCGGCGCCGGTGTTTAAGTTGGCCGATTTTTTCCGGTGTATCGCAAATAATCAAGGTGGGTAATAATCGTTTGGCCGTGATAAGGGCTAATTCTAAGGTGGCAACCTGTTCAAGATAGACCCCCGGCAAAAAACGGCTCAAAAAACGGATAATGTTTGTATCCTGGCTGTAGACCAGCACAACAGGTTCCTGTATCGTTTCGTTTATCGACCCAACCGGTTGGGTGTTTGTTTTGATGATGTTTGAACCTTTCACCGGCAAGGTGAAACTAAAGGTTGTGCCCTGTCCAGGAGCGCTCTCAACCCCAATTCGACCCCCGTGCAGTTCGACAAACATTTTGCTGATGGCCAAACCCAGGCCAACCCCGGTATGCTTTCGGGTAGTACTACCATCCACTTGATAAAATTTATCAAAGACCCGCCCCAGTTTGTCTTCAGAAATGCCGGAACCGGTATCAGAAATACTAACGATGATCTGGTCGTGGCTGAATTCGACCGTCAAGGCAATGTGGCCGTGTTGGGTAAACCGAAGGGCGTTGCTTAATAAATTTAAGATCACCTGCCGAATTCGGGTTCGGTCGGCGCTGATCTCCGGTAGATGTTCTGGGAGTGCCACCTTAAAATCCAACCCTTTGTTTTCGATGGTACTGCGCATAATCCCATCAACTTCCTGCGCAATCTCGGCTATATTTACCTGTTCTTTCAACATACCCAACTGCCCGGCATCAATACGCGATAAGTCCAACACATCATCAACCAGATTGAGCAGATGGCGGCTGCTGCGATAAATTGCCATCACATCACTGCGATATTCCGGCGGCAACGGCACATTGTCGTAACTTTGGGGGGCAAAAGCAATCATCTCGGCAAAACCGCTGATCAAATTGAGAGGTGTGCGTAATTCGTGACTCACATTAGCCACAAATTGGGCCTTGAACTGTTCCGCTTCTTCAGCCATTTCGCGGGCTGTTTGTAGCTCTCTATTCAATCGCTCTAACTGATACTGGGTCTTTTTCAGTTCCTTTAAGGCGCGATGAAGCTCGGCCCGATCTTCTTGGGCGGCGCACGTCTTTTCTCTAGCTTGTTGATAGCTGTTCCATGCCCAGGCCAGCGTTGTCCCTTGTACCTTTGAAATCAACCAGGCTGCACCTGCGGTTAGCCAAATCAGACCCACCGGTCCTACAAAATTCGGCCCGGTGAAAGATGGGTAATTTAACCAAAATACAGCCACGGTGGACAAAAATCCCCATGTCAGCGTCAGCAAGGGTCCCCCCAGTGTTCCGGCCAGCAACACCGGCAGCGCAAAATAATAGGCCGGGATAACAATCTGATACACCAACCCCACATATATACCGGAGAAAAGAGTCCCACCTAATATTGACCAGACCGAAAATTGATAGGAATGTTCTTTCAGCCAATAGCTCAATCCAATCCCCAGCAGCAGCAGGGCCACGGCAATCCATTCCGGCATAGGCAACCATTGGCGTGTGTTGACTACCTGTATCCAGACATAGCCGGCAATAATGAGCGGCAGCGTCCACAATAATAGACTCAAAAATTCTTCCCGGAGGGATGATATGAATTTCTTTTCTACTACCCTCTTGTGTTGGAATGTGATCATAACACCCTCGTTGGTTTTGTGTTTACCTAACACTACCCACCCCATCACCTCTAAGCAACAGGCTCGTCATCACTGCTTGATCGGCGAGACATCGCTTTTACGCTGGCCGCAATTTCATCAACCCTAATCTGGGTGTAGCCCCGCGTTGTCTTCGGGTCCTGGTGGCCCAACGCTTCTTGCACCAGGGCCAAGTTCCCCGTAAATTCCAACAGCCCGTTGGCAAAATAGTGCCGCAACGAATGAGGGGAGAGGTTGAATTTCTCAGCCACCTCGGCTTGCTCTGCCAACTCTTTAATAAGTTGCTGCACCGAACGGATAGAGAGCGGTAACCGGCGGTCGGTTCGAACCGTACGATCGTGCCGGCAGAACAGGGGATGTTGAGCCAGTTGGACAAATAAGGCTTCATCTTGACGCTCTACCAGGTAGGACTGGATGGCGGCCCAGGCTTCGTCGTCAAAGGCCACAAAGCGGGTTTTGCGCCCTTTGCCCGTCACCCAGGCCCCCTGCCGGGCGTGATCCAAATCCGCTCGCTTCAGCTTGACCAACTCCCCCACCCGCATCCCCGACGATTTCAGCGCCAGGACAATGGCCAGGTCGCGCCGCCAAACCAGGCTCAAGCGATGGCGGTAAGCCGGTGAGGCATCTTCCTTCACCTGAGGGGGAACGCGGGCGGCTTCAAGCAAGGCCGCTACAATCTCAGCAGCCGGAATCTTCTGGGCCATAGGCTTGGCTTTGACATGGGTGGCCTGGGCCAGTTCTTCCTTGATCCGATCATACTCGGCGTAATCAAAATGGGGGAGGCGTTTGCGGAGGACCAAAAAACGGAGAAAGCGGGTCACGGCCAACAGGTAGAGACTGCGGCTGCTTTCGGCCAGCGGCAGCGGCGCGGTTCGCTCGGAGCGTTGATAGGTCTGCTTGAGCAGCCAAGCGGGGAACTCCTGGAACATGTCGGGGATGAGGGCGGCGATGGGCCGGTCGGACGTCCAGGCCTGGGTTTCTTCGAGATAGCTCTGGAAGTAGGCCAGGCCGCTGCGGTAGGTTTTAAAGGTATGATCCGACTGGCCTCCCCCGGCGGTTTTGAGAAAAACCTTAGCTTCACTGTCCAGGGTAGGAGAGGGAGCTGGGTCTTGACGGACTGTATCATCATTCATAACTGTCACTCCTCATTCAACAAATAATGTACTTCATTTTACCACAGGGTAAGGGAGGTAACAAATTTTGGTTCATTTAACAAGACTTACACGAACTATTTGAGGTAAAGATTTTATGGCTGAATTATCAAGACGGTGTTAAAATGGAGAGTAAGGTTTTAACCCTTGGTTAACCTCAAATTTATTTTACGAGAATTCCCTATGGCTGGCGAAACGATCGCGATTGTGGACGATACCCTAGCTAACTTGAAGGCGTTGTTCGATGCCCTGGAAATAGCCAACTTCCGTGTTTTGGTCTACACGGATGGTCCTTCTGCCCTGGCCGTCATTCCCCAGGTAAAACCCGACCTTATTCTGCTGGATGTGCTGATGCCCGGCCTGGATGGTTACCAGGTGTGCTCCCAACTAAAAACCGACGAAAGCACCAAAGATATCCCCGTGCTGTTTATGAGCGCTCTGGACGAGATCTTTGACATAGTGTGCGCTTTCGCCGCAGGCGGCGTAGATTACATTACCAAACCTTTTCGGGTGGAAGAGGTATTAGCCCGGGTCCATACTCACCTGACCCTGCGCCAATTGCAGCAAAGCCTGGAGGAGCGAAACCGGCAACTGGAGGAGGCCTTGGCCAAGGTAAAAGTACTGCGTGGCTTGCTGCCCATCTGCGCCAATTGCAAAAAAATCCGTGATGACCAGGGTTACTGGACCGAGCTTGAAGCATATATTGAAAGTCATTCCGAGGCTGATTTTACTCATGGTATTTGCCCTGATTGTTTCAAGCAGTTATACCCTGATTTTTATGTTTCCGGGGAGGAGATCCATGAAAATCCTGTTCCGTAGTTTAGGGCTACTGCTGGTGTTTATGTTCGTTTCTGCCTCGTCCCTGTTGGCCCAGGGAGGCGAGCCTCTCCGCTTCGCCCGTCTAACGGTTGAAGATGGCCTGTCCAATTCAGGTGTTATGTTTATTATGCAGGATAGCCAGGGCTTTATGTGGTTTGGAACACAGGATGGCCTGAATAAGTATGATGGCTATCAGGTCATCGTCTACCGGCACGACCCTGACGACCCCTACAGCCTGAGCAACAATGTGGTCATGGCCGGTTATGAAGATAAAGAAGGTGTGCTCTGGTTTGGCACCGATCCTGGCGGTTTGAACCGTTTTGACCGGACGACCGGACGCTTCACCGTCTATAAACATGATCCCCAAAATCCCGATAGTATCAGTAACGACGCCGTCTGGGCCATCTATGAAGACCACCTGGGTATCCTCTGGCTCGGTACCCGGGATGGCCTCAATCGCTTCGACCGGGTGACAGGCAAGTTTAAGTCTTATAAACCGGACTCCCATAACCCCCACAGCCTGAGCTACAAAGATGTCATTCACATTTATGAGGACCAGGAGGGCACGCTCTGGATTGGCACGCGCGACGGTTTGAATAAATTTGACCGCGAAACCGAACAATTCACCGTATACAAAAACGATCCTAACAACCCCCACAGCCTGAGCAACAACCAGACCTGGGCTATTTATGAGGATCGTAACGGAACACTGTGGGTTGGCACGCGGGGAGGCGGCCTGAACAAATTTGACCGCAAGACCGGACATTTCACCGTATACAAAAATGATCTCAACAACCTAAACAGCCTTAGCGGTAACAATATCTGGTCAATCACCACAGACAGCCAGGGTAATCTCTGGCTGGGCCTGGAAAATGCCGGCCTGAATAAGTTTGACCCTAAAACCGAACAGTCTACCCGTTATCTGGCTAACCCCGATAACCCCACCAGTTTGAGCCATGCTAATGTTTTTGAGGTTTATCAAGACAGGGCCGGGGCTATCTGGGCCGCCACATGGGGCGGCGGGGTTAACCGGCTAGACCTGGGGCTACAACGTTTTATCCTCTACGAGCATATTCCCGGCGATCCCCGCAGCTTGAGCGCCAATTTTGTAAACGCGATTTATCAAGATAAGGAGGGCATCCTCTGGATTGGAACCCAAAACGGCGGGTTAAATCGTTTTGACCGGGCGACTGGTCAGATGACCCACTATCAAAACGACCCGCAGAATCCGGCCAGTTTAAGCGCCAACACGGTCAACGCTATCCACGAAGACCGGGCCGGCGTTCTATGGGTAGCGACTATGGTCGGCGGCCTCAACAAATTTGATCGAGCCGCCGAGAAATTCACGGCCTACAAGAACGACCCCAACAACCCCGAAACCCTGGCCTCGAACAACCTGACCCAAATTTATGAAGATGATACAGGTGCAGTGTGGATCGGCACCCTGGGTTTTGGTCTCGATAAACTTGACCCGACTACCGGCAAGATAACCCATTATCGCCATGACCCCAATGACCCTCACAGCCTGGGTGAGGATACCATCAATGTGCTCTACGGCGATCATACCGGCGCCCTCTGGATCGGCACCTTTCGGGCGGGGCTGGACAAATTCGACCCGGCTACGGGTGAGTTTAGCCACTACCAGTTTAGCCCTGACGATCCCCACAGCTTGAGCAACAATAATGTGCGCTCGCTTTATGAGGACCCCGCCGGTATTTTTTGGGTTGGCACTTCAGGCGGATTGAATAAATTTGACCCTGCTACCGGCAAATTCAATCATTACGGCATGAAAGACGGCTTACCCAATGATACCATCTACGGTATTTTGGCCGATAAACGGGGCGATTTATGGCTCAGTACCGGTAAGGGCCTGTCCCGCTTCGACCCCCAGAAAGAAACATTCCGCAACTATGATGTTTTAGATGGCTTACAAAGTAACCAGTTTAATCCATATAGCTACTACCAGAGCCGGGAGGGTCAAATGTTCTTCGGGGGGCCGGGAGGGATAACCGCCTTTGACCCGGAGCGGATGGCCGATAATTTATACCTCCCCCCGGTGGCGCTGACCGATTTTCTGCTGTTTAATCAGTCTGTGCCGGTTGGCAATGATTCCCCCTTAGCTAAACCTGTTAATGAGCTGGATCAGCTTACCCTGGCCTATAACCAGTCGGTCTTTTCTTTTGAGTTTGCCGGCCTAAATTATCACATCTCTCCCAAAAATTTATATCAGTATAAACTGGAAGGTTTTGACCGGGATTGGTCGCCGCCTGACTCCAAGCGCCTGGCTACCTACACCAACTTGGATCCCGGCGATTACACCTTTATGGTCAAAGCCTCTAATAATGATGGCCTCTGGAACGAAACCCCCAAAACTATCAAGCTCACCATTTTGCCTCCCTGGTGGCAGACCACCTGGTTTCGTGCGCTGTCCGCCCTGGTCATTGTCGGCAGTGTCCTGGCCGGTTTTCAATGGCGGTTGAGAAGCATTCACGCTCGTAATCGTGAATTGGAACGGCGAGTGCAGGAACGCACCCTGGAACTGCGCCACTCAAACCAGCAGTTGCAGCAAGAAATCGCTCAACGTATCCAGGCGGAGGCCGATTTGCTAAAAGCCAAAGAAGTGGCCGAACAGGCAAAAGCCTGGGCTGAGGAGCGAAGCCTCGCCGCCGAAGCCGCCAGCCAGGCCAAAAGTATCTTTCTGGCCACCATGAGCCATGAGCTGCGCACCCCCCTCAATAGTATTTTAGGTTATGCCCAAATTCTCAAACGTCACCCCGCCGTCACCTCCCAGCAGCGAGATGGCCTGAACATCATCCAGCAGAGCGGCGAACATTTGCTGGGGCTGATTAACGATGTGCTGGATATTGCCAAAGTAGAGGCGGGTAAAATTGAACTCCGCCCCGCCGATTTTCACCTGCTCTCTTTCCTGGAGATGGTCAGCGAGATTATTCGCGTGCGGGCGGAAAATAAAAGCCTCAATTTTAAGTTTGAAGTTGACCCGGCCTTACCCCAGGCAATTTGTACCGACGAGCAGCGCCTGCGTCAAGTCTTAATCAACCTGCTGGGTAACGCCGTTAGATTCACCGATAGGGGGGAAGTAACGTTTCGGGTGTCTATGGTTGATGGTCAGCGGTCTGCAGCCGGTAGGGAGTTGTCAATAGATGATGATAAAATAGAAGTAATAGACGCCGGCAACAACGAACAACCGGCCACAACTACCCTCCGCTTCACCGTTGTCGATACCGGCATCGGCATTGCCCCGGAATATTTGGAGATGATTTTTGAACCCTTCAAACAGATGGGTGAGGCCCGGCACAGAACCAAAGGCGCGGGTCTGGGCCTGGCGATTAGCAGCAACTTGGTTAAATTAATGGGGGGCGAGTTGTGGGTGACCAGTGAGTTAGGCCGGGGCAGCACCTTCTGGTTTGAATTAACCGTGCCTATCGCCGCCGATTGGCTCGAAACCGTCCGGATAGACACTCAGGATATTGTTGGCGTCAAGGGGCAACCGCCCCGGATTTTGGTAGTGGATGATAAACCCCACAACCGGCGAGTCTTGGTTGATATATTGTCGCCGCTGGGTTTCGAGGTGGTGGAAGCCGACAACGGGCTGGATGGCCTGGTCAAAGCCGGGCAGAGCTGTTTTCAAGTGATTATCACCGATTTAATCATGCCGGAATTGGACGGCTTTGCCCTCACTCAAAAAATCCGCCAATCCCCTGAACTTAAAGATGTGGTCATCATTGCCACCTCGGCCAGTGTTTATGAAGATGATCAGGAGAAGAG
>CAZUNT010000208.1:0-12450 GCA_964622215.1 uncultured Caldilineaceae bacterium
AAGCGCTATCCCCTACGGGATGCGAAGCGCTATCCCCCGGCGAAATCGGCGAAATCGTGGTCAGCGGTCCAACGGTGATGCGCGGCTACTACCGCCAGCCGGAAGCCACCCGGCAAACCCTCCGGACAAATAAACTCTACACCGGCGATTTGGGCTACCTGGACGATGAGGGCGACTTGTGGATCGTCCAGCGCCGGGCCGACCTGATTATCAGCGGTGGTGAGAATATCTACCCGGCCGAGGTGGAGCAAACCTTACGAGAGCATCCGGCGCTGGCAGACGTTTGTGTGGTCGGCCTGAACGATACGGAGTGGGGACAGCGTGTGGCGGCAATGGTGGTGCGGCGCGCCGGTACACAGATCACCGAAGCAGAATTGCTGGCTTTCTGCCGGACGCGCATGGCCGGGTATAAGCAGCCCCGCCAAATTCGTTTTGTCGAGGCGCTGCCCCAAACGGCTTCCGGCAAAGTGCAGCGAGATGTGGTCCGACAGAACCTTGAGCGCAACCTTCCTTCAGGTGGCTGAGACTGCGATACACCCCCTAAAACTTGCCGCAATTCCCTATTTAGTGATAATAAACGCTCACATTAATTCTAAGCCGATTTGTGATTTAGGATAATTAATTCCAACCTTAATCGTAAATTTAGAAAGTAGCCATAGTAGGTGCCTGTGCCCATCCATTCCTATATTGATGCCCTAACCTATTTCTACTCCTATGCCCACTATAACCCCGCCGATACCTCCAACTGGAGCCTGGACCGGCTAAAAGGATTATTGGCCCGGCTAGGCGATCCGCATAAAAAGTTTCCCTCGCTACTGATTGCCGGAACCAAAGGCAAAGGCTCGACGGCGGCTATAAGCGAGAGCATTTTACGACAGGCGGGTTATAAAACCGGCCTGTATACTTCCCCCCACTTACATTCATTTCGAGAGCGAATTTGTCTGGGGGGGGAGCCAATTACCGAGGATCAGGTAGTAGCCCTGGCCCGGCGACTCCAGCCTGCCTTCGAAGCTACACCTAACCTGACCGCCTTCGAGTTAATCACTGCTATCGCCTTTGTGGCCTTCGCCGAAGCTAATATTGACGTGGCCGTATTGGAGGTGGGGCTGGGCGGCCGCCTGGACGCCACCAACGCCGTCGATCCTGCTGTGGCCGTTATTACCTCCATCAGCTACGACCATACCCAGATTTTGGGTAAAACCCTGACCTCGATTGCGCGAGAGAAGGCCGGTATTATCCACCCCGGCGCTTTGGTCGTCAGCTCGCCCCAGTACGATGAGGCCATGCGGATGATTGAGCAGATTTGTCGGGAACATGAGGCCAGGCTGGTGGTAGTGGGCCGCGACTGTACCTGGACAGAAGGCGAGTTTAACCTGAAAGGTCAATCTTTTACCATTGACAACCAGGAATACTGGCTGCCTCTGCTCGGCGAGCATCAGATTGTTAATGCTGCCACTGCCGTAGCTGCCATCAAAGGCTTGGCCGAACGGACAAATATGGCTATCACTCCAGAGGCAGTCAGAACCGGCCTGGCCAAAGTGACCTGGTTGGGCCGGCTGGAAATCCTAAACCAGCAACCTTTTGTGATTGTAGACAGCGCCATGAATGGCGATTCGGCGGAAAAACTGGGGCAATCCTTGCAGCGCCATTTTCCCGGCCACAACTTTACCTTCATTTTTGGCGCCTCCAACGATCACCCCATCCGCGATATGCTCCAGGCGCTGCTGCCCCAGGCTAAGCAAATGTTGGTCACGGCCTCCCGCCATCCCCGCGCCGAAAGACCGGAACGATTGGCCGAACTAGCGGCAGAGATGGGCTATCAAGCCACACCATTGCCGGAGATATCTTCAGCTCTGGACAGAATCATGGCTGAAGCCGGCCCGGCTGACCTCATTTGCGTAACCGGCTCACTATTTTTGGTCGCTGATGCCCGCGAGAACTGGCTGCGGCGTAAGGGCCTCTCTCTGCCGTCCATTGACCCGCTGATTGTGTCGTGATGAATTTTTGTGGTATAGTTAGAATGATAAAACTAGAGGCTATTGGAGATCATTTCACTTGATGGACACCCTGCGGAAAGAGTTCGAAACATCGATTGACGCCGAAGAAATTGAAATCGAGTTGCCCTTGCTGCCGGTACGCGATACGGTGGTTTTCCCGCGTATGCTCACCCCTCTCTTTGTGGGTCGAGATCGCTCCGTTTTAGCCCTGGAAGCGGCGCTGCTGGCCAAAAGCGAATTGGTGGTGGTAACCCAACGCGACGCTGACCAGGAGGACCCCGAACCTGACGATTTGTATGAAATTGGCACCGAAGTGGTTATTGGACGCATGTTGCGTATGCCAGATGGCAGCACCAACATCCTGGCCCAGGGACAGCAGCGAGTCAAAATCATCGAATATACCCAGGAAAACCCCTACCCCAAAGTCCGGGTGCGCCGTCTGAACGAAGAAGGTGAGAAAAATCTCTCTTCTGAGGCGCTCATGCGAGCCGTGCTGGCCTTGTTTGAAAAATGCGTCCAACTAAATCGTAATTTACCTGACGATGCCTATGTGGCAGCCATGAACATCGACGAGCCGGGCTGGTTGGCTGATATGGTTGCTTCGGTGATGGATTTAGATGTAGAGCAGCGCCAGGAAGTCCTGGAAACGGTTGACCCCACCACGCGCCTGCAACGGTTAAGCATCATGCTGGCCCAGGAATTGGACGTGTTACAGCTTGAGTCGCGCATTCAGGATCAGGTGCAGCAGGAAGTTGACAAGGGCCAGCGTGAATTTTTCCTGCGTGAGCAGATGCGGGTCATTCAGAACGAGTTGGGTGAGATGGATACCCAACTGGCCGAAATTAACGAACTTCGCGCTAAGTTAGCTCAGATGGTCCTGCCGGACGAGGTGCGGGCTAAAGCCGAGAAGGAACTAAGCCGCCTCTCGATTATGCCGCCTGCTGCGCCTGAAGTCGGCATCATTCGCACTTACCTGGATTGGATCATTGAATTGCCCTGGACCACCGCCACCCAGGACAACACCGATATTCTCCATGTGGCCAAGGTGCTGGACAACAATCATTTTGGCATCCCCAAAGCCAAGGAACGAATTCTGGAACACATCGCCGTATTGCAGCGGGCCGGTCACAAGATGCGCAGCCCTATTCTTTGTTTTGTGGGACCGCCGGGCACCGGTAAAACCTCGCTGGGGCGCTCCATCGCCGAGGCGCTGGGGCGCAAATTTGTCCGGATCAGCCTGGGGGGTATCCACGACGAGGCCGAAATCCGGGGGCACCGGCGCACGTACATCGGCGCGTTGCCGGGCCGGATTATTCAGAGCATGCGGCGGGCCGGAACCGTCAACCCGGTCTTTATGCTGGATGAAATTGATAAAGTAGGTTCTGACTTTCGCGGCGACCCCAGTGCGGCCTTGCTCGAAGCCCTCGACCCGGAGCAGAATTACAGTTTCTCCGACCACTATCTTGAACTGCCCTATGACCTGTCAAAGGTTTTGTTTATCACTACGGCCAACGTACTGTACCCCATCCCCTCGGCCCTGCGTGACCGGATGGAGGTGATCGAGTTTTCGGGTTACATCGAAGAAGAAAAGCTGGAAATTGCCCACCAGTTCCTCATTCCACGCCAAATTGAAGAGCATGGCCTGAGTGATGTGTCTGTCAAAATTGCCGATAATGCGCTGCAGGGTATGATCCGTGAATATACCTATGAAGCAGGCGTGCGCAACCTGGAGCGCGAGATTGGACAGATTTGCCGGAAACTAACTCGCCGCCTGGCCGAGAAAAAGCCTGTCCCGAAAACTATTACCCGAGCTATGCTGGGAAAATACCTGGGGCCGCCCCACTTCACCGAGCAATTGGTTGAAAAAGAGGACCAGGTAGGCGTAGCCACCGGCATCGCCTATACCGAGGCGGGCGGCGATATTATGCCTATTGAGGTGACGCTTATGCCCGGCAAAGGCAATCTGACCCTGACCGGGCAATTAGGTGAGGTGATGCAAGAATCGGTCCAGGCGGCTTACTCCTATGTGCGTTCACACGCCGAGGAGTACAATATCAAGTCAAACCAATTCGAGAACACCGATGTGCATGTTCACGTTCCTGAAGGAGCGATCCCCAAAGATGGCCCCAGCGCCGGGATTACGATGGCCACGGCCCTGGTCTCCGCTTTTTCCAACCACAAAGTGCGGCGCGATGTGGCCATGACCGGCGAGATCACTCTGCGCGGTAAGGTACTGCCCATTGGCGGCCTCAAAGAGAAAATCCTGGCTGCTCATCGCGCCGGTATTCACACCGTCATTGTACCCAATCAAAACCGTAAAGATATGGTTGATGTGCCCAAAAAGGTACAGCGCGATTTGAACATTATCTTTGCCAGCAAAATGGACGAGGTTTTGCAGACAGCGCTAATTATTGCCGCCACCAAAAAGAAGAAAGCTAAAAATACTACTGCCCCATCAGCCTCCTGAAATTTCTCACCAGCCGTAACCTGCCAAGATTTTATGCCAGACCTCAAGGGGTATAGACCTTTGAGGTCTCGTTTTTCCTTCACATACCGAATTATATGAGTGAGGAATCGTTTTGCTGTCAGCTTGAAGCAACCGCTAGACCGCTAAGTTGGCCCAACTGTTGGGTTATCGCCGTTACCATGTGGCTTTGATCCGAATATGAGGCGCTGTAAAGTGGCGGGCCGATGCGGAAAAAAGCAGGGGCGCGGAAACGAGAGAGGTTTTTATATTCAATCCCAACAGGAATCACCGGGATTTTTAATCCGGTTTCTTGTTCAACCTGCATGGTGTGCTTAATGATGCCACTTTGAAGCGGACCTACTCTATCCGGGTAAAACATTCCTTCTGGGAAAGTCACTACGATTTCGCCCTGAGTATAAAGCCAGGAGATATAATCTAAGGCGTGTTGGTTAAACTCCCGCGCCTGTTGGAGAAATACTTTTTGGGCGTCGCGGCTCTCCAGGTGGTGAATATCTTTGGGCCGGACAACTTTAACCCCACCGGCAGCCTCCAACAAACTGTTCAAAGGGCCTGCCGGTTTACCTTTCATCAGGTAATTGCCGAACCGCTGGGTAAAACGATGGAGGATCAAGCTCAACAAGATAGAATCCCGCGTGGCGCGATGCTTGACCACCAAAAGCGCCGGACCTTGCCGGGGCAGATACTCGGCCCCTTCGACGACAAGGCGATGATAGAGCGCTGCCACACTCAGCAACGGCAGGAAAATTCGCATCACCCAGGTTTTACGGCGTAAAACAAATTCACCCGGCCTCACAATAACCCCTCCAATTTCGGTTATGGTTAAATATCCCTTGAGTCACATCATACGAATTGGTGAAGGGTTTGTCAAACAGCTTCATTCGCCAGAAGTCACGTGACTTTTGGCCGGTTGTTATCTACCGCCAGGCACTTGGAACAGGGTTTTATTGGTGGTATACTGAAGGCAGGAGCATACGGATGAAGCAAAAACTCAGCCAACTCACCTGGCGGCAATGGCTGATGCCCCGTTACATAGATGGGGTAGGTTTGTTGTTGTACCTGGGCGTGTTGGGAGTTTATAGTTACTATACCCTCAGCGGCGTTTATACTACCCCCCACCCTGCTTTACGAATTATCCTGGTCTTGCTGGCGCTGCTGCCGCTGATCATCCTGGATCGCCTGGAGTATCTTTATTACGGCGATAAGTTATCTTGGCGGCAGGATGCTATGCTCATGGCGACGCGATTTCTTTTAATCTGGCTGGTCAGCCTGACGGATGGCGTCGAACACCACGGGGAAGACTTTTTTGTCTTGATGGGTGTCTTCACCCTCACTTTTTTAATCGGCAGCAGTTATAGTTTATCGGGTCTGGCATGGATGGTATACTTGATTGCGCGCGTGGAAGGCAAGAGCGGGCCACAGCCGTTTGACCACGAAGGAGATGTTATCTTCCACCTGGTAATATTTACCGGCGTCTTCTTTATTTTCTATATCGCCTATCTCATCCGGCAAGAACGCCTCAGCCGGATGCGGGCCGAGAGACTCTTGGCCGACCTGGAAGACTCCCACCGCCAACTGCAAGCTTACGCCGCGCAAGTAGCCGAATTAGCCACTATGGAAGAACGTAACCGCCTGGCCCGCGATATTCATGACAGCCTGGGGCATTATTTGACCGTGATTAACGTGCAGCTTGAAAAGGCTCTGGCTTTTCGGGAGCGCAAGCCGGAGGAAGCCGACCAGGCGGTGCGCGACTCAAAACGACTCGCCAGCGAAGCCTTACAAGAGGTGCGGCGGTCGGTGGGTGCGCTGCGCAGCGCGCCCGAACCGTTTTCACTGGCCGAGGCCCTGCGCCAACTGGTCGATAATGCCCGTACCGGCCACTTTACCATTAACCTGGACATCTCCGGCGACGAAAGTGACTATTCCCGCCAGTCGCTTTTAACCCTTTACCGCGCCGCCCAGGAGGGCTTGACCAACGTTCAGAAGCATGCCCAGGCCAGCCAGGCGACGGTACGACTGCAGCTCAACGGTGGCCAGGCCAGCCTGTCCATTGACGACAACGGCCGTGGCTTTGACCCGGCCTGCCTGGCCAACGGCAGCAGTTGCTACGGCCTGCGGGGGGTCAAGGAACGGCTCGAACTCATTCGCGGCTCGCTTAAGCTGCAAAGTGTGCCGGGCCAGGGCACAGCCCTGCTCATCACCGTGCCCAAAGACCCGCTCACACTGGGTCAAAATGACCGCCAACCGTAGACCACCGCGGATACTTTGGGTGGTCTGTCGTCGGCGGTCAGCGGTCTGTGGTGAGGTAAATTTGAAGTAGGAAGATACTATGACTAACTCCCCCCCCGTCCGTGTCCTCGTCGTTGACGACCAACAACTTATGCGAGATGGCATCGCCTCCCTGCTCAGCATCCAAGAGGGCATCGAGGTTGCCGGCACGGCAGCCGATGGCCAGGAGGCCATTGAGCGAGCATTGGCCCTGATCCCCGATGTTATCTTAATGGACATCCGTATGCCGGTGATGGATGGTATCACCGCCACCGGGCAGATTCGCCGCCAATTGCCGGGCTGCCAGGTGCTGATGTTGACCACCTTTGACGACGAAGAGTATATTGTCAAAGCCTTAATAGCCGGGGCCAGCGGCTATCTGCTCAAAGATATCCCTGCCGCCGATCTGGCCCAGGCTATTCAACTGGCCCATAGAGGAATTTACCAGCTTGAGCCTTCCATCGCCGGCAAACTGGTGGGGGCGCTGAGGGGTTCCGGCCGTTCGCCCTCTACGTCGGCTGCTTCATCGAGCCAGGCCGGCGCCGCTCCCTTGCCAGAAGAATTGGCCAACTTGACCGAGCGCGAACGAGAAGTCTTGCACCTGATTGCTACCGGAGCCACCAACCGGGAGATTGCCGCACGACTGGTGATCAGCGAAGGAACCGTCAAAAACCATGTCTCCCACATCCTCAACTGCCTGGGTTTGCGTGATCGCACCCAGGCCGCAATTTACGCCCGCGAATACAACTTGGTTTGAGCCGTTTAACCCATAACATAAGCGCCGATCTGTTTGAGGGTTCTGGGTGGAATGAGGGGCAGGAACAAGCCTAAAAGGGTGAACAGCCACACCTGCAATTGATTGCCCAGGCCGGCCTTTCATCAACGCCCGGTAGCCAATTTCGGCCACCCGCGCTCCATTCATTGTCCTCTGGAAAAGGCGGGTATTTTCCAGCCCATGTCGTTTGGCGAAAGCCGTATCTGTTGCTCCCGGACACAAGGCAGTTACCGTTACCCCGCTGCCGGCCAATTCGGCGGCAATGGCTTCGGAGAAAGCTGTTTTGTTCATAGTTCTCCTTACATAAAATGGTGATAAAAGGGCGCTAATGAGACTTAACGCCTAAAAACATAGCCGTTAGCATGGCCCTACATTCCCCACAAAAATCAAGGGCGAAGGGAGCCAGGTCAGGTTCGTTGGCAAGTATCAATCGGATCACCGGCGCGGGGTTCACCAGTTGTTGTAGCCCCAGCGTCACTGTGTAGGCCCACAGCGCCAATTGTACTCCCTGACCTGGGGCTAGATACGGTAAGTTGGCCTCTACCAAAGCTCCAATTTTTGTGATCCGTTCGAGTAACATCCGTTTAAATTTCAGAGCGACCTCGTATTCGACGTTTTGCTCTAATACCGGATGCAGAATAGCGAACAAGCGAGCCATGGCCGGATGCTCCGTTAATGAGCTACAAATCAGGGCCGCCACTTGCCCGGCGTCACCGGAGCCAACCTGCTCCTGCAATCGGCGATCCAGGTCATCAAACCACGCCCCAAGCTGCTGCCCCTGGACGGCCAGGAACAACTCCTCCTTGGTCTTGAAATATAGGTAAACCGTTCCCTTGGCCAAGCCGGCCTCTGTGGCGACATCACTGATGTTGATCTCCTCATAGGTGTGCTTCTGAAACAGGTTCCAGGTGGCCTTAAGCAAGGTTTGTCTTCGTTCGATTCTTTGCTCGTCAGTAATGGCTCGACGTTTGATCGTCATAACCTTCTCCGGTTTTAAAATGTTCCTTAATTAAATGACCCTGAGTCATTTAATATGATAAATGACTCAGGGTCATTTGTCAAAAGCAATCGATCTTCTTGACCTTTAGCCAAAACACAAACCTCCGCAGCCTCAAAGGCTGCGGAGGTTTGTTAGGCTATTCACTTTTAAAATTGTTCAACAAAAACTATTGGCAGGCCCAAGTTTGAGGTCCGGCCTGTCCAAAGTTCACACTAACCAGGATGATGTCAAAAATGTCGACCTCGCCATCCCGGTTGATGTCCTCTACTAAGTTCGGACCGGTCGCGCCATAACCAACTCCCACCGCCGTACCATCAACGATGTCGATGATGCCATCATCGTTGACATCACCGCTGAGCAGGCTGGCATTAGCCATTATGGTGAGCGGTGCAGTCACGATGGGGGAGTTACAAATCGCCGGCAGGTAACCGAGGGCATCGGCGGTCAGACTGGTATAGAGGCCTGAAGGTACATTGGTCAGGCTAAAATTGCCGGTAGCGTCGGTGGTGGCGCTGAAGACAGCACTATTATCCAGTTGGACGGCAGCGCCGGACCAATCATTATTGGCGCGACCGTTGAGGACAATCTGACCGGAAACAGTGGCCGTAGTAGGAGTCGGAACGGGCGTCGCAGGTGTTGGGGTCGGCGTCTCCGGCGTCGCCGTTGGGGTTTCGGGGGTAGGCGTCGGCGTTTCTGGCGTGGCTGTTGGCGTTTCAGGAGTCGAGGTTGGCGTCTCCGGCGTCGAGGTTGGGGTTTCGGGGGTAGGCGTTGGCGTTTCTGGCGTGGCTGTTGGCGTTTCAGGAGTCGAGGTCGGCGTCTCCGGTGTCGAGGTTGGGGTTTCGGGGGTAGGCGTCGGCGTACCAGGCGTTGGCGTTTCTGGCGTGGCTGTTGGCGTTTCAGGAGTCGAGGTTGGCGTCTCCGGTGTCGAGGTTGGGGTTTCGGGGGTAGGCGTCGGCGTCGAGACGTCGCCAATCAAAACAGTGTAACTCTGGCTGGTTAAGGTAAAGGCTTGAGCCTCGGCACTGCCAATCTTTTCATTACTGAAAGTTAGGGTGGCAAGGCCACTTGTGTTAGTTGCCGTGGCCGAGAAGGTTAGCAAGATAACATCGCCGGTTAAACCGGGCACGTAGCCCTGGCGGCTGGCGACTAGCCTGAGCTGGCCGAGCGTGTTATCAACCTCGTTGCGGACCACAAAGGACAGGTCGGGGTTGGGTTGCAGGTTGCTGATCGATAGCAGAGATGGATCAAAGTTGATTTCAAACTGCGCTCCATAAAGGCCGGTGTTAGGCACGTCTTCAGCAACTACCGTCACACTGAAGGTTTCGCTCAAAGCGACTGAGGCCGGACCACTCATCACCAAATTAATCTGGCCTGGCCCCGGGGTGGTTGTTACAGTGGGGGTAGGCGTGGCGGTGATGGTTGGCGTCGCCGTCACTGTGGGCGTTGTGGTGATGGTTGGCGTCGTGGTGATAGTTGGGGTAGGAGTGGGTTGTTCTGTTGTATCCTGGAAAATTAAAACGGCCCCGCCAACGGGCTGGTTGCCTTCAGGAAACTCATTCCAGCAGCGATCCGTCACATAGACTTTGCCGTTGTTGGGGTTGATGGCTATCTCAAAGGGATTCTTCCATTGGAGATTACCACCGGTCAGCGGTGGATTGCCCACCACAGTGCTGGGGAGCGGGCCATCTGACACATTGCCGTCGAAATCGGCCCGGTAGATGCCGCCTCGATCAGGGCTGTCGCAGGCAGCGACATCGCCATTCCTGTCATCATAGGCAAAACCGGCGTAGGTTCCCAGCATGTGGTTGGCTGCCGGGTTAAAAACCAGCCCCACCTCGGCATAGTTACGATCTAAATCGGTTTGTCCGGCTAGAGTGACAGAGGTTGGATTGGCCGGATCAAAATCATAAAGCAGCAGTTTATCAGGGTTAGCATAGAAAGGCGGCGTTGCATCATCCCGGGGATCGTCGGCGTAGGTCATAAAGAGACGATTCTGGCCTGTTGCTTGCCAAAGGCCAAGGGCAAGGGGCGTGCCGGTGCCGCCGCCGGGTAAATTGATGTCGTGGAAAGTGAGATCGAAAGGATCTGCACTGGGCAGGCCCACAAATTTGTAGGCGTTGGGTTGAATGGCGTCGCGCAGGGTGATAAAATTGTAACCCCCTAGGGTATTGGCTGTGGCTATTTCAAGCGGGCTAAAAGCAACCGGCGGATTCTCGATGAAGGGGAAGGCGACTTGAGGATTAGCCGGATCCGTGCTGAGGATGAGCATGTGGCCTTGTTCGTAATCAGGATAATGAACCAGGCCCGTGACTGGGTTAACCGTTGGTGCAGTTGGTTGGAAATCTGAACCGGCAGAATAGTTAGTGATAACTGTATCAGAGATGGGGTCAATGTAACTCACCAAACCATCCTCAAATGAGCCTACATAGACAAATTGTCCGTTGCCGGAGACAGCTACTCCCCAGGGGCCACGGCCAATCCCGGCAAAGTTAGTGTGCGGACTTGGATCAACCACGCCATCTGGCCCGCCGGGAATGGTGTATAAAACTTCGTCGGTTTCACCGTCAATTACGGCCACAAAGGGATAGGGTTTAATCCGCTGGTCGCCGGAGATAACCAGCGGTCCCTGAAACGCAACATAGACTTTATTCAGTTGGGCATGCACAGCTACGCCTTTGGGATGAATGGGATAAACTGCACCCAAGGTGATGGTCTCTTGAGCGCCATCGGCTAAATCAATGGAGACGCGGCCGGTGGTGGGATAATAACCCTGGCTGGCCCCGGTGAAGTGGAGAAAAACCGTGTAAGCGCCGGGGGGTAGGTCGGCGAACGTTGCCGGAACCGGTTGGCAGTTTGTGTCGTCGGTCAGGCACGCTTCCGCGCCAGCCGGGGCTGGTCCATCTACAGGGTCATCACACTCTCCATCGGCGTTCTGGTCGGTACAGGCGTTGATGATGAGCGTCCCCGGGGTCGCTTGGGCGAAAACCAGGCCAGATGATAGCCCTAGCAGCAGCAATAGCAAACTCATAACTACGACTGGCCATTTTTGGCTTAAAAACATTCCTTTCATTGAAATCCTCCTTAAAAGGTACTCGGTGCAGCCAGTTACGACCCGGAACGCAGGGTGAAAATTGTTAAAATACCATCTTGTTTAAGGTAAAACGTTTAATAGCTTACTGGCTTCAACATACACATTTAAGTTACAAGAGGTGAGATGTGATGCGTGAAACGTGCAGAACTCCTTCACGAACTCATTACGTTTCACGCATCACTATAAAAGTTTAGTAAATTAAAGACGATCAATAGTTATATGACTATTGACAAACCCAATTCTGAGGTCCGGTCTGTCCAAAGTTCACACTAACCAGGATGATGTCGAAGATGTCGACCTCACCATCCTGATTGATATCTTCCGCTAAGCCTGAACCGGTTGTGCCAAAAACAATACCCACCGCTGTACCGTCGACGATGTTGATAACGCCATCATCGTTGACATCACCGCTGAGCAGGCTAACATTGGCCATAGTGGTGAGCGGCGCAGTCACGATGGGAGAGTTGCAGACCGCCGGGAGATAACCGGGGGCGTCGGCAGTCAGGCTGGTGTAGACGCCTGAAGGGACATCGACCAGGCTGAAGTTGCCGGTAGCATCGGTAATGGCGCTGAAAACAGCACTATTATCCAGTTGGACGGCAGCGCCAGACCAATCATTGTTGGCGCGGCCATTAAGGACAACCTGACCGGAGACGGTAGCCGCGGCCGGGGTGGGGGTGGGGGTTTCAGGCGTGGCCGTCGGCGTCTCAGGTGTGGCCGTCGGCGTTTCAGGTGTGGCCGTCGGCGTTTCAGGTGTGGCCGTCGGCGTTTCAGGCGTGGCCGTCGGTGTTTCAGGCGTGGCGGTGGGGGTCGCGGGGGGGGGGGGGGGGGGGG
>CAZUNT010000209.1:0-12442 GCA_964622215.1 uncultured Caldilineaceae bacterium
CCCCCGTTTCCCGGGCGGGGTTAATGTCACCTGCGGGTTTTGTTTTTAGGGGGGGGATTCAAAAATCCCCGGTTTTTAAACGCTAACCTGGGCCCCTTCACCCCCGCCCAGCGCGACCTCTTTATTGACCGGTGGTATCAGGCCCGCCCCGCCCTCACCGAAACCGAGCGCCGCCACCGCCAGGCCGACCTGCGCCGGGCCGTGCGTGATTTACCCCCCGAACTCACCACCAACCCCCTGCTGCTGACCACCCTGGCCCTCATCCACACCGCCGGGGCCGAACTGCCCAAACGTCGGGCCGAACTGTACAAGCGCGGGGTCGAGGTGCTGCTGCACCACTGGCAAAAACCGCGCTGGGGGCAGGCCGGGCTGCTGCAACAATTGGGGGTTGAACCAGACCGGCTGTTAGAAGCCCTGCGCGAACTGGCCTACCAGGCCCACCAGGTGGCCGCCCCCGGCCGCCACGCCGACCTGAACTACGACCAGGTGGTGGGCCAACTGGACCGCAAAATTTTCCACAATGCCGAAACGTCCAAGCAATTTCTGGCCTATGTAGACCGGCAGGCCGGGCTGCTGGTGGGCGAGGGCGGCAGTCGCGAGAAACCGCCGATTTACCACTTTGCCCACCGCACCTTTCAAGAATACCTGGCCGGCTGCTACCTGGCCGCCCAGCGCCAGGGGTTGGCCCGGGCCGTTACCCCGCTGTTGGCCGAAGGCGAACGCTGGTACCTGGTAGCCCAACTGGCCGCCGAAGAAATGTTGTTTAACAACGTCCAGCCGGGGCCGGTGCTGGATTTATTGTATATGCTCTGCCCCGCCGAAGTCCCCCCCAGCGAAGCCGGCTGGCGCGGTGTGGCCTGGGCTGGAGTGATAGCCGTCACCACCGGGCCGGAGCGCATCCGCCAGGATAAAACGCCCGGCTGTGCCCTGGGCGAACAATTTCTTAGCCGCCTGACCCCCCGCCTGGAGACCATCGTCGGCCAGGGACTGCTTACCCTGGCCGAACGGGCCGACGCTGGCGACGCCCTGGCCGCCCTCAACGCCGACACCCGCCCCGGCGTGGGTTTGCTCCCTCCCCCTGCCAGGCCTGCCCTGAGCGAAGTCGAAGGGGGGAGGGCTAGGGAGGGGGTCAAAATGGAAGACATCCCCAACCTGGAGTTCTGCCTCATCCCCCCCGGCCCCTTCTGGCTGGGCAGCCTTAAAGGTGAGGATGATCTGGCCTATGACGACGAATACGGCCACAAAACGCCCCTCGATTTGCCCTATGCTTACTGGCTGAGCCGCTACCCGGTGACGCAGGCCCAATATTACGCCTTCGTCCGGGCCACCGGCCACCGCGTTCCTTATGCAGATGAAGATTGGGCCCAGCCCTACAATTGGATTGACGGTGCGCCGCCGCCTCACCGCCGCAACCACCCCGTCGTCCTGGTTAGCCGGGTTGACGCCGCGGCCTACTGCGCCTGGCTGACTGAGCAATTAACCGCCACCGGCCGGCTTTCAGTTTTGCAAGAGCATCTGGCTAGCATCAACAGCCCATCCAAAATCCAAAATCCAAAATCCAAAATCGCCGTGCGTCTGCCCACCGAAGCCGAATGGGAAAAAGCCGCCCGCGGCGGATTGGAGATTCCGGCCCAACCGCACCTCATTTCCATAGGGGCGAATAGCCCCTCGCCCCGGCCGGAAACCGGTTTATCCATGCAGCCCAACCCCTTACCCCAGCGGCGCTGGCCCTGGGGCGAGTGGGCCGACGACAGCCCGCAGCGTCACGCCAACACCGGGGAAAGCCGGCGGGGCCAGACTATGGCCGTAGGCAGTTTTCCGGCGGGCGCTTCCCCTTACGGCTGCCTGGACCTGGCCGGCAATGTGTGGGAGTGGACGCACAACCAATATCGGCCCTACCCTTACCGGCTGGACGATGACCGGAAGAAGGAAGCCGCCAGAACGGATGTTCGTTACACCGTGCGTGGCGGCTCGTGGTACGTCGATCACTGGTACGCGCGCGTGTCCTACCGCTACTTCACCTACCCAGATGACTTCTACTACTATGTCGGGTTTCGATGTGTGGTAGCCCCTGTCTTTTATTTGTTTTCTGGCTGCTGGTTTCTGGCTGGTGTTTTATTTTTTTGGGGCTTCGGGCCTGTTGGGGGGCTTGGGGGGTTTCCCCCCAACCGTGATGGCGCGTTAGCGCCCGAAATTGAATCAGGGAGTAGGGAGTAGGGGATTATGTCATTGAACGTTACACCGGGTTGAATAAATTGCATGTCATTCTGAACGAGCGAAGCGAAGTGAAGAATCCCTGCGAGGCCACAAATTGAGACAATACGTTTCACGTAACAATGAAAACTTACCGTAACCTTTACCCGCAAATTTACGCTTACGAAAACCTGTATGAAGCCTGGCGCAAGGCGGCCCGGGGCAAACGCAGTTCGCCGGAGGTGGCCGATTTTGAATTCAACCTGATCGAGAACTTGCTGGCTCTGGAAGAGGAACTGCGTGCCCAAACCTACCGGCCCGGCCCGTACCGCCACTTTTATATCAGCGAACCCAAACTGCGCCGCATCAGCGCGGCGCCTTTCCGCGACCGGGTGGTCCATCACGCCCTGGTGCAGCAAATCGAGCCGATTTTTGAGGCCCGTTTTTGCCGCGACAGCTACGCCTGCCGGGTAGGTAAAGGCACCCACGCCGCCCTGGCGCGCTGCCGCGACTTTGCCCGGCGCTACCCTTACGTGCTCCAGGCCGACATCGTTCAATTCTTTCCGGCAGTGGATCACACCATCCTGCGCGACATCCTCTTCCGCCGCCTCGCCGATGCGCCCACCCGCCGGTTGATTGACGGGATTCTCGACAGCGGGGCCGGGGTGCTCAAAGACGAGTACGACATGGTCTACTTCCCCGGCGACGACCTGCTGGCGGCGACTCGCCCGCGCGGCCTGCCGATTGGCAATCTGACCAGCCAGTTTTGGGCCAACTGTTACCTCAATGAGCTGGATCAATTTGTCAAGCGAGAGTTGAAATGCGCCGCTTACGCGCGGTACGTGGATGATATTTTGCTTTTCAGCGACAACAAGCGCCAGCTCTGGGCCTGGAAAACCGCCATCAATAACTTTCTGCCCCGGCTGCGCCTGACCCTGCACCAGGCCGAGAGCACGGTTTACCCGGTGAGCAACGGCATTCCCTTTTTGGGTTTTGTCACCTATCCCACCCACCGCCTGCTCAAGCGGCGCAACGGCCTGGCCTTTGCCCGCCGGCTCAGAGCACAGCTCCAGCAACTCGCTGTCGGGCGGCTGACCTACGCCGACGTCGCCGCCTCGGTGCAGGGCTGGGCCGCCCACGCCGTTCACGGCGATACCTATGGCTTGCGCCGGGCGCTGCTGGGGGAACAATTGGTTCCTAAAATGTCACGCTGAGGGCTGCGCCCTCAGCGTCTCCTCGGCCTGGTAGAGACCCTTCGCTGCACTCAGGGTGACGTAGAAAGGAATAATACTTGTGCAAGAATCACCGATCTTTGCCAAAACTTACGATCTGATCAAATGGCTCATCCCGCTGACGATCAAGTTTCCGCGCCAGCAGCGCTTTGTCGTCGCCCAGGCCATGCAGCAGGCGGCGCTAAACCTGCAAGAGCGCCTCATCGAGGCCGTGCGCCTGCCCGATAAAACCGCCTGCCTGCAAGCCGCCGATGTGGAACTAGACAAGCTGCGCTTCTACCTGCGGCTCAGCGCCGACCTGGGCTACATCAGCCTGGGCCAGCAGCGTCACGCCGGGCAAATGCTGGCCGAAATCGGCCGGCTGCTGGGCAGTTGGCAGAAAAAAGGGAAATAATTGTCAATTGTGAATTGTCAATTGTCAATGGTGAATGAATCTGGTTAAAAATTCATCATTCACTATTCACAATTCATCGTTATTCTGGGGCCAGGCCGACGGCCGTGCGTGGCGGCTCGTGGAACAACAATCAAAGGAACGCGCGCGTGTCCTACCGCAACAACAACTACCCAGATAACTTCAACAACAATATCGGGTTTCGATGTGTGGTAGCCCCTGACCTTCACTTTTGCCGGTAAAGCTGGGTCTCTACGGAGCGGAGCGAGGCCAAAAGAAAGACAGCGCGGCCCGGTCCCGGTCGCGTGTGATCTGCGGATCACCCGGCCATATATTCAAACCGCCCCGGCCTTTGTGGTAGCCCTGAGCCAATCGAAGGGTGAAGCTCAGGCCGGGGACAACCTTGACGATTTACGATTTACGATTTACGATTTACGATTTACGATTTATAATTGACAATTGACAATTGACAATTGACAATTGATAATTGTTACACATCACGGAGTAACCGCTTATGACCACCACCGGCTCTGTACCCGTTCAGGGCAACCTGACCTGCCGCGATATTATCACCGGGCTAAAGATTGATAGCCTGAATTTTGTCTTCACCAGCCTGGATGAGCTGGCCCGGCTGGCCGGCCAGAGCGAGGTCAAATTTCGGCCTGGCCCGGGCGGCGGGCTGGAACTGGTTGCCGCCGGCCAACTGCTCCAAACTCTGCCGGGTAATCTACTGCAAGCCTTTCGCCGTCTGCCCCAGCAGGCCACCGACCTGCCGGCGGAGGATCGTTATCGCTGCTACGCCGGCTGGCTGTTAACCTACCTGCCGGAGCAGCCCCCGGCGGCGCGGGCGGCCCGAGATGATTATATTCCCCTGGGCGGCCGGCTCAGTTGGGATTGGGAAGACGAGGGCTTGCAAGGCGACCTGTGCGCCCTGACCTGGGTGGGCGAAGGGCCGCAGCGGCAGCTTAAACGAGAACCGCTGGCCGATGTGACCGAAGCCGTGGAGAAATACCCGGCCTTTGTCCTGTTGGGCGCGCCGGGCAGCGGCAAAAGCACCGTGCTACGGCGGCTGGTGCGCCACGCGGCCCAGACTTACCTGGCCGACGCGAGCACCCGCCTGCCCCTATTTGTGGAACTGGGCAGTTATCACTGGGAACGGCAGTCGCCTGAAGAGTTTGCCCGGGCTGAGTGGGCCGGCCAGGTGACCACCGATTTTGTGGAGCTGGCCCGGCAAGGCCGGCTGCTGCTGCTGGCCGATGGGCTGAACGAGATGCCCTACCTGCCGCCCCAGCCGGCCGGAGAATCCCAACCGGCCGGAGAACGGGCTGCCGACTGGAAGGCTTTTATTGGCAAATACTTTGCCGAGGCCGCTCCCGGCAGCGGGCGGGCCATTCTATCGAGCCGGGACCAGAGCGACTACGACCAGCCCCTGGGGCTGCCCCGGGTGGAAATTGAGCCGTTAAAACCGGATCAGGTGGCCCGGTTTGCCGCCGTGCGGCTGGGGGGGCAGGCCGAGACCTTTTTACGGGCGGTGGAACGGCTGGATTTAACCTCGCTGGCCCGGGTGCCGATTTCTCTATTTGTGCTGACCGAACTGTTTAAATCGGCCGGGGGCGAACTGCCCACCAACAAGGGCTGGCTGTTCCGGGCCTACGCCGACCTGGTGTGGCGGCAGTTGTACCCCAAGGCATCCAACCCCGAACGGGAGGCCCACCTGGCCGCGCTGGCCGAATTGGGTTATGCCATGCAGCAGCAGGGCGAAAGCACTATTCTGCCCGCCGCCGAATTGACCGGCCTGCTGCCGGCGCAGGTGCGGCTGCCTAAACGGTTCCAGCCGGTGGCGACGCCGGCGGAGGTGGTCTTTGAGCGGGCCTGGCGCAGCGGCCTGTTGAGCCTGGTTAGCGAAACGGAGCAAACCTACAAATTTGGGCATCAACTGGTGCAGGAGCAATTTGCGGCGCGGGCGCTGCTAACCCGCTGGCAGGCCGGCGAAACCCTGGCCGAGTGGTGGCAAACGGCCCGAACCCCGGCGGAAATGCCCGCGCCCGGCGGGGACGACTGGGAGCCGCTGCCGCTGCCCCCGCCCACCCGCTGGGAGCAAACCACCCTGCTGGCCGCCGGAATAACCGGGCGCCCGGATGAGTTTGTGAAGGCGGTGTTAGCCGCTAACCCGGCCCTGGCCGGCCGCTGTCTGGCCGAGGGTGGGCCGGTAGTGAGCGCCGAAACTCGCGCCGCCGTGCAGCAGGCCCTCCTGCGGGATTTGAGCGACCCGGCTCTGCACCGCCGCACTCGCATCCAGGCCGGGCGGGTGCTGGCCCAGGTGGGCGACCCGCGCCTGGCGCCGGTCACGATCAACAGCGTGGAAGTTATCTTACCCGACCTGGTGGAAATACCGGGCGGCACGGCTACCCTGGGCAGCGCCGAGGCCGAGGCGTTTGACGATGAACAGCCGGTCCATCAGGTGGAAGTAGCGGCCTTCCACCTGGCCCGCCATCCCGTGACCAACGCCGAGTATCGCTGTTTCATCCGGGCCGGCGGTTATGATACGGAGCACTACTGGACGCCCGCCGGCTGGCAGTGGCGGCAGGGCCAGGGGGAAACGAGCGGGCCGGTGGAGGACATCCTCCAGCGACGTCAATATGTTTTGGAAAACCCTGGTCTGCTAGAGCAACTTTTCCAAGAGGGACGCTTGACCCCCCAGGCGCGAGATACCTGGCAGACTCTAGCGGAAATGTCCGAAGAAGAAGCGCGGCGGCAGGTTTCGGTCTGGTATCCGGTAGCGGCGCACGAACAGCCCTCTTACTGGGATGACCCGGCCTACAACCCATCCAACCAGCCGGTGGTGGGGGTGACCTGGTACGAGGCCATGGCATACTGCGCCTGGTTGGATGAGCAGGTGAGGCAACGCGAACCGGGCGAGGAGGCGAATGAATGGCCAACTGGGGGGCTGTGGGACCAAATCAAATCGTCAATCGTCAATCGTCAATCGTCAATCCGGCTGCCGACGGAGGCGGAGTGGGAATGGGCTGCCGGGGGGCCGGATCACCGCCGCTACCCCTGGGGGCCGGAGTTCGATGCGGATAAAGCGAACACCCTGGAAGGGCGGGTGTTGGGCACGACGCCGGTGGGGGCCTACCCGGCCGGGATGGCCCCGGGATGCGGAGCGTTGGACCTGACCGGCAATGTGTGGGAGTGGACACACAGCCAATACCGGCCTTATCCTTATCGGGTAGACGACGGCCGGGAGGAGGAAACGACTGGAACAAATGTTCGTTATACCGTGCGTGGCGGCTCGTGGAGCGACTATCGAAGGCTCGCGCGCGTGTCCTCCCGCTACAGCAACTACCCAGTTGTCTTCCACAGGCACTATCGGGTTTCGATGTGTGGTAGCCCCTGTCTTTGCTTAGGTTTCCGGCTGCTGGTTTCTGCTTGCTGGTTTCTTGTCTTCTGTTTCCTGCCTCTTGGGGGGCTTGGGGGGCTTCCCCCCAAGATTGATGGCGCGTTA
This sequence comes from uncultured Caldilineaceae bacterium, assembly GCA_964622215.1. Taxonomy (GTDB): domain Bacteria; phylum Chloroflexota; class Anaerolineae; order 4572-78; family J111; genus DSQQ01. The sequence goes on from CAZUNT010000209.1 coordinate 7,322, forward strand.
GCGCCCGGATTTTTTGATCGGCGGGGGAGTAGTTTCCTTAAAAAATCCCGTTTCGGCAAACCCCCGGCCCAAAATCGCTTGACACATCGGTTGGGGTTTCCTATCATAATGACCTGAGCCATAGTAGAATGGGGTGATTAGGGCTACCAACCGGCCAAAAGACATCTAATCGTCAAACTCGACCACAAAGGTACGACCGGTAAAGGTAACTTTGTCTCCGGCGGTGAGTTTTTTCTTGCGTCGGGTTTCAACGACCCCGTTCAGCAGCACTTCACCCCCTTGAATAACCAGCTTCGCTTGCCCGCCGGTGCTGACCAGGCCTTGCCACTTTAGAAATTGGTCGAGTTGAATAGTTCGTTCAGGCTGTTCCATTACTTGCCGTTGAGCGGCCGCTCCACTTCCAAAACTTTCTCTTCGATTTCGGCGGGTTTGATGATCGGCAGTTCCGGGGGCAAGTCGGTGGACGGCGGCTTAACGCCGTTGCCCTGTGGAGTCTTAACGGGCCGCTCTTTAGTTTTCTCTTTGGCCGGGGTTTTGGGTTGTTCCTCGACCTCTTCCGACGGCAACAGACTTTCCAGCCAGCGCGACACGCGGATAGTGGCCGACCGCACCCTGGCCCAGCGGTAGAGCGTCCAGCGAATGGCTCGGTACCACCATTCCCGTTTCTTGTGGGGCATAGGCACACCCCACTGCACGACCGTCGCGCCCCAAGTCAACCCCGCCCCAAAACCAACCATCACCAGCTTATCCTTGTTCTGCACCCGGCCATTCTCAATCGCCTCACAGAGGGCAATGGGGATGGATGCGGCGGAGGTATTGCCGTATTTATCCAGGTTGGTAAAAACCTTGTCCTTGCTAATTTTAAGATAGTCGCTGGCGTTTTCGATAATGCGAATATTGGCTTGATGGGGAATTAACAGATCGATCTCATCCAGTTTGATGCCTGCTTTCTCGCAAGCCTGCTTGGCGGCCCGGCCCATCACCCGCGTGGCAAAACGATACACTTCACGGCCATTCATGCGGATATAATGCTGCCGTTGTTCAACCGTTTCGTGGCTGGCCGGCATCCGGCTGCCCCCGGCGGGAATGTAGAGATGTTCCGCCCCGGAGCCATCGGAGCCAAGTACGGTGGTCAGAACACCACCAGGAGTCTCGTCGGCCTGAAGGACGATGGCTCCGGCGCCGTCGCCAAATAAAGGATAGGTTGTCCGGTCAAGAATATCCAGGGTGCGCGAAATGGTTTCAGCGCCAATGACCAACACAATTTTGGCTGTACCCGCTTTAATAGCTGCGGTCCCCATCGATAGGCCATAAATAAAACCGGCGCAGGCGGCGCTCAGGTCGAATGCACCCGCACGGGTAGCCCCAATCGCATCTTGCACCAGGCAAGCAGTTGAGGGGAAAAAGTGCTCCGGGGTGAAAGTGGCTACAATAATCAAATCAACGGCAGATGGAGCAATCCGAGCGCGATCCAGAGCCATCTGGGCCGCCGCGAGGGCCATCGTCGCCGTCGTCTCTTCTTTGCCGGCAAAACGTCGTTCCGAAATACCTGTCCGAGATTTGATCCACTCGTCGGAGGTATCCATAACTCTGGACAGGTCGTGATTGGTAACGACTGTTTCAGGAATATATTTTCCCCAGCCAACAATGTGGGCATAAATAGTCACGCTACTACTCCTTGTGAAACCTGCTTGAAGAGGGGCCTAAAACGTAAAACGTGAAACATCAAAATCTTTCACGTTTCACAGCATCTCAATTATCAATATATTTTTTAAGAATAATCGTAGCATTATGGCCCCCTAACCCAAACGAATTTGACACCGCTACCGAAACATCGACTCGCCGCGCTTCGTTAGGCACGTAATCTAAATCGCACTCAGGGTCGGGGGTTTCATAGTTAATGGTCGGCGGAATAATACCATCGGCGATAGCTTTGACGCAAACCAATCCCTCTATTGCCCCGGCCGCACCGAACATGTGGCCGGTCATTGATTTGCTGGAAGAAACAACCATGTCATAGGCATGCTCGCCCAGGACATCTTTGATGACCCGGGTTTCGGTTTTATCGTTTAGCTCGGTGGCGCTGCCATGAGCATTGACGTAATCAATTTCTTTCACGTCAATGCCGGCCCGTTCAATGGCTCGGCGCATGGCCAAGGCTGCGCCTGAGCCATCTTCCGGCGGAGAAGCCATGTGGTAAGCATCCACCGAGGCGCCGTAGCCGATAAACTCGGCCAGGATGGTAGCCCCTCGTTTTTTAGCATGCTCCAACTCTTCCAACACCATCACCACCGCCCCCTCGCCCATGGCAAACCCATTCCGGTGCAGGTCAAAGGGGCGGCAGGCTCCGGCCGGGTTGTCGTTATTAACCGACAAAACCCCCATCACATTAAAACCGGCGATAATGAGCGGGGTCGTCGCCGCTTCAGTCCCCCCGGCAAGCATAGCCTCGGCATCCCCACGAGTGATCAATTCAAACGCCTCGCCGAGCGAATTTGTGCCGGTCGCGCAAGCAGTCACAACGGCCATATTCGGTCCGCGCAAATTGTAATCAATGGCAATACGGGCAGCGGCAGTATCGGGCAGCATCATCGGAATAGCAAAAGGATTAATCCTATTCGGGCCTCGCTCTCGCAGCACATCGTACTGGCTCAGGGTGGTGTCCAGGCCCCCAATACAGGAGCCAATCACCATACCGATCCGATCACGATTTACCCCGTTTTCTAACAGCCTGGAATTTTCAATGGCTTGCCGTGAGGCCTCCATGGCGTAATGAGTGTAACGATCCATCCGCCGAGCTTCTTTGCGGCCAAAAAGCGCCTCGGGATCAAAATTTTTGATCTCACCGGCAAATTTAGTTCCCAAGTTAGAAACATCGAACCGGGTAATTGTGGTAATGCCACTTTTCCCGGCTACTAAATTCTCCCAGGCTTCGTCAACGGTATTGCCCACCGGCGTGACCGCACCCAGGCCCGTAACAACGACTCTTCTTGACATGCTGCTGCTCCATAGTGTGAAAAAATTGAGGATGATTTCGGCAGCTTTAACTGCCCCCCACAATTATAACACCCTCGCCAGGGAAAGGAGACGAGATTTCGCCGGTAAAGAGAACGACTCTGACGCTTTACCGGCGAAACTTCGATTTTTTGGGGCTTTTGGGGTAATGCCGCCAAAATCAGTTTGCCTTGCCCTGCCGCCTGCGCTATACTTCCGGTTTTAGAAGAAAAAACGTGGATATGTAAGTATGATTGAATCAACCTACGATATTATTGTCGTCGGGGGGGGGCACGCGGGCATTGAGGCTGCTTTGGCGGCGGCCAACATGGGCGCGCGGACCCTGCTGCTGACGATGTATTTGGATACGATTGGCTGGATGAGTTGTAATCCCAGCATCGGCGGCTCGGCCAAGGGCCACCTGGTACGCGAGATTGACGCTCTGGGCGGGGCGATGGGCAAGCTGACCGACCAAACCTTTATCCAGGTGCGGCTGCTTAACCACAGCAAAGGCCCGGCCGTGCATGCCCTGCGCGCCCAGGCGGACAAAAAGCGTTACGCCTGGACCGTCCAGCGTACATTCGAAAATACGCCGAACCTGCACGTCAAGCAGGCCACGGTTGAGGGGCTGCTGGTCAAAGGCGACGCTATTCAGGGCATCCAGACCCAATACGGCAGCCGCTACTATGCCAAAGCGGTTGTCCTGACCACCGGCACATTTTTGGGCGGACGCCTCATCACCGGCGAAACCATTACCCAGGGGGGGCGGGCCGGCGAGGGAGCCGCCATGCGCCTGTCTACTTCGCTGGCCGAGCTGGGTTTTCGCCTGGGACGGCTCAAGACCGGCACGCCGCCGCGCCTCGACGCTCGCAGTATCGACTTTAGCCAAACTATACCCCAGTACGGCAGCGAAACGCCGCTCTATTTTAGTTTTGAGAACTACGAGAACCGGCCCCAAGTCCCGAACTGGCTCAAAGAGCCGCCCCAGCCGGTTTATCCACTGGAGCGGCAGGCCGATTGGCGGCCCCAACTGCCCTGCTACATGATCTACACCCAGCCCGAAACGCATGAGATCATTCGCTCGAATCTGCACCGCGCCCCGATGTTCACCGGCATCATCGAAGGCACTGGGCCGCGCTACTGCCCCAGCATCGAGGATAAGATCGTACGTTTTGCCCATAAGGAATCGCACCAGTTGTTTTTAGAGCCGGAGGGCTGGCAGACCACCGAAGTCTACCTGCAAGGGGCCAACACCAGCCTGCCGGAGGATGTCCAACTGGCCCTGGTGCGCTCCATTCCGGCGCTGCGCCAGGCCGAAATTATTCGGACCGGTTACGCGGTCGAGTATGATTATGTCCCGCCCGACCAGCTGCACGCCTGGCTGGAAACCAAACGCCTGGAAGGATTGTTCCACGCCGGCCAGATCAACGGCACCACCGGCTACGAGGAAGCCGCCGCCCAGGGGGTGATGGCCGGGATCAACGCCGTCTTGAAGATACAGGGCCGGCCCCCCCTGAGGTTGGGCCGGGATCAGGCTTATATCGGCGTGTTGATTGACGACCTGGTGACGCAGGAACACACCGAACCCTACCGCCAGATGACCTCGCGGGCCGAGTACCGCCTGCTCCTGCGGCAGGACAACGCCGACTTGCGTCTCTCCCATTTTGGTTATGAGGCCGGCCTGCTGCCCCGCTGGCGTTACGAAGCCGTCGAAGCCAAGCGCCGGGCCGTACAGCAGGAGTTGGAACGGCTGAGAGAAACCAACATTTCCTCCGCCAACGGCACGACCGCCGTTTTGGCCGATTTCGGCCTGGAGCCAATTGAGAACGGGGTCAATGCCCTTCACTTCCTACGCCGCCCCGAAGTGAGCTACGAGGTGATTGCCTCCCTGGTTCCGCCGCCACAGCCCCTGCCGGAGCCGGTCGTCGAGCAGGTCAGCATCGAAACCAAGTTTGAGGGCTACATCGCCAAGCAGCAGCAGCACGTCGAGCGAGTGCAACGGCTGGAAAACAAAACCATCCCCCCCGACTTCGACTACGAGACCATCGCCGGTCTGCGCAACGAAGCCCGGCAGAAACTTATCCGCTTCCGCCCGGCCACCGTCGGCCAGGCCAGCCGGATTGCGGG
>CAZUNT010000210.1:0-12436 GCA_964622215.1 uncultured Caldilineaceae bacterium
CGCCGGAGACACCCCCTTGCCCGAAACGGCGTTACCGCTCCCACTATGCCCCCCCGGTCAGGACATCACCGTCGCTCAAACCGACCTGGGGGACATCGGCTTACTGATCTGCTGGGACACGGCCCATCTCCACCTGTGGCGGCAGTATGCCGGGCAGGTTGACTTGATGCTCATCAGCAGTTGCCCGCCGGATACCACCAATCCAACCTATCATTTTCCCACCGGACAGGTGGGTATCGCCGATCTCGGCCCGGTAATGGCTTCAATGCAGGACAAGGGGCAGGTGTTGTTTGGCGAGATGATCAACCAGCAGACCGCCTGGCTGCAAGTCCCCCTGGTCCATACGGTCGGCATCGGCCCGGTTCGCACGCCCGTCCCGAATGACCTGGCCTCAGTACTGCTGATCCTGCCGATCGCGCCCTGGTTGGCCAAGTACTTGCCCCAGGCTCATCAGTTGGAACTGGCCTGCGAATGTGTACCCGGCTGCAAAGTGGTCGACGCCGGCGGCCAGGTTTTGGCCGAAGTAACCCTCCCAGACGACAAACCCGTGCCTCAGAAACCCCAACCGCGTTCGCTGCTGCCGGCGTTGGTCTACCTGGTCTCAGATTGGGTTACTCCCTGGTTGATGATCCCTCACTACCGCCAAGGAGTGCGCCGGGTGTGGGGCCAACAGATGGCTCCACTATCGCCGGTGGCCAGGCAGGGACTCTGGCTGCTGGGCTTGAGTCTGGTCGTGGGATTGGGTTTGGCTCTGCTGCTTAAGCGCCCGACGCGGAGGTAGGACAGCCTATACCAGTCAAAACGGCATTTGGGGCTAGAACAAGCTGAAAACTCCTCTGCAGACCAAACAAGCAGGAGCCGATTACCCCCATCTCAGGGGGAGGCTTGCGAGTTGAGCCTTATTCGTTTGCATCAGGTAATTCTTTCACTGAGAATACATAGGACCAACACACAGTCATCTCAAGGACCTCCCTGGCAGTTTATGCGACAAATGGTCAGAATAAGCTAAACCAGGCCAGGCCGAGATTACGCTACTTCTCGGTCGTACAGAATGCCGGCCCCAGGTGCGATTGTTTCATAGCTACTTAACGACCCTGGCTACCACCCCCCCCACGATCTATTTATGGGTTGGTGAGAGAGTTGATGTTCAACTTATACCTTCTTTATGCGTCTCTCCCGTAACCGACCGAATACCAAACTTGGGGTTAATAGGGCGAATTATGAAGGATGAACTGATAGTCAATCCATCTATCATACCTCGAACAGGAGAAGATATGCCGCCCGGATTTTAAAAACCCGGGTGAGCTGCTCAAAATCTGGCACGGTTCTACGTCGAGTTACACTAAGCAGAGGCAGAGTCTTGGGCTATAATTCCGGCTTAAGATGAGGATAAGGCAGCGGTGGAGGCGCTATGCCAGGCCTGTCTCCGTTACTCGGGGAGGGATACTTCCCCTCCTCAATAGCGACATAAATGGGCGACCCTGGTTCGATTAGAAAGCGGTTGGCAGATGCAGTTGGATCGATTGGATCACCTGGTTCTGACCGTGGGCAGTATTGACACCACTTGTGCATTTTATGAGCGCGTGCTGGGCGTGGAAGTGGTTACCTTTGGTCAGGGACGAAAGGCGCTGGCCTTTGGTTCCCAGAAAATCAACCTGCACCAGCAGGGCCAGGAATTTGAACCAAAAGCCTTCCGGCCCACCCCAGGTTCGGCCGACTTATGTTTTATCAGCCGGGAACCGTTAGCCCAGGTGATGGCCCACTTGCATATCTGTGGAGTGGAAATCATCGAAGGGCCGGTCACTCGCACTGGTGCGCTGGGACCAATGACCTCGGTCTATTTCCGCGACCCGGATTTGAATTTGATTGAAGTGGCTTATTATCCCCCGAAAGCAAGCGGCGGGAGAAGCTTTCTCCCGCCGCTTGAACGTTGATCAATGATGTACTTATCGCTTAAAAAAGTGTTACTGCTCAGGCTACCCCAAATTGAGTATTCCTGACCGCAGACCGCAGAGTGCGAAGCCTCCCCGTGGGACTGCCGACCGCCAGAGGAGGCTGTTGTTGTATAAGGTGTAGCGGTCAGCCGTCGGCGGTCGTGGGGGAAGGGCTGAGTAGTTACAATCTTCAAAGCTCCTGTATCTTGAAATAGGCTGAGTTTTTCTGATTGGCGTGGGATCCAGTACAATTATGGAGGGGGATGCATGGATGGAATAATCCCCTTAAACTCAACACCTGCCTTCCAACAGGAGCGACGATGAAACCGATAGCTCAACAAACGATCCTACTCACTGGGGCTACAGACGGCCTCGGTAAACAAACCGCTCTAGCCTTAGCCAGACAGGGCGCTGCGCTGCTTCTGCACGGCCGCGACCCGCGACGATTGAACACCACCCGGCAGGAAATCCAGGACACGACCGGAAATATCCGCCTGGAAACCTATCTGGCCGATTTTGCCTCCCTCGCCCAGGTCCGCCACCTGGCCGAAGCCGTGCAAGCGAAGCATCCCCGCCTTGATATGCTGATTAACAACGCGGCTCTTGGGGGAGGAAAGGCTGGCGAGGCCAGGCGCGAAGTCAGCCAGGAGGGCTATGAACTGCGCTTCGCCGTGAACTATCTCGCCCCCTTTCTGCTGACCCACCTCTTGTTGCCCTGCCTGCGTCATACCCCACCCAGCCGTATCATCAATGTCAGTTCGGCGGGCCAGGTTCCCCTCGATTTTGGCGATGTGATGCTGGAACAGCATTATGATCCGCTGGACGCCTACCGCCAGAGTAAGCTGGCTTTGGTGATGTTCACCTTTGACCTGGCCGAGACGTTGAAAGCGGATCAGATCACCGTCAACTGCTTGCATCCTGCCTCGCTGATGAACACCAAGATGGTCTACGAATTCTTTGGGTATACTCTGAGCACGGTTGAGGACGGAGTCAAGGCCCTGATGTATCTGGCCACCTCGCCGGAATTAGACCATGTGACTGGCAAGTATTTTGATCAGCAGCAGGAGGCGCGAGCGCATACCCAGGCCTATGACCCGGCGGCGCGCCGCCAACTCCGGCAACTCAGCGAGCAATTGACTGGATTAGCCGGCTAATTAGATCCAAAAATGAATGATAATCACCCTCCCCAAAAGTCGCGCTCGTTTGCTGGGCTAACGATCCTGGTCATCGCCCTGATAGGGCCAGGTCTGGGGTTGGTGCTGTGGACGCTTGGTCTCGCTTTGGCCCCGCCCTGGACGTTCCTCACCGGTGGCATCTATCCGCTCCTGGCTTGTGCTGGGCTACCGCTGGGGCTAATCGCCGTCTGGGCCAAGCAGCTCAGGACGTGGGGACTGTTAGCCACTCTGGGGTTGACCGGAACGGCCGCCATCCTCTTCTTAGCCATCGTGGGACCTGGGGTACCCACCGGTATGACCCAGTGCCAACCCCTGGCAGCACCGCTCTCCCAGGTGCGCTATGCCTGTATATCCACCTCCGGCGATGACGCCAGTTATCGCTATGAATTCACCCTGGAAGGCTGGGCTAACTGGCCGGTGCTACGAATAATCAACTCGGAGCTTTCCCCAGACAACGCGACACCTCTCCCGCAGGCACAGCTCCTCACCCACGTTTGGCAGGCGCTCGAACCGAATACCTCGTCACATAACCAGGCCAATTGAGAGGTTGTCGAAAGCCGAATTGTTTTGGGGCGCGAAGTGAGCGCACGCTTTGAAGGGGGGCCTGATCCTGGCTGCGTCCCTGGACCTCCCCCACCCCCTAACCAGCGGATCAGCCCCGACGCCCCTTATTGGTATGTTCAAATGCGCCCGCGGCCGGCTACGCCGCTGCCCGGCCCCTCTCTCTCCCCGACGGCCCCACCAAACATACCCGAGGCCATTGTGCACCAGGCGGACTTCCTGGTTGATCCCGGCACCGGTGAGATCGTCGCCCGGATGCTTCAGTGTGTGATCTACTGAGGAACGAGGCTACCCATAAGCTCGAGCCGCGGCCAGAAAAGCGGCAATATTCGCCCGCGGAATATCCGGCTCGTCAATGTCGTAGGCAAGACAAAGAATCAGCCCGGCTCGACCCAGCGTTTCGATCCGCTCTTTGACCTCCTGCTGGATTTCGGCAGGAATCGAAGGAGAAGACCCTCACAAATGAGCCGCGTCTCTGATCCACTGAATGTAGGCAGTCACCCGGCGGTCGGTTTCATCAGGATATTCAAATCCCAGGGCGTCGGCGAGGGTGTGTCCGAGCCGGCGCACCAACTCGATGGTCGCAAAAAGTGCTTGCCAGTTGCTCTCCAACTCTGCCCCGGCAAAGGTCTGCCGGTAGCTCTCCCACACGCTCGGGTCAAGATACTTGTGGAACCAGCGACCGTAAATGCCAGCGCTGACCGACCATTCGTGGTTTAGACCGATATACCATTCCAGAAGCGGTTGCAGCTTATCAAAGCGGATGGTTCCATCCAACATATACTTGGCATAGTTTAATTCCCCTCGGCGCAGCGCTTTGGCCACATAGACAATATCCCTGCGCTTTTAGCAGAGCCAAAAATAGCCCCAAGGGTTACGGTGGTCTGGATCGGGGGCGGAGGATGGCCCCGTGGCGGGGAAGAATATAATCTTCATAATGACGTTACTGCGGCTAAGCTTGTTTTTGATTCAGAGGTTGAGCTGTGGCAAATTCCAAGAAATATTTATAGCATGCTGAGGGTAAGTTTGGCTGAATTACAGCTCAGAGTTAAACCTTACGCCGCGATTGGTCATTTATTTACCCAGATGATCGAGTTTAATGAGCAATATGCTAACCATAAAAGCTGGCCCCTGGGTGAGAGTTGGGTGCTGGGCGATTCAGCCGCTATAGGAGTTTTATTAGATGAGCAGACTTACGATTATACTATCTGTAGCGCCCCAAGAATAGATAACGAAATGAACTATGTCCACGAAGAGCGAAGTAGAAAGATAAGGGTCTATCATAAGATTGACGCCCGATTTATTCTTGAGGACTTTTACAGTAAGTTAACTGTTTTTAGTCAAAGCCATTAAGCGCCACCCGAATTTTTAATTTGTTAGACGGCTATTCCAAAGAAGCGTTGGGAAATGTCAGCCGATTTATAGGGAGATACGATGGAAGTCAGGGTAGCCGAAGAAGCCGAAGTCGAATATCTGGCCAACCTCTGGTACGATGGTTGGCAAGACGCGCATAGACACATCCTGCCAGCGGAACTGGCTCGGCATCGGACGTTGGAGAGCTTTCGCCTCAGGCTTCAAACGTCCCTTCCCGACGTGCGCGTGGTCGGCCCGGTTGGTCAGCCTCTGGGAATGTGTATGGTCAAGGATGACGAGCTTTATCAGCTTTATGTTTCTGCCAACGCCCGTGGAACAGGGGTCGCCGCCGCTTTGCTGTCTGATGCTGAAGCTCGCCTTCGGGCTAAGGGGGTCGAAACGGCTTGGCTGGCGTGCGCGATTGGCAACGAACGAGCGGCCAAGTTCTATGAGAAGAACGGTTGGCGGCGCATTGGACACAGGGTCATCCAGTTGGATACTCCAGATGGACTGTTTCCGCTCGAAGTGTGGCGGTACGAAAAAGACGTGCGCTAGGATAGTGGGGTTGAGGGAGTATTGATCGCCGGTGGCCACCTAACCATGCTTGAAAAACCTGATCTCCCCGACGAAAAAATCATCGCCTGTTTGGATGAGGAATACGGTTTGCAGGTCGTCCAGATCACCTCTTTTGTCGAAGGTTGGGATGGATTTGAAATCAAGTTGTCAGAGCGGCAGTGGCTCGACTTTGGGGCTGCCCTTAAAGGCATCCACACGGTTAATCTTCCGTTTGATCTCAAGAGGCGATTACGAATAGAAACTTATTCGCCCAAGTGGCGTGATAAGGTTAAGGCATTTCTGGTTCGGATTGACAATGAAACTTTTGCTGAGCCAACCGCCGCCAAATTAGCCGCATTTTTGCAGGTCAAACAAGCTGAGATATTCAATGTTGTAGGCCGGGCCGAAGCGCTTGGCTTGATACTTCAGCGGCGGTCGTTGGAATTTGTTTTGTGCCATTATGATATTCACGCCGGCAACATTCTGGTTGACCTCAAGGGCAAGCTTTATATTGTGGATTGGGACAATCCGATCTTGGCGCCTAAAGAACGGGATTTGATGTTTATCGGGGGCGGCATTGGCGGCGTTTGGAACACGGCTGAGGAGACCGCGTTATTTTATCAAGGCTACGGGCAAACTGAGATTGATCCGATCGCATTGGTTTATTATCGTTATGAGCGGATCATCGAAGATATTGCGGTCTATTGTGAACAACTATTGGTTGGTATAGCCTGAGCGGAAAGGAGCAACCTTACCGGTGTCAAGCTCAAACCGGTGACGTAAAACACAGCCCACATCGTTGCCCAACAAATGGAGCGAGATCGAGGGTTCCGCACCGGTGGTGTTGACCCGGTGGATGTCGCCGGTCGGCGGGATCAACTCGTAGAAAGAGCCGGCCTTGAGCTGGTTTTGGGCGACCACATTCAACTCAACCTGTGTATCTTCCGGCCCAACCGGCGCTGCCGGTTCGTACACTTCCTCGGCTTGCTTGCCTACATACAACCCTACCAGTCCCCAGGCTAGATGGTCATGCATCGGGGGCGCCGCGCCGGGTAGCAACACGAGCGCCGACAAGGATAAACTGCCGCTGGTATCCCGATAAAGCAGCCAATTGGCAATACCTTTGCCCATCCCTCCGGCTTCATAGGTCCGGCGAAATTCTGCCGGCAGCCAGTCCGGATCAGCCAGCATTCGGCTGAACAGCGGTCGGATCGCCGCCAGGCGTTCCCGGATAGCCTCGGTTTTAACCACAATTACCTTGACTTGATCAATAAAGGTCCGCACCTCACGGGTGTCACACACAAATTCATCAGCCATATGAAACACTCCTTTCGCCGCTTCTATCATTTCTGCCTCAGTCTCATTAGATTTTAACGATTATACATTTCACCCCGGCATACATTCAAGTTCTGCTTAAGGTACAAAAGAGGTTGCTGAGGGTTAAGAAGTCAGCTATAATCGAAGCGAGGATTAACCCAGGGAGGGTTGCCTTTGAACGTCAAGGCTTTTTTGAGCACACCGGTGAGACGTATCGTATCCCTCTCTTGTATCGGGATGGCCTGGGTGTTACGCAAGGTAAGGCTTTTTGAAGGAGTTTCAACCGTATGCTACTTCGGGTGGGGTTGTGGTTGTCCCAGAAAATGGCCAGTAGTTACTCATAGCTAGGATACCTCGCAACGATGAATGTTCCCTTGCTAACTACCAAATTTTATATTCCGCCGCCCCACGCCAGCCAGATAGCGCGACCTCGCCTGCTGCAACGGTTAGACGCCAGGCGTTGTTTGACGCCGTTTCAGCCCAGCGCTCGTACCGGGAAGTTATCCACGAGGGTCTCTCCCTCGCTTCAGTCCGGGCCATAGCGGCCGCATTAGCACGCGTACTCGCGAGTAGATAAACTGCGATGGGGGCTATTGCTAACTGAACTATCTCAAAAATCTGGGGTAATCATGTTCCGCGAGATCCATTTGCAGATAGATAGACAGCGAGCGCTGTCGGGCCTGCCATCGCTGCCTGGCTACCGAGGTGTATAAAGTACGGGCTATTGTACGCCTTGACCCCGACGAACCTCCCTTTCTGGACGTGAGTCGCTGCTACGACTGTCGCCTGTGCCTTCCAGCCTGCCCCTTCGAGGCCATCCAGGGCATGGCGTCTATCCACCAGTCCGGTTCTGGGTAGAATGACAAACCGGATTGGCCAGGGCCGAGTTTAGCAAATGGTAAGAAAAACTGCGGCGGACCGTGGCCTTAACCGTCGTTGCCAGCGGCCAAGTCACGATTCAGACAACCGCTAAACCAACCGACGGTCACTCATGCAGCGGCATGAGCCAGCGGAGTAAGCAAGAAGCGAGTGAGGCAGACGGTCAAACCCCCCCAACGTTCAAGGGTGACTTGGGCCTTGCCCCAGGCCGGTTTGCTGAATGTTTAGGTAAGATTGAATGGCCCGCAGGACAAAAAAGCCGATGAGCATAAGGCCGACCACCATCAGGCCGGCGACCACGGTATTGAAGCCGTGTAAGAACCACACCGGGCCAACCGGGAGCGTAAAAAGATAAAGCCAATAGATGAGATTCCCGATATTGCTCAAGCTAATATGACCCAAACTGTATGAGGTCAAGTCTTTCGTGGTAAACGCCTTCCACAGCATCGGCAAATTGCTGCTGACAAACATCAACGTAGAAATAATTCCGGCGACAACTTGTAAGTCTTCAAGTACCATTTTTTGTCATTCCCTCAGCCGATCAGCCCTCCGGCCAGGCTGTAAAGATAGCCGAACACAATGGCCCCGAATAGGACAAAGGAGATGTAGAGGAAAAAGACTCGTCGGGTGGTCAAACCCCAGACAGCGGCCATCGCCGGCAAGGTGGTCGTTGGGCCGGCGATGAGAAAAGCCAGGGCTGCACCGGGGTTCATTCCCTGCGCCAATAAACCACTAACCATGGGTAAAGCGGTCAATTCGGTGGTGTAAACAGGCACACCAATCAAAGCAGCCATCAGGATAGCCCACTGGTTCTGCTGGCCCAATAAACCGGCAATCCACTCGGAGGGAATGTAGAGGATAATCAAGGCTTCCAGGAAGAAGGCCAGGGCCATAAATTTGGCGACCATCAGGCTGGCGCTCCAGGTTTCGTCGAGCAGGCGTTGGCGGAAGGAAGGTGGCTTGAGACTACAACTGCTCTCTGTGGCAGGTGTGACGGTTGAACTGCAACCCGAGGAACCACACCCTGACGCAGGCATAGGATTAACAGCCGCAGGCTGCCAACTGTCGGTCAGGCTAATCTCCGCCGAACTGTCACAGCAAGCGGTTTCGGTCGCCAGGGCCGTGTTCCCGGCGGCAAAGCCTAACACCGGGGAAGGGGTCAAATATCGCTTGAGCCGCTGCCAGCTTTGGTTCAGAAGCGCTCTATAACTCTGCACCGAGGTGGGTTTCCGGCTGCGTAAGATTTCCCTGTCCAGCCAACCTTGCTGAATGATGAAATGGGTGATGAAACCGGCGCTCAAGCTAAGGACCAGGGTGGCGGCCAGTCGCCACACGGCCAACTCCCAGCCGATGGTCGCGACGCTCAAGAAAAACACCTCGGGATCCATTGAGGGCGAGGCAATCCAGAAGGACATCACCGGGGCGAGAGGCACACCCCCAATCAACAGGGTGGCAACGACCGGGATGACGCCGCAGGAGCAGAAGGGGCTGAAGGCCCCGACGGCTGTGGCCAGAAAAATAGCGACCATCGGTTGGGCGGCAAAGGCGCGCTGGATATATTTGGAAGCGCCGGACATCTGCACGGCTACGGCCAGGGGAATGGTAATCAAGAGATAGGGCCAGACGTGCAGAAAAGCGTTCAGCATAAACTGAATGATGGCGAAGATAGGCTCGAACATTTTTATTCTCTCCTTAAATTGTATTTTTACGATAAAACAAGCTAAAAATATAACCTTACGCCGGGATATTGGTTTTTAACTCAACCCGGCAACAATCGTCACAGCAGGTGGGGACGCTGGAACCATTGGCCTGCAATTTCAACCCCCACTTGACGACATAAGTTCCCAGCCAATTGGCAGTTTGCCGGGGCAGACCCCACTGACCGGAAGGCTGAAACTCGGCAGTTCGGACTAGCCGCTCTTTCTCAGCTTCCCGTAACAAATCTTGATACTGCTCTTGACGAATCAAAAAATCTCCGTGATTAGATAACATAGGTCTCTTTCTCCCTGTTAGATTTCAACTAACTCTGTTTAGAGGGCATCCGCATGTGATTCTATGGGTATTACGAACTCACACACATACGCCTCAATCATTTTCAAACCCATCTGCCGGGCCACTGAGACCCGGTGGTTGCAAATAAGCCTCACCCACCTGGTAAACCTCAATCGGAGCCAGCCCTTGCGTGGCGATAACCTGTTTAACCCGTTCCCAGCGCTGGCGTAGATGGCGTTGGCGGGGCAGAAAAGCGGAGGTGAAATCTCGATAACGCCCCACACTGCCCCGGATATGCTCCAGGTCAATCTCTTGTAACCCCCGGCAAATTCTTTGTGCCAGGTGCAACCGCAACCTGATCTCCTCAAACGGGATCAAATCAAACGGACAGTGCTTGAGGGTACAGACCACTTTCTGAATGAAGACTTCCCGGCGGGCTTGGGCCCAACTTGCCTGCAACTCGTATTGAGTGAGTAGATCATTCTCGTTCATAAACCACATCGTATTTTTACGATAGTTTTTACTAAAAATTAAGCCAGGCAGATAATTTCTGCCTGACCTGACGATTTCAAAAAATCTCGCCCACCTTACTTTTGAACCAGGTGATGTTTTCTTCGTTCAGCCAATAGCAGGTGGCCGGCCCTTCGACGACGCCACTAATCCAACCGGCTTCGCGGAGCACCTTCAAATGTTGGGAGACAGTGGCCTGGGCAATTGGCAGAAATTCGACAATGTCCCCGGTGATACAGCCGGGGTGAGTGACCAGATACTTCATAATCTCAAAACGGATGGGGTTGCCCAACGCTTTGAACATCGCCACGAGGCGCTCCTGCTCGGCGCCTGAGATATCGAGGCTACAACAAGCAGGTGGAGCTATCATTTTAGGTTGAATTGCTATCATAACCGTATCCCATATCGTAAATATACGATATGGGGAGTATACAGCAAATTAAAGTTTCTGTCAAGGCCAAAAATAAATTCTACGATTAAGCATACGCGAGGCTCTCCCGCACGCTGATGGTAGTCGCCGTGCGGGCCGGCATCACCGAAGCCAGGGTTGAGATGACAACCACCATCCCCAGCCAAATGCCCATGGCCGCCAGGTTATACTGATAATCCAGGGCAATATCGAACATAGCCTGCCCCGTCAAAACGGCCAACGGCTGCCCTAACAGGAATGAGAGAGGCACGGCCACCAGCCAGCTTGTCACTCCCTGCAACACACCTTCCAGAATTAGCATCCCCATAATGGCGGGCGTTTTGGCCCCAATAGCCCGCATGACCCCGATTTCTTTGATTCGCTCGGCCACGCTGATAGACAGTGTCCCCATCAACCCAACCCCGCCGACAATGGCCATAATCACCGCCAGGAGCAGGAGCATCGGGATATATTGGGCGAAGAAGTTGTCAAAAAAACTGCGGTCTTCATAAATTGTTTGGGTATCGTCAATCTCCCAATTGCGCCGTTCAAACATCTCCTTGAGTTGCAGGGTGATAGCCCCGGTTGAGGCGGCATCATGAAAACGAGTCCGGACCAGCAGTTGTTGGCCGATATTGTACTTGGGCGTCGCTCTAAAAATAGATTCCTGCGGCGCGTAAATAATGTCGGGAACAGGGACCACCGCCACCATCCGGTAAAAACCAACCACTTGCCACTGCTGGTCGCCTAAATCGCCCAAATCCAGCGTGACCATTTCGCCCAAACTGATGTCGTTATCTTCGGCGGTTTCGGCATTGAGCACAATGGCCCGGTCATCTCCCGGTTGGAGCCAGCGACCGGCCACGATCAAGGGACGATACATCTTACTGCCTTCAGGAACGCCGGTCAGCCTGGCCCCTACCCCCGCTTCTTTGGTGCGCTGGCCGCTTTTCAACAGCGAAACCGGTTGGGTAAAGCGTCCCTCCGCTTTTTCAACCCCCGGCAGCGACTCAGCCATTCTAACCAGCCGATCGAGGCGCTGGTTGTTCTCAAAAATCAGCATCGACTGGTAGCCGCGCCGGCCCAATTCATTGTTCACCGTCAGGGTGATCGAGTTGGAGAGAGTCATCACCATCAAAAAGAGGGTGCCGGCGGTGATGAGCACCAATTGGGTCAAGCCCAGGCGGCCTTTGCG
Organism: uncultured Caldilineaceae bacterium; assembly: GCA_964622215.1. Lineage (GTDB taxonomy): Bacteria > Chloroflexota > Anaerolineae > 4572-78 > J111 > DSQQ01. Next base: position 11,881 of record CAZUNT010000210.1, read on the forward strand.
GCGGAACATATTACTCAAAGCCAGCGCAATGGGCGCCGACAGGAAACGCCGTCCCAGCCGTTCCACCCCCCGGTCAAGCTGGCTCGCGCCAAAATTGCCGCCCAGGCCGTAACTGGCAATTGCCTCGCGCACGGTGATGAGCGCCCCCCGGAAAACCGGGATCAACGCCGCCATCAACGGCATCCCCACCGCAGCGGCAGCCTGCACTATCAGAGCGCGGCCGGATAACTGAAAGGTACTGTGGTCAATATTGAAGATATTGAGGAAATAGCCGGCCGCCTTAAAAGCCACCCACGCTCCCAACGGCAGCGACACCAGCAGGGCCAGCAGGCCGTAAACCAACACGCCGATCAGGTAAACCTTGACAATGGAGCCGGTTTGTCCCCCCAGCGCCTTCATAATCCCAATCTGGTTGGTTTGTTCGGTAATGAGAGCCGACAGGGTGTTGTAGACCAGCACCACGCTCATAAAAAGCGAGACCACGGCCAGCAGTTGCAGAATTATAGACTTTCAGAAAAAGATTTAGGATCTGGATAAGCCAGAGTAAAATTTGGTT
>CAZUNT010000211.1:0-12323 GCA_964622215.1 uncultured Caldilineaceae bacterium
CCTTTGATCAAATCAACACCGCCACCGGCGAAGCAATCACTCAAACCCCGGAAATTCCCTGCACCGTACTCTCTATCGCCCACAACCTGGATCACGATATCGAGATTGGGCCGAGGATTTGGCTGCAGCGAGTGTACTACTAGCGCTCCCAATCAGGGGCGCGCACAGCACTGCCCAATAATCAATACCACCTTCTCAGCTTCAGAAAAGATATTTGGGACAGGTCATTTGAAAATCACTGGCAAGTATAATTTTCTAAAAGGGATTACAGCTACACCTATGGGATAATCCTTCGGGTTCAGGGGCAAGGAAGTAACGCTGTAATCATCGAGATCAACCATTCTCAAGGCGGGTATCTTACTAGAGGAGGAAGGATTGCCGACATAGGCCTTGTCACCCACCACAGCTATGACATCCACTCCGAAGGATTGGCCCTCCACTTCACCCAAGAGGTCTGCGGCGGCGGCGGTATTAAGGGCTACAACTCCCGGGGCGTAAATATCCAGGACTGACAGGGTTTGGGTGGGGACACCGGAGGAGGACACCACGTAAGCTTTATCCCCGGCACTATTGAAGGCGACCGATTGTGTACCGGTAGGAATCCCGGATACGGTCATTTTATAAGTCAGGTTACCAGGGCTGGTGATCTGATAGACATGCATGTTGCGAGAAGAACCACTGCAGACCAGCACTGTTTGGCCATCAGGGGCTACCCCCACATTGACCGGCCCGCCTGAGTCAAGGGTGTAACTCATCACTGAAGTCAGTCTGCCTGCGTCGTCTATAGCCAGCGTGCCTAACCGGCCGTCGAGATAATTAGCAATGATAATTGTCCCATCGGGAGCCGTTTCGACCGCCTGAGCAGCAAGTAGATTAACGTTCAAAGAATACACCAGTGTTCTGGATATAAGGCTGATCGAAGCCACCCAACTACTGCTACCCCCATCAGTCACCAGGGCAAACTTGCCATCATGCGTGATGGCGATATCCTCCGGGGGCATCGGCAGCGTCACCGAGACGATCATTGATGGGCTGAGGGGGGTGGAGAGATCAATAAAATAGACCGCTTGTTTATAGAAATTCGACACCAGGGCTGTTTTGCCATCCGGGGTGACCGCTACATCAAACAAGTTTTTTGCTGGGCCTAGTTGTCCTTTCAGGAAAGGCCCATAGATCATGTTGTCAGTGGTGTTCACCAGCGAGATGGTTGAGTTACTGAAATTTGCTGTGATTAGCCAGGTGCCGGGATCCGAACTGTAAGCGCGAACTGAATTTACAGGAGAGTGTGCGGTTAACGGCAAAAGTGAGGCCAGGGTTAGCAGCATAGCCAAAGCCAACGCGGTCAAGATCATGCCGCTCTTTACGGTGTGTGATTTCATCTAAAATCTCTCTCTTCTTATGTAAGGTCGCATTTTTTAATAAATTTTTAGGAACAAAAATCCATTCAATCCTTCCACGTTTTCGCCAGCCGCCCAACGCCTGCGGTTCAGCCAATTGCGGGTTGGCAAGGCCAGTTACATTATACACCAACTTTGTCAGCAAGAAATACTTGAAAAATGGGGCGGTAGCAGTTCTGTACTGATCGATGTCTTCGTGACTCCGATATATCGCCTACATCGTGTAACTCGGAAGCAATTTATGCAAAGCTATACTAAGAGTATAGCGAGCCTGGAGCCACTGATTACCGCTCCCAGCCAATCCTCCTTACTTGAACCAGATAGAACCCCCTAATTCTGGGGTTGAACTCCCGCCAGAATAGTTGTAGACTATAAATTGCGGTCCGATTGTTAGTGCATTGGGCTAAACCTGACAGGTTTGGTATAAAACCAGTAGGGCTTTTAAAAAGGAGAGTTACCATGAAAGTTGCTCGAACCCTCAAATATTTATCCTTCCTCAGTATTGCCCTGTTTGTCTTCACCGGCCTGCTGGCGACTGCCTGCGGCGGCCAGGCTCAAAAACCCTTCACCATCGGCATAGTCGCCGAATCCCCGGCTATTGCTCCTATTCTCGAGTCATTCAAAGCAAGCATGACCGAATTAGGTTACGTGGAAGGTAAAGACGTTACCTATATCTACGCCAGCCCCGTCGGGTCTGGCGTTGAGGCAATTGACGGTGAAATCAAGAACTTGTTGGCCCAGAAGGTAGATCTGCTCCTTGTAACAGGCTTGGTACCCACCCAACAGGCCAAGCAAGCCGTGGCGGGCACGAACACTCCCGTTGTCTTTGCTCTGGCCTCTGGAGTAGTTGAACTTGGACTGGTGGAGAGTATCAGCCATCCTGGCGGCAATCTGACCGGCATTCAAGCTGGCTATGAAATCCCTAAAGCCCTGGAATGGTTGGTCAAAATCACACCGAATGCCAAGAAGATTTATGTGCCCTACAATCCCGCTGATGGAGCTTCGGTTGGATTTCTGGCCATCGTGGATAAAAGTGCCTCTCAACTAAAAGTTGAACTTGTGCCTGGTGAGGTGAGTTCAACAGAGGAGGCCGTGGCCGCTATCGAGAGCTTACCGACAGATATTAATGCCATCTTTAGTGTCCCTTCGCCCACGTTGGATCCAAGAAATGCCGAATTGAGCCAGGCGGCCATCAAACGCGGCCTCCCGACAGGCTCGTTTGTACCCATGGATGAGGCAACGTTGCTGACCCTGGCGATTGACTTTGCTGCAACGGGCAAACAGGCGGCCCGGTTAGCCCACCAAATCCGGCAGGGGGTCAAGCCGGCCGATCTGCCGGTCGAGACGGCCGACTTCTTTTTGACCATTAATCTCAAAACAGCCCAGGCTATTGGCCTGGACATCCCCGATACAACCCTGCGCCAGGCCGACAAAGTCATTCGCTAAAATGCCGGTAAAAGAGTACTTGAGCCGGATAGAACTCCTTGGAGGCTATCATAAAAGTGCAGTCTGACCAGGTTCCAAATCCACGGGTCACCGTCCCCGATGGCTTGGGTGTCATAGGGCTGCTCCCAGCCCCGTTGCTGCGCCAACGCCCACACCCTCTGGTCCGCCTAAGTAAGCGATATAGCTGTTATTGACCGCGTGGCCTTGCTGGAGCCACTCCTGGCTGGGTGGATCAAAGATCAGCCGGAGTTCAATATCATACACACAGCCGACTTTCAGTTCTTGCTTACTTTTCGCCAGCCTTAGCCCCCCATTTTTTCTCCCTGGTATTCTCTCCCATCTCGCCCCCAAACTGAAGTACTCCTCGAGAGTCCCGCATACTTTTAGGGGAAACGGGGCGCCCATCTACCTCGCCACGTACAGGTCCACCGTGCGGGGCGTCAGCACCGTTTGGCGGGCGTCCCGCGCTGGGGCCATCACAATTGGTGTTTTTGGCTGGTGTTCCTCGGTATATTCTTCCCATTGATACATCCTGAGGAAATAAGCCGCCATCATCAGGGTGGCCACAATATCCTGGGGCAGCTTGTTATCCTCCGCCAGTTTGTAGGTGAGAAGCTGCCCCTGGATACCCTGGATGTAAGGCCAGCGAATGAGATGGCGCTCGACCAGGCGCATCGCCACGGCCAACGAGTCGGGGATTTTTATTTCGCCTATCCGCTCCAACGAGTTGTCAGCGCCTACCTAATGTACCCGATGACCCCGATCGCTTTTGTATCCACGGAACAAACATTGATACTCGCTGGCGATATTCATCGTAGTCACTCCCAAAGTCCTTCAGTAGTCTGCGCTCTTCTGTTAGTTTCACGAAGATCAACATAAAAATCATATATTGCACTGTTCGTTTGGTCGACATACGCTTCTCCTGGTCGGGCCAAAGCATGGCCTGCTGCAAGTTTCTTCATGGCAACTCCATACCTGCCCACCATTGCCTCAATCTGATTTCTGTGACGCACACACCTGCGGTTCAGCCGCTTGCGGGCCAGTACGACCACTTTACCCAGAGCCTACGACTTAAACATAACAATTCACAGTATATCATCGAAGGGGTGAATTGTCATCAATCCAAAGTGCTATAAAAGTGTCAATTTTTTACTGGCAACCCGCTTGACAACTTGAGAGTTTTCTTGTAAGAAGGAACTGAAACTTGAGCCTGTTGGCAGGTTTGCAAGCATGGCCGGCAAAAATCAAAACATCATCATCCAAATGCAAGATGTAGTTAAAACATACCTCACCGGTGATGCCCCTTTTGTGGCCCTCGATCATGTCAACATTGATATCCGGCAGGGCGAATTCCTGGGGATCACGGGGAAATCCGGCGCGGGCAAAACTACTCTGCTCAATATGATCTCCGGGGTGAGCAAGTTGACCTCCGGGGAAATTCTGTTTCATTCAGTACGTCATAAAGCGCCGTCCCCCTTTATCCCTATCCATACCTTGGATGAAGATAAACTGGCCTTGTGGCGGGGGGAAAACCTCGGGGTTATTTACCAATCTTTCGAGCTGATGCCTACCCTCAGCCTGGTAGAGAACGTCATGCTGCCGCCTGACTTTTTAGGCGCGTACCATCCTATCGTTAGCAAAAAAAAGGCACTCGAATTGTTGGAGTTGGTTGAGATCGCCGAGCATGCTTACAAAATCCCGGCGCATATCTCCGGCGGGCAAAAACAGCGCGTCGCCATTGCCCGTGCTTTAGTAAACGACCCGCACCTGATTATTGCGGATGAACCGACCGGCAACTTGGATAGTATCACGGCTGAAACCATTCTGGAAATTTTCGAGAAACTGGTTGACCAGGGCAAAACGATCGTTATGGTCACCCATGATGAGACTTTTGCCCCTCGTTTTTCCCGCCATTTACAGATTGTAGATGGTGTCGTCAGCGGTCCGGCGGAAAATGGAGCCGGCCCAGCTGGCCAGATGGCAGCGTCCTCGGCTCTGATTTCTGAGCAAGAACGGGTCTCCCTTGATACGGCCCAATCCCGTATTGAAATCATTTCTACGCCGGCGGCGCAACACCCGGAAACACCCGCCATTGTTTTGCGTGATGTGGAAAAGGTCTATGAAAACACGGCGGGGAAATTCGTGGCGCTGAAACCCATCAACCTGCAATTGAATTACGGGCAGTTTATCTCCATCGTGGGCAAATCGGGCTGTGGCAAATCTACCCTGCTGAATATGATTACGGGCATTGACCATCCCACCACCGGGGAAGTGCTCATTGGCAACGAGCCTATTTACAAGATGAGTGAAAGTCAGCGGGCCTTGTGGCGTGGGCGGAACATGGGGGTGGTGTTCCAGTTTTTCCAGCTTCTGCCCACCCTGACGCTGCTGGAAAACACCATGCTGCCGATGGATTACTGTAACATCTATCCTTTTTATGAACGCCCTGAGCGGGCCATAACCTTGCTCAAGATGGTCGGGCTGGCAGACCAGGCCCACAAACGGCCCGCGGCCGTCTCCAGCGGGCAGCAGCAGAGCGCCGCCATCGCCCGCGCCCTGGCCACCGACCCCCCCATTATCCTGGCGGATGAACCCACCGGCAATCTCGATTCACATGCTGCTGACAATGTTCTTAACCTGTTTGAGAATCTGGCGAGACAGGGCAAGACGGTTTTGATTGTCACCCATGACCCTTCGATCACCCAAAGAACGGATCAAACGATCATCCTGTCCGATGGTGAGATTATTGATAAAACTGTGGCCCGCGCGCTGCCCTTCCTGTCACACCCGCAAATGTTGGCGGCGACCAAGCGCGCCGAGAAACAGCAAGTTTTGCCGGGGGCGATAATTCTCCGAGAGGGGGAACCGGTCGAGCATTTCTTTATGATTGTATCCGGCGAAGTGGAGATTGTCGTCACCAATGAACAGTCTAAAGAAATACGGCTGGCGCGTTTTGGCCCTGGACAGTTTTTCGGCGAAATCTCATTGCTCCTGGGCGGTCATTCAACAGCCCACGTGCGCGGTGCGAGCAGCGGCGCAGAATTAGCACTCTTGCCCAAAGAATTATTCCACGAACTCATTGACAGTTCCCCCTTAGCCCGTCACACCATTCACGAGGTGGCTACCACCCGCCTTGCTGAAAATATACGGAGAAGGAAGAGCGACCAGTGAACCCCGCTGTCAAACCAAACTTGCTAAGACCTCGTTGGCGCAAAGTATTCTCTGACTTGTGGGGCGACAAAACGCGCACCGGGCTGGTGGTCGCTTCTATTGCCGCCGGGGTCTTTGCCATTGGGATGATCATCAGCGCATTCGTCATTCTGAAGGAAGATATTAACCGCAGTTATGCTGCCGTCAATCCGCCCAATATTGAAGTGTGGACTGACCCATTTGATAAAGACCTGGTTCGAGCCATCGAAAAGGCGCCAGGTGTGGAGGAAGTGGAAGGGCGCCGCATTGTCGGAATCCGGGCGAGGCGAGGAGGTGAAGATTGGCTGAATCTAACCCTGGTTGGCGTCTCAGATTTTGCGGGTCATATCAGTCTTCGAACGCCAATTGAAGGCGCCCCATTCCCGGGCAAAGACGAAGTCGTGATCAGCCACGATATGATGCACAGCACCGGGTTTCATACCGGCGACAAGATCGAAATCGAACTCCCCGATGGTTCGAGCCACACCCTGACCGTAGCTGGGCTTGTCGCTGATCAGACAACTTCCAAGCCCGATCCAAACGTGACGAGTTATGCGTTTATGACCTTAAAAACGTTGAGGTCATTGGGACAGGCAGACTATTTTAACCGGCTCTACGTCACGGTAAAGGGCGACGGAAGTAAGCGTGAAATCATCGCCGACGTTGCCGCCAAGATTAAAGATAAGGTGGAGCGGAGCCAAGAAGTCTATCGGCTGGAGGAACACCTTTCAAATGAACACCCGATGACGGACTTGACTTTGGTTATTCTTGGCGTACTTGGGGTATTAGGCGGCTTGATCACCATTCTGAGCAGTTCCCTCATTATCAATATGCTCAATGCCCTGCTGACGCAGCAGTTGCGCCAGATCGGGGTGATGAAGTTGGTGGGAGGGCGCAGTTATCAGATTCTAGGGATGTACTTGGCCTTGATCATTGCCTATGGCTTGATCGCGCTGGTTTTGGCTGTGCCACTTGGCACAATCGCAGGCTATGGCCTGGCCTGGTTTATCGCCTATCTGTTTGGAGCGGTGCTGCAAGGTTTCCGGGTTATCCCTTTGGCCGTTGTGGCCCAGATACTGGTCGCCTCCCTGATCCCATTAAGCGCTGGCTTTTTCCCCATAAACAGCGGCGCAAAAACCAGTGTTCAACAGGCGATTAGTAACTATCGCCCCGGCAATCAACCCACCCGAAGCAGCTTTAACCGCAGCCCCAGATGGATCAGTTGGATTTCCCGTCCGATCCTGCTCTCGTTTCGGAATACGTTTCGCAAGAAGGGACGCCTGCTCTTGACCATCTTTACGCTTACGGTGGCCGGGGCCGTTTTTATTGCGGTGTTCAATGTGCGCGATTCGCTGGACAGTCTTATCGGTCAATTGTTGCAGCACTATATGGGGGATGTAACCATGAACTTGCGCCGGCCTTACCGAGTCAGCCAGATTGAGCAAACCCTGCTAGAGATACCCGGTGTCAAAGGTGTAGAAGGCTGGATTGCCGCCGCTGGCGAGGTTTGGGACGAGAACGACGCTCTGGTGACCAATCTCTCCATTGTTGCCCCGCCCCAGACTACCCAGTTGCTTGATCTGAAACTGGCGGCTGGTCGTTGGCTCTTGCCCAATGAGGAACGCGCCATAGTGGTGACCGATTCGATTTATAATTTTTATCCCGGCCTTAAACTGGGCGACAGTTTGAGGATCAAACTCCCAGGCCGCCGTGTGGAACAATGGCAAGTGGTGGGGATATTCCCGTTTTTGGCTCTGTTTGGGGACCCAATAGCATATGCAAATTTTGAATTCATTGCGGACAGAATCCATTTATCCTACCAGGCAAGTTCATACCGCATCATTACTAAAGCTCACGATGCGGCCTCTCAACAAGCGTTAACCCGCCGCATTGATCGTTATCTAACGGATAGGAATTTCGCGGTTCAAAGTGTCCAATCTGGACATTCCATGCAAGAGAAGGCAAGAGTGGCGCTCAACGTTGTGATTATCTTCTTATTGGTTATGGCAGTCTTAACTGCGTTTGTAGGCAGTATTGGTTTGACCGGTACGATGAGCATCAATGTGTTGGAGCGGACCCGAGAAATCGGCGTTATGCGCGCCATCGGGGCGGTTGATTCTGTCATCATGCAGTCAGTGACTATCGAAGCGCTGGTCATCGGCTTGATTACCTGGGTTTTGGCGATTGGCTTGTCGTTTCCCATCGGTTACTTTTTGCTCAAGATTATCGAAGAATCCATAATGAATTCGGCTATGGCTCTGAGTTTCACCCCATTGGGCACCCTGCTTTGGCTGGCGGTCGTCATCGTCCTTTCGATTTTTGCCAGCATCATGCCAGCCCGCAATGCAGCCAGGCTGACCATCAACGAGGTGCTGGCCTATGAATAGTGATTTATTCTTTTCAACAGATATGACCGGCCTTTTGGGGGATATAATAGCTCGGTTACATTAACTATTCAGAAAATCAGGAGACTAGAGATGGACAAGAATACGCTTTGGCGAATTATCGCCGCAGTTGAATTAGTCATTGCTGTGGCAGTTATTATTTTGGACCTGTTTATCCCTACCATAATAATTTTAGGCATCATCGTTATTTCGTTATTAATCCGCAGGCAAAAAATATCAACTTTAGGCTTTAAGAAAAATAAGAACGTACCCTGGATGGCATTGACTATTTTTTTATTGGTGATTGTTTGGACCTTAATGCAGTTGAGTGTATTCATGCCCACCTTGAATCATTTAACTGGAACCACCCAAGATTTGAGTGCATTTGAAAACCTTAAAGGAAATCTTGGCAATTTATTGTTCCTCCTGGCTCTCACCTGGACCCTGGCTGCCTTTGGTGAAGAAATTGTTTATCGGGGCTATCTGCAAAGGAGAATATGTGATTTACTCGGAGACACACCAGGCGGGATATTTTGGGCAGTAGGAATTTCCTCTATATTATTTGGGCTTGCCCATACAGAACAAGGTATAATTGGCATTACTATTACCACTCTGGATGCGCTGTTTTTTAGTTGGTTAAAATTCAGATACGAGAATAATCTATGGGCCTCAATTTTAGCTCATGGGTTTAGTAATACGATTGGTCTCATTGCCTTCTATTTCACGGGACCGATATATGGTTTTTGGTAAAAATATAGAGATGAAACCCATCTTTGACTATATTGACCAAAAAAGTATTTCTTGGCCTGGCCAAATTTAGGGATGACGTCCGGGGTTTCCGCTGTGTTAGGTAAACTCTTGACTTATCCGGGCAACCGGAGTATATTTTCCATTGTAAAAAGGATACCTCGTTAGGCGAGGCGTCTGCGTGAGACACAGGCCGCTGCCCCGAAACGTCGAGAGACGCCAAGGCGGTAGACCAGGTAAGGCCGGCTTAAGGCTTTACTCAAAGTGGCTGGGACATTGTCCTTACGACGCGCAGTGCTAAAGCTCAACCAGTGAGGCAACCTGACAATGGGTCAGGTTTGTAGTCTATAATGCCTCCCTGGTTGATAAATAAACGGGGAGGTTTTCTTTTTACCCCTGTGTTACGGCAGCCGGATGGCTGCCGAATTGGACCACACAGGTGTAGAGAGGAGGTGATTGCGTGGACGCAGGTCACAGTACGGATAGCTGGATACACCACAACTGGCTAAGAGTTTGGCTTGACCAGGTTGAGGTTGGGTTGAGTACACCCAGGCTGCTTCTACGCGCTCGCCTTTGGCTTATTGGGCCGCGCTTACTTTTGCCTATCTTGTAACACCCCGCCCCACCGGCTTGATCTTTTAATTTGCCACCTCTTCGCCAGTCGTCGAGGTGGCCTTTTTTTGCCTGACCATCAGGCCAGGCCCTACCTGCATCCTCGTTGACCATTTCATTCATCTACATTTGAGAAGATGTGCTCATTCAGATACCCATGTAGGAGGTGTGCCATGGCATTTATTAGCGAATTAATTGATAAGCCTGTCACCGATGTAGATGGCAAGCGTGTGGGAGTGTTGAAGGACCTGATTGCTAAATTCTGGCAGGAACTTCGCCATCCGGTTATTGAAGCAATTGAGATCGAGGGCAAGGACGACTCTTGGCTGATTCCTTTTTCGGCGGTAGCGGTGTTGTTTTCAGCCGCTATTCCCTTAAATTGCCGCCTGGAAGAAATTCAACCTTATACTCCTGGCGAGGACGCTATTTATCTGGTGCAGGATGTGCTGGATAAACAAATCATCGACACCAATGGCGTGCGGGTGGTGCGAGTCAACGACCTGGAACTGGTGCGGGTCAACGGCAACATTTTTGTCAGCAACGTAGACATCGGCGGCATGGGCGTTTTACGTCGAGTTGGCCTGGCCCAGACCGCCGAAAATATCGCTTCTTTTTTCCATCGCCAGCCGCCCAGAAACGTCATTTCCTGGGATGATGTAGAACTGTTCTCGCACGATGAGTTCATGCGTTTAAAGGTGCCCAGTGACAAGCTGGCCGAACTTCACCCGGCCGATATTGCCGAAATCATCAGCGACTTAAATCGGGCCGAAGGCCGGCAATTCCTTGACACCTTCGGGGTGAAGCAACTGGCCGAGGCGCTGGAGGAAGTGGAGCCGGATTTCCAGGCCAGTTTGGTCAAAAATATGTCCGACGAAAAGGTGGCGGATGTCCTGGAGGAGATGTCGCCCGACGAAGCGGCCGACCTGCTGGCCGAACTGCCCAAAGAACGCAGCGAAGATTTGCTGGGGTTGATGGAACAGAAAGACGCAGCCGAAGTGCGCAAACTGTTGACCTATCCAGAAGACTGTGCCGGCGGGATTATGACCACCGAATTCGCCTCGATTCCGCCCCGACTCACGGCTGAACAGGCCATTCAAATGCTGCGAGAAAGTGCCGACGAGGCCGAAACGATCTTCTATGTATATGTAACGGATGAGGCGAGCCATCTGTTAGGCGTATTTTCCTTGAGCGACCTGGTGTTGGCTCAGCCCAACACGCCGGTCACCGACTTTATGCACAAGCGAGCCATCCGGGTAAACCTGTTGGATGACCAGGATAAGGTGGCCCAGATGATTGCCAAGTACAACCTGCTGGCCATCCCTGTGGTAGATGATAATAACTGCCTGCACGGAATTGTCACCGCCGACGACGCGCTCGACAAAATCATCCCGACAGCCTGGAAGAAGCGCTTACCACGTCTGTATTATTAATTGTTTGAAAAAGTAATCAGTGAGCAGTGAAAAGTGATCAGTCAAACTGTTCACTGTTCACTGCTCACTGTTCACTGTTTTGAAAGGAGTTGCCTCATGCTGAGAAACGCAATTTTACTCAACCGAAATACCTGGTTCTCTGCCAACTTTTTCAGAAGAATGTTGGTTTTGCTGTCGGTCTTTGGACCGGCCACCATTACGGCCATGGCCGACAACGACGCCGGTGGCGTAGCAACTTACTCGATTGCCGGGGCCACTTTGGGGTATCCGATCCTCTTCCCCTTGATAATTATCACCATCCTGCTGGCCATTACCCAAGAAATGGGCATGCGCTTGACCATCATCACCAGGCGAGGTCTGGCCGACCTGATCCGAGAGAAGTTTGGGGTTAGAGTAGCCCTGCTTATCTTTGGCAGCTTGTTGATTGCCAACCTGGGAACGATTATTACGGAATTGGCAGCTATCAAGACCACCAGTGCTATGTTGGGGCTGCCGCCGATTCCCGCGGTGATTTTTATCGTCGTGATTTCTTTTATCTTTATTACCAAAGGCAGTTATAAAGTCACCCAAAATATTATGCTGGTGTCGTGTCTCTTTTTCTTAACCTATATCGTTTCGGCGCTTAAAGCCAGGCCCGATTGGGAGCTGGCCCTGGGTAACTTGATTTACCCTCACGGCGTGGCCTTTACCCCGGAGTATTGGAAGAGTTACCTACTTATCGGCATGGGCGTGTTAGGCACGACCATTACCCCGTGGGGCCAGTTTTTTATCAGCAGCTTCGTCTACGATAAAAAAATCGAAAAGGGCAAAGTCAATTATGGGCAACTGGAAGCGTATTGGGGCGCTTTTCTAACCGATTTCTTTTCGTTTTTTATGATTGTGGCTACCGCCGCAACCCTGTTTGTCCATCATATTCCCCTGGAGTCAGGCGAACAGGCCGCTTTGGCCATCAAGCCTTTTGCCGGGGAGTTGGCCGGAATTTTGTTTGCAGTCGGCATTCTCAACGCCGGCTTTATGGGCCTGGTGGTGGTCTCGCTCTGTACCGCTTACGCCTTTGCCGAGTTTTTTGGCCTATCCGGCAGCCTGAATACCTCGTATAAACAAAGTAAGACCTTTTA
>CAZUNT010000212.1:0-12274 GCA_964622215.1 uncultured Caldilineaceae bacterium
ATGTAAGAGTCATTCCGCTGCCCGGTAAAGCCAAAGTCCGTCGGCCCGGTGTCGCCCCATCGTTTATAAAGTTGAGGTAGAAGATATGACGACAGTCTTCGTAGGTATGCTTTATTCGCCGCTACCTGAATGTCGCAGCCGGTGGTGAGGGCTGGCTGCAGGCGTTGGACGAGGATGGCATCAACTTGGTCTTAATCGAGAGTGACAGCACCCTGGCTAAATTTCTAAAGCGTGAATCAGGTTGGGTGGAGCTATACCAGGATGATCTGGCAGTCGTTTTTGGCCGTAATAGGCCTTGAACGCTTTAGTTTTCTTCATCTACTATATCAAAACTTAATTGTTTTACGCCTAAACCTGAATCATTATTACCACTAATTTTACTTGAAGTATCTCTAAATTCTGTCATTCCTGTTGTTCGAGCGGCGGCACAAACCTCACCCCAACTTACAAAATATTCATCATAATATTTTATTGGATATTTTCCATTTTGCTCAACTTCTTCACGTGTTGGCAATTTTCCTAATTTCTGGGCAATACGTTTTACTTCTAACTGCAAAATTTTCTTTGGAACTTCATATTTTTGTTTGAGTAAACGAGGAACAGGGCTATTTTTCGCTGTAAGGTTACGTTCCTCTTTCCGAAATGGATCAAGCCCTTGAGTTATTTCTTCATGCCGCTTTTGAGCAATTTTGAAATATTTTGGTGATTTTTCAATTCCAATATAGTGCCGTCCCAACTGGTGCGCCGTGAGTGTAGTTGTGCCTGAACCATTAAAACAATCCAAGACTACCTCATCAGGTTTTGTAAAAACAGATATTAAACGATACATCAAATGGGGGGGGAGTTGGGTAGGATGATCCACACGACGGCTATTATGTTTTAATCGGTGAATGTCCCACCATAAGTCAGTGAGCGGTGCACGATCATTAATCTGCATCATTTTGCGCTGTTGCACGCAAGTTGAACGCAAACAATATTCTTCGGCTAACGGTTTTAGCGAATCAAAAGCCAGTGGCGCACTGGATACACTTGTTTGCCCAGCTTCACCAATCAACCCCGGCAGTTCTCGTGATTTACCTTTGCTAAAAGCTAAAATTGTATAATGGGCTGGCATAATAAGTCTCACCGGGAAAGATAAGGCATCCCAAGCTATCCAATTTTGAAATTGAAGAACTGTTTCCATAAACAGAAAATGCCGAATAGACCAGATGGGAATATTGAGAAGCGCAAGTGTCCGTCCCGGTTTCAATATGCGGGCTAACTCGGCAATCCACATATCACACCAGTTAAAATATTCCTTTATTTCCAAATCGTCAGTGTAGCCACTATATTTTTTACCTAAATTATAAGGCGGGTCAGTAAAAACAAAGTCAACACTATTATCTGGTATCTCCTTTAACTGTTCCAGACAATCACCATTTATGAGACGGTCTGTAAAATTTAAGGGCAAGTCATTTTCTGAAACTTTCTGCTCATTATCACTACCAAACAATAAATATTGGGACGATGTTTCTCGAACAGTATTAAAATTTTGAATCCAATCCGGTATACTGGTTTCATTATTTGAAACAGGTACATAATCCATCAAACGACAATCAAGCACCAAAAGTTTTTTATATGGCTCAAGGCCAAGTAAATCTCGAAAACGTGTAATGATTGGGGTAAGATCGCCGTCCAACTCACAAGCAATATCGCGCCACACATCAGACATTACTGTACCATATTGATGATACGTGTGCTTTTTTCCGCCGTAATCTTTGGTGGTTTTATCACAATTGGGACAATATGTATACTCTATTCTGGTTTTAACGTGACTCAACGATTTTTTATATCTTGTGTGAATTAAAGCCCCAAAGTGATAATTTGGGAGAGAACAAGTATCTATCTCTCTGGGAGATATACGTTTAATAGCAATCCAATGCTGATAACGAACAGTCGAAGGGATTGTAGATTGTATTTGAACCAGGTCAGCAATTTCACCAAGCGAAATAAGTGTTGCTCCTGGGCCTAATTTGCTGGCTACATTGGCGATGAAAGAGCCAATATTTTTTAACGGGTTTTTATATCCATCTATTTCTGAATGTAGCGGTAAGACCACCATACAAACATCGTTAAAATTTTGCACTGCTTCATAAATTTCATCGCTGCTATGAATAGAAACCTGTTCTACTGCTAGGGGGTGGCTGTTTTCTGATAAATGCGCCATTAATTCAGCACCCCCGTAAAATATTCTTTTAAATACTTACAAAGAACATCCAATTCACCACGCGAGAAGGCTACCGTACAATGACTGTGAGCGCATATTGTCCGAAGTGCGGTTTCACGTTCAAAATTGCCTGATCCATCAAGTACATAAGCGATTCTGTGTCCGGCAGCCTCAATTTGTTCATACCTGGCTTTAGCCTGACCAGATTTACGTTCTATAACACTATTAGTAGTAACCTGAAAACTTACTTCAACAGCAACATGTTTTTTGCCGTCGGTGACAACCAAATCAAAAGATGTTAAACGGCCTGTTGTAATATCGGTATGGGTTACTCCGGGCAACCGACCATTGGTGTGAACTTCAATACCCGGTAATTTTAGATTTTCTTTAAGATACTGCCCCACAAATTTTTGAGCCAACTGCCCTAAATTATTTGATTGTGCGCCTCCGGTAATTCGGCTGACCCAAATATAACGTTGTTTAATAAAGGTTGCTAACTCATCCGGTTTACCAAGATAATCACCAACTTCACATTTTGCCAGAGTAGATGTTACTTCCAGGTCATCACCGCTATAAGCACTGCCAAACAAAAGTAAGGTGATAGCATCACGTTGCAAATCATTAATTGAATGGTTATCGAAAAGTTTTTTACCATCAATCTTGAGTGAAGTGTTACTGAATTTTTGCGTTGGTAAAGCCTTGAAGATATAAGAACGCTGTTGACCACGCCACAAATAATTCAGTTTGCTATCTGGAAACAGAAGTTCAAATTCACGGCTAACCCGTTTTAACATTTCGCCGCCAAAGTCGGCTAAAATCACCAAATGTTTAACAAAAAGGTTAGCCGGTAAGCTGGATGCCTCAACGATGTCGAATAATTTATCTAATTCGTCTGTTTCAATGCTGAGAATATGAATAAATTGGTCTTGAGTCTCTAAAAGTAGGGGGATGGCGCTAAGTTTTGCCCCCATTTCAGATAATTCTGAAGGCCAAAACTTTGAAGCCACTTCTTCTAACTGTTCAAATGTTCGTTGGTAATTTTGGGTGGGGTTAGTCATCAAGGCTCCGTAAGAGAAAAAAAGTTCTATTACGGTCCTTATTGTAACATATTCTCGGTTTTGAGAAAAACCACTAAAAACCCAAGGGTGAAATTTATAGGGGGATAGGGGAATTGTTCAATCTATCCAACCAGATATTTATGCAAATTTAATCACACAGCAATAAAAATAGGACGAAGCCTCTTACCGGGAGACTTCGCCCTGTCCTTACGGTAAAATCTCACTCTAAATCCAACTTGATGTGCAAATCCTTCAACTGCTGCGGATAAACGATGGTCGGCGCGCCGGCCATCAGATCGGCGGCGGATTGGCTCTTGGGGAAGGCGATGACCTCGCGAATGTTGGGTTCGCCGGCCAGGAGCATCACAATCCGGTCAATGCCGGGGGCGATGCCGCCATGGGGCGGTGTGCCGTACTCAAACGCCTCGACCAGGTGGCCGAACTGCCGTTTGGCGTCCTCGATGTCCAGGCCGATCAGCCCAAAGACCTTCTCTTGCAACTCGCGCTGGTGAATCCGGATGCTGCCGCCGGCGATTTCATAGCCGTTCAAAACCAGGTCGTACTGCTTACCCCGGGCCTGGCTGGGTTCATTATCCAGCAGGGGGATATCCTCGTCCATCGGCGCGGTGAAAAGGTGGTGGCTGGGGTCCCACCGCTTTTCTTCCTCATTCCAGACCAGGAAGGGAAAATCAATCACCCAGCAGAAGGCTAACACATTTGGATCGAACAAGCCCAGGCGCTGCCCCAACTCAACCCGCAAACGCCCCAGAGATTCGTTAGTAATGGCCGGTTTATCGGCCACAAACAGCAGCAGGTCGCCCGGTTGGCCCTGGAGGGCGTCGACAATGGCCGTCGTCTCTTCGGGGGAGAGGAACTTGGCAAAAGACGAGCGGATGGCCCCCACCCCCTTCTCCCCTCCTTGTGAGGGGGAGGTAGGGGAGGGGTCTATGATCAACCAGGCCAATCCTTTGGCTCCAAAATCTTTGATAAACTCGGCCAATTCGTCAATCTGTTTGCGGCTGTAATGGCTTTGCCCTTTGACATTCATCCCCTTGACCAAACCACCCGAGGCAACGGTATCGCTGAAAACCTTAAAGCCGCTCCGGGCGACCAGAGAGCTAATATCAACCAACTCCATCCCAAACCGGATGTCGGGGTTGTCCCGGCCAAAGCGGGCCATCGCTTCGGCGTATTTCAACCGAGGAAAGGGTTTGTAAAGGATTTGCCGCTGCGTATTGTTCTCGACCAGGCCGATCATCAGCCGCTCGATCAACCCCATCACGTCTTCACGGTCGACAAAACTCAGCTCCATATCAAGTTGGGTAAATTCCGGCTGCCGGTCGCCGCGCTGATCCTCATCGCGGAAGCAGCGGGCGATTTGGAAGTAGCGGTCGTAACCGGCGACCATAAGCAACTGCTTGAGCTGCTGCGGGCTTTGCGGCAGAGCATAAAATTTACCGGGATGGACCCGGCTGGGTACCAGGTAGTCGCGTGCGCCTTCCGGGGTGGTTTTGAACAAGATCGGGGTTTCAACTTCGATAAAGCCTTCGTCGCTCAAAAAGTTTCGAATGTAACGAACCACGTTGTGGCGCAGGACCAGGTTATTTTTCATCCGCTGGCGGCGCAGATCGAGGTAACGGTAGCGCAGGCGCAAGGCTTCATCAACCGGGGTATCCTTGTTGATGTCGAAAGGTGGGGTCTTGGCCGGGTTGAGAACTTTTAAGGTTTGTCCTTCAACCTCGATGGCGCCGGTAGTTAAGCCCGGATTTTCCTGTCCGGCCGGACGACGGCGGACCCGGCCCGTCGCTTGGATCACGTATTCGTTGCGGAGCGTGCCGGCCAGATCGAAGGCAACGGCGCTCACCGCCGGGTCAAACACGATTTGGGTCAAACCATACCGATCGCGCAGGTCGATGAAGATCAAACCGCCGTGATCGCGGCGGCGGTGAACCCAGCCCGCCAGGGTGACGGTCTGGCCTTCGTACTCAGGACGAAGTTGGTCGCAGGTGTGTGTTCGTAACATAGTCTCTCTTTTCCAACCTTGGATAAAAAATTTGGGGAGGTCACGGTCTGCCGCAACCACCCCAATGTGGTAAGATTAGGGGCGATTCTAACACAAAAGAGAAAAAATGGAAAAGATGCTATGAGACCGCAGAGGTACACTGCACGAAAACTGCTGTGGTTCGCTTATTAGCTTGACGTTTTGGCCGGGTAGACTAAAATTTGGAGAGACGCCCATGAAACTCACCCGGAAAGATTTCGCTCTCCTCGGAATAGTTCTTTACTTCACCTTTATCGGTGGTACTTTTTATAGTCAACTCAACTTTTTCTTGCGCGTAGTCAATCAAGTTATTGTCACGGCCATTTTGGGAATTTGGCTGATCAGGAAGCTGCGCCAGGGTACAGGACTGCCTCGCACCTATCTGGACGGGGCAGTTGTCTTTTATCTGGCTGCTAATTTTATCAGCGCCTGGCTAGGGCAGTCGCCCCGGTTTAGCCTGGAGAGATTGTGGTTGACCCTGGCGCATATCCTGGCCTTTTACCTGTTGGTTGACCTGGCCCGCCAGGGTTGGACCCCCAAACTGGCCTGGGCTTTTTATATGGCCTCGGCAGTGGTCTGTTTGGTTGGCCTGATCGAGTTCTTGGCCTGGTATTTTGGCACGCCCCTGTTTCCCACCTTTGCCCAGGGGTGGTTTGAAATTGGCGGCTGGGGCCAGCCCATTCCCCCGATCATCTATCGCCTGTCGATCACCTTAAACGGTTCAACGCCCTTGTCGGCGTACCTGGCCTTGCTGATTCCACCTGCTATTGGCTTGGTTATGACGCTGCCCTCTAAAGATCAGCAGCGTCAAGCCCTGTTCATCTGGTTGGCCCTGGCTTTTTTAGTCCAGATTTTGGCCTTCTCCCGGGCCGGTATCCTGGCCCTGGCAATCTCTTTGAGCTTAATGGTTATAGGTTGGTATAAGATTTCCGGGAAAAGGTTTTTGGGACGACTCTCCTGGCAGCGCCTCCCCCTTCTTTATCGTTTGTTTATCATTATCGCCCTCGTGATCGTAGCGGGAACAACTCTTTTTTGGCTACAACGTAGTTTTGCCGGCCGGGAAGGTAGTACTCAAATTCGTTTTGTTTTGTGGAACACGGCCTGGACCATCTTTCAGCAGCACCTGCTGACCGGGGCCGGACCTGATAATTTTGGCCGGGCCCTGCTGCGCCTAAACGAGGCCGTTTTGCCCCGGTCCCAAATCGCCTCTGCCCATAATGTCTACTTGAATACCGCCGCAGAATTGGGCTTAATCGGTTTGAGCGCGGGCGGATTTTTGCTCTTTACCGTGATGCGAGCCTGGCGGCAGCGCTGGCGGCAAATTCCCTACGGACCGGCCCGGCCAATGGAGCGGATTCGCCTGGTTGCCTGTGGCGCTGCCCTGGTGGGCCTGGCCGCGCAAACCCTGGTAGATACCTACAGCGCCACACCTAATGTGTTGGTTATGGTGGGCCTGGCGGCCTATCTGGGGGCCGATTTGAAACCTGTTCTCACTCCACCGGTGCAGCGTTGGACTGCTTATCTGGCGGTGAGCCTTTTAGTTGTTTACATGGCTGCTTTTGCCTGGATCGAGTGGGCCGACTGGCATTTTCAAAACAGCTTCAAAGCAGAGCAAGCCGGTAATTTGGCCGAAGCCATCCGGCAGGTGGAACAAGCGCACACACTCGACCCTTATTTAAGCTTATACCTCTTCCGTATGGCTTTACTTGAAGCCCGGTTGGCCCATCAGACGAATAAGCCCGAACTGCTGCCAGCAGCTATCGCGCATTACCAGGCAGGTTTACGCCAGGAACCGATTCTGGGGCTTAATTCGGCCAATCTGTCCGGCTTGTTATGGCAACAGGGCCGGCGGGTGGAAGCAATTGAAATGTTAGAACAAACCCTGACCGCCGATAAAGACCCACTGTATTTAGTCAATTTAGGCTATTTTTACGAGCAAACAGGTGAAGAGGCACGAGCAAGCGCCGCCTATGGCCAGGCCCTGGCTCTCGCTCCCAATTTGGCCGGATCGGATTTTTGGGAAGCTACTCCTGAACGCGCCGGAAAATGGCCTGCCTTGGTCGAGGAGGCAGTCAAGCAAACCCGGCCCGCTGATGAAAGATCGCAGGAATTGGCGCGACTCAAACTGGCCGGGGCGCGAAGAGAAGCTGATCTGATGACTCACGTCGAGCCAATCCCGGTGCTGACTGATCCCCAACTTCGGGTGGCCCTGGCCAAAATTTATTTGGATCGCGCTCAACTTGAACAGGCCCTTGCCATACTTGACTCAAGTGCAATGGAAACAAGCGAAGATTATCTCTTGTGGGGACGCCTCAAATTAGAGCAGGGTGACCCAGTTACGGCTGAAAAATGGCTAAAAACGGCTGCTTTTTTGGGCGATAGCCGGGCTTACACCTATCTCGGTCAACTTTATGAGCAGCGGGGTGACTTGCCGGCCGCCGAGATAGCTTATCAGCGCGGCTTCTCGCCGCACTATATCTCAGAAAATATTGAGGTGACGATTTATGGCCGCCTGGGAGGTAATGACGTAGCCCCACAACTGCTGCGCCTCGGAGTCGGTCCTGAGGAGGCGGCCCCCTGGCTGGCCCTGGCCCGTTTGTATGAAGAACAGGAACGGTTTAAAGAAGCCGGGCTGATTTACGAATTGCTGCTGGCCGAGGACCCATTTTTGAAAGAGGCTGTTCAGGGTACAAAACATGAGGAAAATCATCCCGAGTAGGGCATAAATCCAGATTGAAGGGTGATTTACCAACCTCAAGTTATTGAGGTAGGTCAACTCCAAAAATCTGTACCTCTGTATTGCGGTACAACTCTTCCAGATAGGGCGCATCTTGCGGCCTAAAATCTCCGGCGGCTTTTTCGTTGGGGCCATAGAAAACGTAGCGGATATTAAATTTTTGCAGCAGTTCTCGCCGCCACGGATCGCTGGTCGCACTGCTGAAAAAGCGCCTGGCCTGTTCCCGCTTTTCATCTGAATTGACCGTTTCAGGACCATGACCCACAAAGGCGCGCACATTGGCATACGCCGGCAGCACGTTGCCGGTCTGGTAAACGGCCATCACTACCTCACCCTGGGCCTGGTGGGCCAGCCATGTCATTGCCTCAAGTTGAGAGGTGGAGTGAAAAATCGGCGCTTCTTGGCCGGTTACGCTGGCAAAACTGCCGACCAGGAGAAAAATATTGGTCAGGCTGGCAAAGAAGATGAGGCCCAAACTACTTCTGCGCCACAATTTTAATTTACCCTGGCATAGCAGATATAAGCCGGTGGCGGCCAGGATAGAGAGAGGTAGCTGCACACCCATCACCAGCCGGCGTTGCAGGTTAAAGGGAATGTAGACCAAAAAGGGGACCGCCGCCACCCAGGCAATCAAGAACAGGCTGTGAGTGTCTCGCTGCTGCCAAAAGGTTTTGATTCCCGGCAGGGCCAGCAGAGCCAGCACGCCGTAGGCTAACAGGTAATGGATCGGCGCGGGCGAGCGGATAATGAGCTGCCGGCCTAAAATTTGATAGGCCGGAATGGTGGCAAAAACCCAGTAGTTGTAAAGGGCTATGGGCGCAATCAGGGCCAAAGCCAGGGCCGTTAGTTTAACCTCGGGCCAGGGGATGTGCCGGTTAACCCATCCCTGTAACACCAGAGTCAGCCCCAATACGGCAACGATAATAGCCAGGTAAAAGGCGGCAATTCCCAGGGCCAGGAAGAAAGAGACTCCGGCTAAAAGAGCCATTAGCCAGCCCCGGCGTTCAGTTTGCCATGCTTGTAGCAGCAGCAAAAACCCCCCTAACAATAAAGTTTCGGCCAGGAGCAGGTGAGGCAAATGATACAAAATCAGGAAATTGAAACCCTCTGGCAGATAGATGTCCAGTGGAATACCGATTTGCTCGGTCCAACCGGTCACAATAACTAACCAACCCAGGCCGCTGCCCAGACCGACTAATAAAAAGGCAACCTGCCTGATTTTGAGGTTTTTAGTAAACGCAGCGATAAACTGATAAACGGTCGCCAACAGGCCCATGCCCAAAATTAGCCGGGCCAGGTGATAAGTCAGGGTTGGAGATAAGCCGGTTGCGGCGCTCAGCTTGCCCAGTAGCAGATGAAATGTGTAGAGATAAACGCCCGGGTGTGGCTCCGGGGTGTAGGGCAGGTAAAACAACCAATTACCCTCCGCGCCCATACGCATTTTGGCCAGGTAGGAATTGGCGTCTTCCACGCCGAGAATAAAACCGCTAAATTGGCGCTGTGGCGTGGATAACCACCAGCCGTAGATATAGGGTAATGAGGTGATGAGGATAATGACAGCGCTCCAGCCTATGACCCAACGCCACTCTCGTGAAATAGTTGGCAACCTTCCTCCCTTGAAAATAGACTGACGACGACCGACGGCAGACCGCCGGAAGATATTTTCATCCTCAGTGGTGTGTTGTAGGCTCGTGATGGCTTCCTTAAAGATTAGATAAAGTTCGCTCGCCAGAGCGCCAGGAAAAGCCCAACAATTAGTAAAACGGTCGTAATCATACTTATCCAGCCTCCCCATAAAACACTCTGGGGATGGTAGGTTAGGGTGACCTGGTACGTCCCAGGCTGGACCAGGGAAACGCCGCGCAGCAGACCATCCACTTTTTCCACCGGCTGAGGGATACCATTTACTGTGGCCTGCCAACCCGGATACCAGATTTCGCTCAAAACCAGCCGGCCCGGTTGGCTAATTGCTGTTTCGATTTCGATGCGGTCGGCTGAGTAGTAAGTAATCTCGGCAGTTGAAGATTGAATGTTCAAAGTTGACTGATCTACCTTTTGATTTTCGATGAGGGCGATGTTAGCTGTATCAGGTATAGCTTCGAGTTGAGCCAACCAGTCTGTTTGGATCGGGCTGGCCTGATGCGCCACCCAGGCCCGGGGCAAGGCTTGCTCGTTCCGGTAGATATATGTTCCCTCAAGTTCGGTTTCCCGGCTTAAACCCGGCCAGTTCATGGGGAAAGCTGAAGCCAGGTAAGTTATATTCAGCAACCCCAGTAACTTCAAATTAGGTTTGACGTCTCGCAGCGAGGTTTCCAGCGGGCCGTCAAATTTGGGAATGGTTACGCTGAAACCGGCGTCCTCATAGCCGCCGGCGTGGGCCATATATTGGTCGTAAACAGCCAAATGCACCGGCTCAACTCCATCGGCCAGGGTTAGCCGGGCAGCGGCAGCGGTTTGTATGGGGAGGCTATAACTGGGCGAATAAACCCGGAAGTAGCCAGGCTTTTGGGCCAGATAGGCGACCGCGGCCTGGCCCGGCGCCAGGGCTTCGTCGAGGGGGACAAAACGGAGCATAGACGTGTCAAACCAGCCTAAATCCAAAAAGAGAAGGCAGCCCAGCAGCGCCTGGCTTAATTGCGCCGGCAAAATCCGTTGGATTCGGAGCAAAATCAGAATCAGGCCGGCGGGAATAAAAATAGCTAGGGCCAGGGCAGACCGGTAGCCCGGATGAGCCTGGCCCAAGCTAAACGCTAACCCCAAGCCTACCAGCAAAGCCAGCGGCGCTGCTGCCACCGTCAGGCGGGTAAACCACTTTTTAGCTATAGGAGACCATTGTCCTTGCAGCAGCCGGTCAGCCCCAAAGCCGGCCAGCATGGCCGCTGCCAGCGCCGCTACGAGAAATATCCGGGCGGGCGTCCGTACCCAGCGAAAGCCGGGCACGACGTAGTAAAACAGGCTATGCAGCGGATTATTTGGACCTAAGGCAAATAAGACCGCAAAAACAAACAGCAGGCCATAAAACCATGTCCAGCGGGTGGGCCGGGTCAGGGCCAGGAAGGCCAGCAGCAGGGGAATGAGGCCGGCATAAATCACATATTCGTGGCCGGCCTGGGCCGTGGGCAGCAGCAGGCCGACGAGCAACTGAACCGGGTTCAGAGCAAATTCGGTTGCCTGGCTCAGGCTGAGCGAGCGATTGCTAAACTGGGCCAATTCTAACAACGGCAGGAGTTGCACTGCGCCCAGCAGCCCGGCCAAAACGAGGGCGATGAACAGGAGGATCAGGGTGTGGGTGAAGGAACGGGTGAAGCGTGAAGCGTGAAGCGTGAAGCGTGGAGCGTAGTGATTGGCTGTTTGTTGACCTGTCCTTTGACTGATCTGTCGACTCGCCGTGTGCCAGATAATCATAGCCAGCAGCAAATAGACGGTATAAATTACCGGCAGGGTGTGAGTGACGATTTGCATCGCCACTGAAACAGCAATGAGGGCAATCCCTCCCAGGCTAGAGGGCGAGAAACCCCATCTTCTTACCCGCTTCGCGCCGCCTTCTCGCTCGCTTCGTGTTGTCTCGTCGCCCTCTTTCTCTAGCAGCAGGTGTAAACCAAACACCGCCCAGGGTATCCAGGCAATTGCTCCGACCATGCTGACGTGTCCGCCGGCTACGTGAGCCAGCCATTTGCCGTTAAGGGTAAAGGTTAAACCGCCTAATAAGGCCGCTGTGGCCGATAGTCTGTACTCTTTGCTTAGTAACAGATATATTCCCGCTCCTCCCCACAATAGATGGAGAACAAACAGGAAATTGAACACGGGTTCAATGGGAAAAAACAATAAAAGCCAGGCCGGGGGATAAAAAAGCATAGCCAGTTGGTTGGCTGCCAAGGGCATACCGCTCAAAATAAGGGGGGTCCAGTAAGGCAGCCCTTCACCCGCCTGCCAACTTTCGGCTACCAGGCGCGCTTTGGGCCAGTGGATCACCATTACATCCGAAAAGGGGCTAAAGGTGGGAAATACGCTGGTGTAAGGGTGAAGTAATGCTGGCCAGAAGAGACTGAGGACAGCGGGGATGAGCAGGAGGACAGGCCAACGGAGATATAATTTAGCCAGCATATTTATGGTAAGTTGACAGCCAAGGAGGAAATAGTAATAGCTTCAGTCACTTTCCAGACTCCCATTTACTTAGGAGTGTTCACGAGCCTATGGCACGCCACCGATAACGAAAATGTCTTTCGGCGGTC
>CAZUNT010000213.1:0-12201 GCA_964622215.1 uncultured Caldilineaceae bacterium
AGATGACGCCCTATCTACTGACCATCATCGCCCTAGTGCTTGGTTCACAAGCGGCAGCCAAGAAACGCCTAGGCACACCGGCAGCCCTGGGCGTGCCTTTTATCCGGGGTGAGCGAGGGTTGTAGCACGAAGGGCACAATTTGGAGTTAAAATGAATATCTGTCTTTTTCGATCTATTTCCCTGCTCATCATTAACATCCTGGTCTCAGCTTGTGCTACAACGACAATAGCCAACAGTACGGCCACCCCGCAAATTATCGTCACCATATCAACTCATACACCCACTCCTAAACCCAGTGATACTCCAACCTTTACACCTACCCCTACTTCAACTCCTACCGAGACATCTACACCCCCACCCACCGATACTCCCACCCCACCTAATACATCTACCCCTACGTCCACACCACTACCCACTAATACTCCAACCCCGGCTCCGCCGACACCTACCCCAACATTTGCCCCGCCAACGGAGACATCGACCCCCGAACGACCACCTATTTCTGGTAAATTGGCTTTCCCCGTTGATAATGGTTCCTCCAGCTATGATGTTTTTATTGTGTCGCTGCCTGAGGGACAAGTTCTGGGGCAAATTAGCAACGCTCGCCAGCCTAATTTCCGTTTTGATTTGGGTTAAATTATTTTTAATTGGCTTCGGATCATTTTTTTTGATTAACTTTTTTTACCATAAGCCCGGGGTAACCCTGAAAGGGCAATCAGTGGTGACGGTCTGGATATGTACCCCGTTTACAAACCTGACGGCACAACCCTGGCTTATAGCAATCCTCATTTGACCTTCGGCTCACAAGGATACCAGTCTTATCTCTTTGTCCAATGTCAACTCCTTCCTCCCGATCAGGAAGAATCAATATGGCAAAATAATCAGGAAACTAACCAATGCAGAACGGTGGCGGATTTTGGTGTTCTCGTTCCGGCTGGTTTCATTGGCGACATCATTGGCTCTTACCCGGTTTGGACAGCAAACGATCAGATTGCTTACAACGGGTGCAATACCTGGGCAGGAGGTGGCTCTTGCGGTATTTTTGTGGTTGGTTCCTGGGCTACTAAACGTACTAGCAATGGCGAAACTCCCCATAAATTGATTGATGGGATCAGCGCAATACCGACGGATAGTAAAGCCGGTTTAATCGTCTACCATGCTCATGAGACGGGCGACTGGGAAGCTTATGTAGTTAGCCAAACTGGAGGTGAGTCAGTCAATATTTCCAATAGCCCCACATCTAATGATGGTTTACCCACCCTCTCCCCTGATGGTCAGTGGGTTGCCTTCGCCTCTGATCGCTCTGGAAGCTGGGCCATTTATGTAACGTCGACCGGTGGTGGCCCGGCGCAAAAACTGTTTGAGTTTCCCAAATCTAATCCCTGGGCTACCGGCGACCGGGAGTGGATCAATGAGCGGATGTCTTGGGGACCATAAATCTTTTATTCTGATTCTATAGTTAATTTAACAAGTAACCATTCATCGCCTGAGCTATCGGCTGACGAGAGCCGGGCCAATGTTTCCGGGTTGTACCAACCAATTCGTACTTCGTACTGGCCGGGAGGCAAATTCTCCGGCAAGGTGAGAAGGCGTGTATCTTCAATTCTGTAACCCTGCTGCCAGAAACCGGTAGGAAAATCGGGGGGGGCATCGAACCCGGCGACTTGGGCTTGCGTAGCGAGGTCAATCAGATGAATGAACAGGGTTAAATTGTGACCGGGCGCGGCCAAGCCCTCCCAGTAAAAGGTGATGGGAACCCGGGTGCCCGGCTCAATTTTCTGGTTAACCCAGTCGTAGCCGATTAACCGAATCTGTCCCCCAAAATTTATCTCGGTGGCATAGGCCGGATCAAATTCAGGCCATCGCTCCGGCAAGAGAGGAACTGCGCCGACAATTGGCTCGACCACCACGCCGGCGGCATTAACCGCCGGTTTAGCGGCCCGGGCCGGATCCTCAAATTCAAAAACTCCCAGCGCCAGCCGAATAACAGCCGGAGCGGCCGCTTCCGGCGAAATAGGGACATAATAGGTGTCTTTAAGAACTTTACCCGGCTCTAACATGGAAGTCGGCCAATTGCCGCCGGCCGGGTAGGTGTTGACCTGGCCGATGTCGGCATTACCCTGCCCTAACAGATGCACAAAGACGCTGTAATTTTGGCGCAGCGGCCGGATGGCCTGCCAGTAGAGCGTCACCGGCAGCCAGCCGCCGGGCCGGACCGGTGTTTTCTCCACCTGGCAGCCAATCAAACGAAGCGAGCCATCATAGGTAAAATCCAATCGCTCCAAGCCTTCCGCCGGAATTTCAGCTTCGGCCATGAGCGGAATCTTGGCATAAGCCGCCCGGAGGTAATGGAAAGGGCTGATAAGGGAGAGGGAAAACAGAGCCACAGCCAGGACCAGGGGGAATTGTGAATTGTGAATTGTGAATTGTGAATTGTGAATTGTGAATTGTGAGAGACTCCAAACGGTCAAGATAGCCAGAGCGGGCAGGGCTGGGTAGAGCAGTCGCCCCCAGGAGGCCGGGGTGATTTGCATCCAACGCAGCAGGGCGACAAAGACGACGAGAGACCAGAGACCGAGGATAAAAAGTTGGGTTAGTTGTTGGGTGCTGCATGGTTTGTGGCTCGTGGTCCGTGGCCCGTTTCCCTTGTCATCCGACCCCTGACCCTCGCCATTTGACCCCTGACCCCTAGTTCCTGACACCCAACACCTGCCCCATCGCCACACTCCAATGACCAATCCCACTCCCACCAAATATTTCAGCCCACGCAAGATTGTGTAGAGCCAGGGTTCTAGCAGAATCTGGCCCGCGCCGAAGGCAGCCCAAAAAGAGAGTTCCAGGCCGGTCAACTCGGTTTGCCAAATTTGGGCCAAGCCAGGCCGGGGGTTGAGCGCCCCCCCTCGATACAACAAGTGGGCATTGAGGGCGGAGAAATCGCCGTAAAGCTGCCAGTTGCGCCAGTACCACCAACCGGCCAAAAGCAGGATTAATCCGATGATGATCACCGCATCCATTACCAGGTTGCGCCAGGAACGGTGGCGACGCAGGTCGAGCAGCCACACCAACGCCGTCAGGGGCAGCAGATAGAGCAGGCTCAACTTGGTGATAGCCGCCAGCCCCAATATCAGGCCGAGATAAACAGTATAGCGAGTTGAGCGGCCGTTTTTAAGCACCAAAGCCAAGACCACCAGCGCGGCGGCGGCCATCGTCGTACTCAAGCTGTCGTTGGTGATGGCCGAATGGGTATGCAAAAATTGGGGGATGAAAGCGACAAGGGCGGCCGCTAATGCTGAGAGCAGGGGAGCGGGGGAGCGGGGGAGCGGGGGATTTGTCTTTTCGTCTCCTCGTCTCCTCGTCTCATCATCAAAAATGAGGCGGGTTAACAGGTAAGTCAGGGCCACTGTGCCTGCTCCGGCCGCCAGAGAGAGCCAGCGAGCTAGCCGGGCAGCCAGAAAAACCGGGTCGGTACTCCATTCCTCACCAGGGGTATGCAAATAAAGATTATTGTTGCCTCGCTCTCGCCAGATGAAAGATCGCTCGTCGGCGTAATGGGGGTTGCGCGGCGGTTCCTCAAAATGGCTTAAATCAAGCCAGGAAACCATCACTGCCGCCAGGATATGGTACAGCGGCGGCTGCGTCCCTTCCTGATCCCACGGTTTGTACTCCCCGGCCCTGACAACCGGCAATGCCTGCCGCGTCTGAATGTACTGAATGACGGCAAAATGTTTCAACTCATCCGGCTTTTCAAAAAATGGGACGGTGACATCGTAGAGTAGGCCCAGAAGAACGAAAGCCGCCAGAATAAGAACGAGGCTGTACTTTGAGATGTGAAAGGTGAAGCGTGAAATGTGAAGCGTAGTATAATACTCCGAATAAAATTTTGCCTGCCATTATAACACAAATCAGTCGCTTTGACGCTTCCGGCAAGGGGGATATAATGGGTAAAGTTTTAGAATTCACCAAAACCATATTGATTACTATTGAGAGGCTAATGAGAACATTTCTATTGATCACTTTACCAAACTTACTCCTAATTGCCGGCCTGACTGCCTGCGGATTCCCATCACCTACACCCCCACCGCCAACCGCAACCGTAGTGAGCTTTTTGACCCAGCCCACCCAAGTTAGCGGCGAGACTACCACCCAACTCGTGCCGGCCGTCGTCGAAACCGCCGCCCCCCTACCACCAACCTCGACCCCTTTGCCCACCCCATCACCGGAGCCAACAGCCACTCCTACCCCCACACCGGCAGCCACCCCAACGCTCGTGCCCTCGCCCACCCCAGAACCTATCCCCATGGTCAAAGTTGATGAAACCTTAACTACGCCAATCAACGTGCGGGCCGGTCCCGGCACCAACTATCCTGTTATTGGTCAGCTCCAGCCGGGCCAGGAAGCCAGGTTAACCGGTCGTAATGAGGATACGAGTTGGTGGCAAATTAGTGTGGGAGATGCGCCGGAAACGCTGGGGTGGGTTGCCGGGCAACTGGTCACCCTTTCTGGCGATTATGGGGCGATCTCCGTGGCTGCTGCGCCGCCTCCACCGCCCTCTCCCACCCCTGCGCCCACTGCCGTAGCCGAGGCTAACACCGGCGATGACGGCAACAATGAGGATACCCCAAAAACACCGGAGCAGTTAGAAGAGCAACTTCGCTGCGGCAAAGATTTCTGTGTCACTTACCAGGCTATGGTTCCCATCTGGGAAAATGGAGGCTGCATCGGCAATCACAGTATCTATGTTACCGTGCTGCAAGGGCCGCCTCCGGGCCAGCCAATGGACGGCGTAGTCCTGGGCGATACCTTCGGCAACGTCGAGGTCGCTTCCGGCGATAAAGGGCCGGGCCGGACTGAATTTACTCTCTGGATGAATACCATGTCGATAAAAGTCAAGCGGCACATTGACGGCACGCCTTACACCAGCGAGGAGAGCTTTCCTTTCACCTCACACGATGAGTTGATTCCGGCAGAGGTACTGGCGGCCAATGGTTACTGTGATGGTAGTGTAGAGAAATGCCGGGCCGCTCAGCAGCAAAATCAAGTCTGCCGGGGGCATTATTCCTACCGGGTGACGTTCCACAAGTTTGACTAGCCCATTTTTGACTTAATTTTCACTCACGAAAGCCGAAAGCTGCTGCGTTTGAAAAAATCTAAAGCGCCGATTACAATTAGATTATGTTATATCCACCAGTAGAGAGGGAGGCCGCGTGAAGAATGATAGTTTAGCCAGCCAGATCGCTTTTGATAGAGTAATTCGGCCTGTCCAGAACGAATCGAGCCTGTCGCCGCCAACCCGGCCTGGCAGGCGCCGCTTTGGTTCGGTTTGGCCTTTTCTTTGCCTGACCCTCCTCTTTGTGTTTTGTTTGCTTCCTCCCGACGTTGACGCTCAACAACCCCCCATTACCACCGCCATTAATAGCACCCATTTTACCACCGATGAATTAGTGATCTTGACCGTAACCGTAGTAGACGATTCGGCTCTACAACCCCGGCCTATTTTGCCCCGCCTGGATGGCCTGGCGGTTATCGACCTGGACATTACCACCGATGTTAGTTTGGTCAATGGCAAAGTGCATACCGAAGTAATCTATACCTATCGCTTACAGCCGCGCCGCACCGGCACATTGACGATTCCGCCGGTGACGGTCAAAATTGACGACGAAGTTTTTAGAGCCGCCCCCCTGACCCTCAAAGTGAGCCAGGGTACGCCGCCCGTTCCTTCAACCGGCAACACCACTCAACCGGCCAATATCACTCCACCGGCGGCGCTCAAGGGGCAGGATCTCTTCATCGAGGCTCAAATTGAGCCGCCGAACCCTTACATGGGCCAACAAATTATCTATACTTTCCGTTTTTATCAGGCTATCCACGTTTACCGCCAACCGGAGTATGATGGCCCTCTGTTCACCGGCTTTGAGACAATGGGCTTACCGGTGCGAGAGTACAATTTCGACATTGAGGACCGGACTTACCTGATTACCGAAATTCGGACCGCACTTTTCCCCAAAAGCCCTGGCAAGGTAACTATCGGCCCGGCCCGGCTGATGTTTCCCGGCAATATTTACGAGGAACCGGTTGAACTTTACACGGAACCGGTAACGGTTGAGGCCAGGCCGCTGCCGGAGAATCCCCCCTCTCAATTTGATGGAGCCGTGGGCGAGTATAAAATTGAAAGTTCCTTTAGCCCACAGGTAGCGGTCATCAATCAGCCCTCTACATTTTTGGTGGCCGTAAGTGGCACCGGCAACATTCAAACGTTGCCCGAACCACTCTGGCCGGAGCTAAACGGCTGGCGCATGTACGACTCGTTGACCAGCCTGACTACCGATACGACCGAGGAAGGACTGATGACCGGCACTCGCGTGTTCGAGCGGCTGGTCGTGCCCAATCAGGTGGGCGACTTTACCATTTCCCCGGCCACACTGGTTTATTTTGATCCCATAATCGGGGCATATCGCACCATTACCAGCCAGCCGCTATCAGTCAAAGTCATTCCCGCTCCCACTCCGGAGCCGACGACGGTCACCGCGCCCACGGCGGCAGCTACTTCGATAGCAAATCTAACTGCCACTACCCCGCTGCCGAGCCAACGTACCAGAGAACCCGTATTGGTGATTTCTCCCGATACTATGCAAAGTCTAATCTGGCCTATGGGGTTCTTTTTGTTGATGGGTTTATGCGGGGCGCTGCCGCTGGCAGCAGCTCTGGGTGCAGGTGGGGTATGGTGGTGGCAACAACGACAACGGACCGGGGCAATGTCCATGCCAAAAATAACCCGGCTGGAGAAGGGCCTGAAACAGCCTCGCCAGATAATCCACCCTAATCTGGCTGCAGCCATGCGGGTCAACGACGATAATTATAAGACAATAAGCCAGGCAGTACACAGTTATCTGAGCACCGCACTACAAACACCGGTGAACGGTCTGACTCGCACCGAGCTGACTCGCCGTCTACACCAGGCGGGTCTGAGTGAAGCGCTGATTGAACGAGTCGAAGCCTGCCTGGCCCAAAGCGAGATGGGCCGTTATGGTCCTGTAACTGACGATGCCGGTTGGGCGCTGATGGCGGAAACAGATGCCTTGCTGAGGGAATTGGATGGAGCGCTACCTCGTCAGTGAGAAGGAAACTTATTCTTGGATAACTCCTAAGAAAAGTTCTCAGCCATAATTAAGGATTACTTGTACTGGCTACTGACCGTCTTGGCAATACTCAAATGCCGATACAGCAAAATCCAGGGATTCCCAACAGGCTGTAACTTGGCCATCATGGCTCGTGATGACACTTTACGCACGAGTTGCCGTCTTTTGCTCATGATCCGGGGTAGTTGCCGAATGCCCTCTATCCGACCTCTAAGAGTAATTAAACCTCGCCCGGTCAACACTGCATAGCCAATTGCCATGAGTTCATAAATTAAAATCAGTGGGCCATACCAGAGCAACTGAGGAAATGGATAATTTTTACAAATCATCCAGATTTTGTTACGGCCTAACAGACGAGTTTTAAAAGGTGAACCTTCCTTAATAGTAGCCGAATGAGCGTGGTAGGTCACTGCATTGGGCGCATAAACACCTTGCCAGCCGGCCCATTGTCCGCGCCAAGCCACATCTGCATCTTCCAGATATACAAAGAAATCTTCATCAAAAAGGCCAATTTCTAGCAACATCGCGCGGCGATATAACGCTGCACCACCGCAAGCACCAAAAACAGGCGTGGGCATGGATGTACCTGGCGTGTCGAGATTGCCGCTATTCAACCCCCAGGCTATACCTGCTTTGTCTATCGTGATACCAGCCGACTCGATCATATTCCGTTGATCTGTTAACAACATTTTGCTGGCGCACATGCCAATCTGCGGATCGGTTTTGATAGCCTGTACCATCCGGCCTAAACAATCTGGCTCAAGTTCTGTATCATTGTTCAAAATAACTACAAATTCAGCCTTTGTGGTTAGAATGCCTCGATTATTTGCCGCACACAGCCCTAAATTAGCCTCATTTTGAATTAGCTGAACCTGAGGAAAACAACAACGCACCATTTCAACCGAGTCGTCAGTTGAAGCATTGTCCACTACATATACCTCAAAATCTTGAAATTCTTGGGCAAAAATCGAGCGCAGGCACGTTTCCAGATAGTGTCGCCCATTCCAATTGGTAATAACGATAGCTACTTGAGGAGACGATTCCTCTCTTGTTATCTCTTTACTTAAAAATGTTTCTGTTTGCATCTAAACATCCGAAAGCTGGATTTATACCATTTTGACCGTGCCTTTATACTATGTTAGAATGTTCCTCAAGTCAAAGTAAAAGGAACAGCGTGGAACTGTCTATCATTATCCTCAACTGGAATGCAGCGGCTGATACCATTCGCTGTGTGCAACGTATTACTACCTGGAAGCAGGTGCGACCGATCATTTGGGTAGTGGATAACGGTTCATCAGACGGCAGCGTCGAGACGATTGCCCAGAAATATCCTTTTATCCGGTTGATCTGTAACCCGATCAATCTGGGTTTTGCTGGAGGCAACAATCGTGGTCTATCCGAGGCTCTGGCCCTGGGTGATGCGCCTATTCTGCTGCTCAATAACGACGCCTGGATTGACGAAAAAGATGTCATCCAATTACTCGAAACATTACAAACTACCCCACAAATCGGTTTTATTGGACCGTTACTCTATGACGCCGAACAGCCAGATAAACTATTGGCGGCAGGCGGGATGAGTCCGGTAAAACGCCACCACTCTCACCTGCATAAGTTTGAGTCTGATTTATCCATCCTCACCGTCGAATATGTACCCGGCACCGTCATCATAGGTCGGGCTGAAGTCTTTCGTACTATCGGCTTACTGGATGAAGACTTTTTCTTCAGCGTCGAGGTAGCCGATTTATGCCTGCGAGCAAGACGACAGGGTTATCTCAGTGCCATTGATACCCGGGCACGGGCCTACCACACCTTGAGCCGTTCCTCCAAACTGCGAGAGACCCTTCATACTTATTACATCATTCGCAACCGTTTTATCTTGTTGCGCAACCATCACCGCTGGAATGTTTGGCTCTACAGCTTCTGGACTCTTTACAGCTTAGCGTTGGCCTTGAAACTTCAACTCGGCGGCAAAACACATACAGCTCGTTCCGTCTATCTGGGGCTGTTGGATGGACTGCGCGGGCGTTTCAGGGGACAAAATGAGCGGGTGTTAGCAACAGTTCATCGTCAGCCACCGGCTGTCAACGCCATCCAGCAAGAAGCCAAAGGCTGATAGCTGAGACACTTGCCCATGAATATCCTCTATCAAGTAACCATCCTACCTCCCAAGCTGCCGGCCGGTGAAGCCATTACCCAGGAGATCAACGCCTTGCGAGCCAGGTTTGGCGGCGAGGTGGTTTATGTGAATCCAAACCAATATACTCCACTGTTTATTCCCCGGTTGTTGTTTGGATTTTTTCAATTAAAACAGTTGCAAATGCGGGAAGGCAACCTGGATTTACACCATCTCTACAATCCCGACCCATTCCCTTTTCCATATCTGCGGTACTTACGGCGCCCGGTTATCTACTCGATTAGTTGTGGGGTAGACAATAAACGGCCAAATATAGCTTTCTTTAATGCACTGACTACCGTGGTCGCCGCCGACGAGCGCAGCTTATTACGTCTGCAAGGGTGGGGAATGAAAAATGTCAGACTGGTTCGTCCAGGTATTGATACCACCCGCTTTACCCACTCGCCCCTATCCTTACGCTCGGATATCCACCTGATGGTCGGCTCGGCCCCCTGGACAAAAGCTCAATTTCGCACTAAGGGTGTCGATGCGTTACTCTCGGCGGCTCAACAATGCCCACAACTCCACTTAGTTTTCTTATGGCGGGGGGTGCTGGCTAAGGAGATGGAGGAGCAAGTACAGCGTTTGCACCTCGAAAAACAAGTGGAAGTTTTGAATCGACAAGTGGATGTCAACCAAGTGTTGGCCCGGGTTCACGCCAGCATCACTTTGGCCAGCAATCCAGCTATTATCAAATCCTATCCCCATTCCCTGCTGGACTCGCTGGCCGCCGGGAAGCCGGTGTTGGTTAGCCGGGCTATCCCTATGGCAGATTATGTCGAACAGACAGGCTGCGGTCAGGTGGTGGAACATGTCACTGCGGCAGATATTTTAACTGCTGTTGAGACTTTAGCTGACCACTATGACGATCAGGCACAAGTTGCCCGCCAGGTAGGACAGCGTGATTTTTCGCAGCAAATAATGACGACTTCATTTCACAAAGTTTATGAGCAGGTGCTTAATTCAATATGACCAACGTTCCCATTAAGCCTCCACCTAAACCGAATTACTTGACAATTTTGGCCGATTTTGCCGGCCGCGCGGTGCGGGGTCAACTCCATCTACCCCCATGGTGGCTGCGTGATGTGGGCGGTAGTGATTTTGAGGCGACAGGTCAAGAGTTTCTGCGCTTATTCATCAACCTAGCCCATCTGCAACCCGACGAACAAGTTTTGGAGATTGGCTGTGGCTGTGGCCGTATGGCGCTGCCTTTGACCGGCTATTTGAACGAGGCAGGGTCTTACACCGGGATGGATATCACTCTGGAGGCAATCCGTTGGTGCCAACATCACCTCACGCCTCGCCACCCCAACTTTCAATTTTTTCACGCGGATCTATACAACAAACGCTACAATCCCGAAGGTCGCTGCCAACCTAAAGATTACCGTTTTCCTTTTGAAGATGAGAGTTTTGATTTTATTTTTCTGACTTCTGTTTTCACCCACCTGCTACCGGAGGACACCGAGAATTATTTGCGTGAAGTAGCTCGATTGTTGCGCCGGAACGGACGGGGTTTACTAACTTTTTTTCTACTCAATGAAACTCAACAATTGTTGGCCGACCAAGGTTTAAACGATATTGATTTTAAGTATGGCTCGGAGCAATACCGTATGCGCAGTGATATTACTCCAGAAAGCGCCGTCGCCTATGAGGAGGTTTTTCTAAAGGAACTGGCGGCTCGGTGCGAGTTAACCATCTCCGAGCCGATACAATACGGCACCTGGAGTGGTCATAGTGACGGGCTATCGTACCAAGATATTCTCTTAGCCCACCGTACCACAAACTAAACGCCACCCGATACAGTCATAATGAAAAAGACTATACCTTCTCGTGTCACGATTGTCATTCCTAATTGGAATACTCAACACTGGTTATCTGGCTGCCTGGATAGCTTGCGGCAGCAAAGTTTTCAAGATTTCCGGATCATTTTGGTTGACAACGGCTCAACTGATAATTCAATCGTTTTTGTAAGGCAGTATTACCCTGAGGTAGAAATTCTGTCGCTGGGCAAAAATCGGGGATTTGCGGTGGCAGTTAATGCCGGTATACAGCAGGCAGATACAGAATACATCATCTTACTAAACCCGGATACGATACCTCAGCCAGATTGGTTAGCTAATCTGGTTGAAACGATGGATCAGTGCCCCCCTAACGTAGGAGCTCTATCCTCTAAAATGCTTTCGCTGAGGGATCCTAAAATAGTGGATGATGCGGGTGACACATTAAGCTGGTACGGTTCTGCCTGTAAGCGAGGTTCAGGCCAGCCTGCTGAAAACTACAACCAGCAGGTAGAAGTTTTTTCGGTTTGTGCAGGTGCGGCCTTGTATCGGCGTTGCTTTTTAGAAGAAGTCGAGGGATTTGATGAGGGTTTTGGCAACTACCTGGAGGATATTGATATAGGGTTGCGGGGCCGATTGCTGGGCTATCGTTACATTTATGTACCGACAGCTCAAATACTCCACCAAAGACATGGTGCTGGTATCGCTCGTTCCCGCTATGTCTATCTGATGACCCGCAATCGATTATCGCTGTTGCTCAAGAATATTCCGTTCAAACTTTTGTTTAAGTACAGCCTTTGGCTCTTCTACGGACAGTTCTACTTTTTTCTAGTTTACAAGAAGCCGTTTCACTCTTTAGCCGGCGCCATGGCCTTTGTGCCAACCCTACCCCGTATTTTAAGGCAACGAGGGGAGATTCAAAAACGTAGGTGCATCTCCAATCAAGAACTGGAAAGAATGTTTTCCACAGACTTGGGCGAGCCTCGACTCGGAGACATTATCAAAAATAAGCTACGGTGGGGGCGTTAGTCATCGGTTCCGTGCAGATTTTTCCAGGACAATAGAGTTTATGCACAATAAAAATTGAATATCAGCAAAGCATGTGCGCTTTAG
>CAZUNT010000214.1:0-12085 GCA_964622215.1 uncultured Caldilineaceae bacterium
GATCTGGCCAGCATGACCACCAGCTTGGACAGGCGCGGGTAAGCGGGCACGGGTACGGCAAAATCGGCTTGCAGGTAAATCTCCCCTGCCTTCTTGCGATCGACCGAAAACTCGACAAAACCCACCGCCAGGCCGCCGGCCATGACCGCAAAGGCAAAGCTGCCCGGACCGTACTCGACCGCCTTATTAAGGTATAGGTCCTTATAATAGCTCAGGTCGGTGGTCGTGATACGAACCAACTCGATTCGGCTATCCGAAGTTAGGTAAAGATGAGAATCGACCAGGGGCAGGTCCGGCCTTTGCCGGGGCGGGTAGACCTGCTCGAAGTAGGCGGGCCTGGTCAGGACATTGGAATAGAGGTAAACGGTCTTGCGCAGGTTGCTGCGTTGTTCCAGGACCGGCCTTATGCCGTCCAGGGGCCGGTCGTCGCACCAGACAAAGCGCCGGGTGGTCATCCAGGCAAGTAATTCCTGCCGGCGGGTCTCGTCCAGGACCGGGTAAGCGGGCTTATCCCATCTCACAATGGATTCTAGCCGCTCGTACAATCGCTCATAGCCGCCCGTGTAGGTAGGCGGGTAGCAGCAAAAAATAGCGTTAGATTCACCGGCGAAACGCTCGAAATGTTCAAACACGTCGCCGGCGTAAAACGAATCGACCCGGGCGGTTACCTGGTTCAACCTCTTCACGGTCTGTTCTGCCAGGTCGTCAAAACCGGACCGGTATAGATTCCACATCCTGACCCTATGGGGGTTATTACGCTTGTAATAGTCCAACATACTCAGGAGAACCATTACGGCAGCCAGCCGGCGGGTGGGCGTGTCCAGGTAAGGTTTTAGCCAATCGAATTCGGGATTGATTATCTCAAAGGGCATTGGTTCCCCGGCCAGCCAGCGCCCGGCCAGGCAGGAATAAAAAGAAACGTCATTACTGTGGACCGCCTGCGGGCTGGCATAGTGGGCCAGGATGACCTCGTTGGTAAAATTGCCGGAACAGCCGATCACCACCACGGCCCCGTCGAAAGTTGGGGCGACCGAGGCCAGGTATTTGCGGATGGTAGAATTGATCGCGCCAATGAACATAAGAGTTTTTGTCAGGCTGCGCGGTGGGTATCGGCTAATCCTTCCACCCAATCACGCAGCCGTTGAAATCGAACGACGCCCGTTATGAAGCCGTCTTTGGTCATTGTGATAGAATCGCCGTTATCCCTGCGTGGCTCATGCGCGTTTCCGGTGAACGCCGCCAGAGCCTCATCTATAGCTTTGGCGATTCTATCGTAATCGTTTTCATTATTGTTCATAAATCCGACCTAAAATAGTTGAAAATCACCCTGGTGATCCTTCCACCATTTTTCAAAATCAAGATTGCCGACCCGGGGCAGCACTTGCTCGTACCAGTAACGCACGATCTCTTTGTCGCCAATTAGCTGGTGGATAGTGACCCTGAAATCGTGTACAAATCCCCACCGTGACCATTGGCCCAAATCGAGTGAACCATCCTCTTGTCTGACTTCGAGCGGTAAGGATTCCCAAATTTCCGGCCTGCCCGGTAAATCGGCTGGCCACTTACCCGGCAGAGTGCAGTACCAACGCGCCAGAGTCTCCACCGGCTGGCCGGTAAAATCAAGCTGATATTGATCCATAGGTTCTCTCATAGGTTTATAGCGTTCAACTACTTTCTAGGTAATGATAGAGAGGTAAAACGCCGATTTGCGCCAGAATCCCGCTCGACCCGTAAAAAGAAATAGTCGCCCTGGATCATAAAACTAGAAGCTGGCTCAACAGAAATAAAAGGACGCTTGCCAATCTCGGCAAGGGCAGTGATAAAAGCGGGCACAACCGCGTCGGACCGCAGCAGTAGGCCATCGCTAACCCTGACCAATTCTTCCTGCATATCGAATCGAATAAAGCAGCCGACGTTAAGAGGATCGGCCTCGATCAATTCAACCGCTTTCCGGGCCAGATTGACCAGCGGGGCCATATCTTGTTCTGCCATGCCACACCTATTCCGCTTTTGCTTCCAGCGCCGCCACCCGGCTTTCCAGACTGTCCAGCCGTTCCATCAGGGGCACGACCCCATTCCGGCGAAGTTGAAAGGTCAGGTGAATCCCGGTATGGTCGGCCAGCATGCCAAGGCCGGCCACTACGTCGCTGGAATATTCCGGCTCTAACAGGTAAACCGTAATTCCGCCCGGCTGCCCCTGTTTGACACTGCTACCTTGAATTTGGTCAATTTCTCCGTTGCCCTGGGTGGACACGGCGAAGGCCCGGTAAGGAACAGGAGGCGACCATAAAAAATCTGGGGTAAGCAAATACTGGTCCGCTGTGCTGTAGGAAAAGGCTACCCGCACATTGGGCATGGGGAAGCCGTTTTCGTCTACCACCAGCACAATGACCCGTTGTTCCTCGAAGGTTTTGGACTTTGTCCGGCGCACACCAACCAGGTAGAAATGACCCTGGGCCAGCGGGCCAACTTGCCGTTGTAGGGTAGCCATCCACTCCTGTTGAACATCCGTCGGCAAAATATTTAGGGGTTGATAATTTTGCATGATGACCTTCCTTTTGTCTTGGGCGAATAAATTTTCGCTTTAGCGACATTGTAATACTAAAAAGGAAATTTTTCAACCGGTAGGTCTATCCCCTAGTGGGATCGTGTGTGTTCTTTGCCTTGTTCCGCTCGAGATATTCCTCAATGGACTGCTTATCTATCATCCAAGCATTACCAAATCTTCTGGCTTTTATTGATCCCCGCCGGATAAGACGCAAGACAGTAAAAGTTGTCATCTTTAAGTGATCGGCTGCTTCTTGGGTACTCATCATATCTATACCTCCATTTTAGGTTATCTGTCTAAATTGTTAAGCTAGTTTTATTATAAGGCGTTTTAGTTGTCAATTCAAGTTGACAACCAGAAATTTTGTACTATACTTGTCAGTATATACTGACAACTAAAACCTAAAAAGGAGATATTCTGTGGAAGTTTACCGCACGCCTGACTTGGGGGTTATAGCTTACACTGCTGGAATTATCGATGGGGAAGGAACCATAATGCGAAAATATAACCCATCCGGATCTCCTAGTGTTAGCATGTGCCAAAGTGATAAAAACAAGGGTGAGTATCTATGTAACTGGCTTAGAAATGAATGGAGAATCGGTAGGATTACTCGCAGGGAGGGGGCAAATAACCTCAGTAATCATTATATTACATGGAGTTGGATCATCCAGGCAAGGCGCGACGTTTTATGGATTCTAAAATTGATCACTCCGTTTCTTATCGTTAAACAGGAACGTGCCATTATTGTTATTTCTGATATTGAAAAAAGTATCGATGATAAACAGCGATGGACCATCTGGACCGAAAGCGAAGATAAATACCTTGTAGAGAATTATCAACGTTTAACCATTGAACAATTAAGCGAAACCCTTAATAGGTCTAGCGATTCTATTATGAATCGGGGTCGATTTCTTGGCCTCACCAGAGAGGGAGGGAGAGGATGGCGCAGCTACAATCAAGTTATTAATGGATGGATGCCAGAAGAGGACGAATTCCTTCGGCAGCATTATGGACATATTTTTGCCGCCGATATCGCCAAAAAACTCAATAGAACTCTTGGTAGTGTAGAAGCGCGCGCCAAAAGGTTGGGTATCACCAGGGGGTGGGGCGAACGAAGAAAACTAAACAGATTATAACCCATTTAATCTTTGACAAAATTATGATTATCTGGTATTATTTCTCTGCACACTAAATAAATTTCGCTATGGAGGTATTATGGAAAATTTAATAGTTTCAGCCCCATGCGCCAAGATCAAGCCTTCCCCGCGCAATCACCGCAAAATTTTTGACCCGATAAAACTGAAAGAGTTGGCGGTCAGTATTGACCAAAATGAATTGGCTCAACCCATCACCATCAGACCGATGGTAATTTGTGGCCGATGTGATGCATGGGTAAGCGTAACCGACCCTGCCTGTCCAAAGTGTGGAGGAGATGACTGGATAGGAGACTTTTTTGAGATTGTGGCTGGTGAGCGCCGTTTTCGGGCTGTCTCTTATATTCTCAAACGGGAAACTATCCCGGCGATTATTCGCCCCCTGTCCGACCGGGCCGCACGCGATATTATGTTGGTCGAAAATACAGGACGTATTGATTTAAATCCCATTGAGGAATCGGACGCCTACGCTGAACACATGGAGGAATTTGGTTGCGACGAATCCGAGGTCGCCAAAATTGCCGGTAAATCCGTTGACCTGGTTAAGCGCCGGTTAGCCCTGCGTAAGTTGGTAGAGGAAATTCGGCTCCTGGTAGCCGGTAGTCATTTTCCTATCGGCCATGCCGAGGCCATTACCGACCTTGACCCGAATCGCCAACGTATTGCTACCCGAATTTTCCGGGAAAGTAAAAATGGACTCCCCTTGTCGGCTTTCCGGTCAATCGTTAGCCAATTAGCAGAAGAACAGGCCCAGGATTCCCTATTCAACCTGGAATCCTTCTGGGTGACTCAAGTCCAGCAAATGGCAGACCTGCCCCGGCGAGGCAAGCGGGCCGTTACCGGCGCGCCAACCCGGTCGGACCTGCCCCGGCCAGAAATCGGCCAGACCGATAACCAGGGCGTCATCATCGACCGCTATATTGCCCAACTGTTGGCCGCCGGCTTTGCGGCAGAGGCCGCCGCTATCGGCAACCTGTACGACGCTATGGTGAAGATGAATTACATCTCGGTTCCCCCTAACGCCAAACTCCTGACCGAATAGCCGGAAGTCTCCCCTAAACTGGGGAGACTTCTTTATAGAAAACTCTTGACAAAATTATGATTATATGGTAATATGGATATATCCTAAATGATATTTTTTGAGGTACACAATGAGCCAAAACGTTACCACCAAAGCCAATCCCTCGCCCGAATTCGTCCGCCGGTCTTCCTGATGGCGGGTTAGAGTTAGTCCGGTTAGTGGACGGCCAGCAAGTGGTCATCGCCGTTGAGATAACCGCCCGGATTGAACAGGTTGACGAAACCCACCAGCAGGTCATCATGGGAATTCGGCCCGTCATCAGCGCCAAGCCGAGTCAACGCGCCTAGCTTTTTCACCAAAGCGAAATATAATTCACCGTAACGGCCCCGGTTAGCGCCGGGGCCAAAGGAGGACCAGATGAGAAGCTTGATAACCAGAGAAGATACGTTCCAAAAGGTGTTAGAGGAATTAGCCGCCGACAATCCATGCCCCCACTGCGGTTCCGCAACCGAGGCCGAACCGGTCAATAACCGCCGTTGGCGCGGGGTGGCGGTCAAGTGTACCCAATGTAAAGAAACGGTTGTCGAGATTGACGAACCGGAAGGAGGCTGGCTATGACCCGCCAGGTTTTCACTTTAGGCTACGGTGGGCACAAGCCCGCCCAGATCAAAGAGGCCGCCGAGCGGCTGGGGGCCGACGTGTTCGACATTCGATTCAGCCCCCGCAGCCGGGCGCTTTGTTGGATGAAAAGCCACCTGGAAAAGCTGCTCCCTGGCCGGTATTCCCACGTCAAACCTCTGGGCAATGCGGCCTACAAAACCGGTGGTATCGAACTGGTCAACTATCCCCAGGGCCGCCGCTTGATCGAGCAGAATCCCCGCCCGGTTATTCTCATGTGTGGCTGCAAGGATTACCACACCTGCCACCGGGCGACCGTGGCCAGCCTGCTCAAAGCCGATAGTTACGAGGTCGAGGAGTTGGGCCAACTGCCACCCCTGGTCGATGAGCCGAAAAAGCCGAATGGTGGCAGCGGGGCCGCGCCGGTCATCCAAATCAACTTTTTCTTTTTATTGTAGGAGGTCCTATGGTCCCCATAATTCCATTGGTCGAACAGTTTAATAACGTTCCAGCCGAGGTCAGGCAGAACTGGCTGGACAGACTGACCGTTAAGGAACTAAGCCAATTGGAACTGGAGAAGTTTATCCTCCCCCGCTTCCGGTTGGCCGCCGAAAGACTGGAAGCTGCTATTTATAGCGGCGACGTGCTGGCCATTACCGCCGCTTACCAGGCCCAGACCGCCGTAGTTGATCGGGCGTGCGGCTGCCTATTGGCCGGAGCGGTCCCGCCACCTCACTATTAGGAGGAGTTAAACATGTCGGAATTATCGGATTTTGTTAGAAATAACCCGCCCGCAGTTATCGAAAAGCAAAAAAAGCTTTGCTCTCGATGCGGTAGAGAGTTAAGAGGCCAAACCTACTCTGTTGTTGGATTTAAAGGAACCTTTGGCCATCAATGCGCCTTGCAAGTTTGCCAGGGGGACATAAAGCTCATCAAAAAAGGCCCGGTAATTCCGACAAGAGTGGACCGGGATGACCCCTTACCTTACTAATTATGACCTACCAGGCTTCGTTTTTGGCCCCATCGGGCGCTCTCTCCCGCCGCGAACCACGCCAACGCAAAGACGAAAGCTGGCAGGCGTACTGCGTCCGCCATGAAACCTGGCGACGGCTGGCCTACCGCGAGCGCACCCCGGCAGAGCGCCGTCGAGCGGTCGAGCAAAAC
The DNA here is from genome assembly GCA_964622215.1 of uncultured Caldilineaceae bacterium. GTDB lineage: Bacteria > Chloroflexota > Anaerolineae > 4572-78 > J111 > DSQQ01. Next base: position 6,506 of record CAZUNT010000214.1, read on the forward strand.
GGGCAATTCAGAGAGAATTGTCTGCGGGCTAATGATGTTTTTTGCTACCGACAAATCGAAAAGTCTAAAAAAGAATACGTGGAAGGGATTCACGTATTCTTTTGGTTTGGCGGCGAGGTCGGATTCCCTGGCGCGCAAAGCCAGTATCTCAACCGGGCCACCCTGGACTACTTTCTACTCAAAACCGGCGACAAAAAACAAGCCCGCCGGGGTAAAGTTCGGGTCTCGTTTGGCCCGTGTTTGAATAATCTATAAAGGAGAATGACATGAGTGAAATGGTGGAATTATCAGCCGATGAAATAACCGAGCTTCAAAAGACGGTCAATTTTCTAAGCGAGATTCAAAAGCGAATTATCACCGCCGACGATTGGATCGGCAGTGTTGCCGGCATCGCCGCCGGTCAGGCTATTAGCGGCATCCTCTACCTGGTAGCCAATAATCCGTTGGATCTGACTATTGAAGATGTCAGCGACCGCCGAATAAGGAAAGTATGCCCCCACTGCGGAGCGACCTTGCCCATGTGGAATACATGCCCATGTCGAAAGCAGGCCGAAAGTGATTGATGTCTGTCTCGGCGACGATCATCACCTGGACTGGGCGCAGCAGTTGGTGACAGAATATCACTACCTGCACCAGCCCGTCGACCCCAGGGCCAGGCCGATGGTTTACCTGGCCTGGCTGGACGACATCGTGGCCGGACTGATCATGGTAGGCATCCCCCACGCCACCCGTTGCGCCGGCTGGTGGGGCTATCCCGGCCTTCCTACCCAATGGCAGGTAGTAGACCTATGCCGCATCTGGCTTCACCCTGAATTCCAGGCCGGCGGCGACCGTTGTACGCCCGGCCTGGTGCCGGGCTTCGTCGACCGCAAGGGTGTCTTTCGTTCCACCCTGGCTACCTGGTTTATGGGTGAGGTCCTCAACCGGGTCCAGCGCGACCGCATCAGCCTGTGGCCGCCGGTCTACCCGTGCCAGCCCTATCATATCCGCCTGGTCATTTCCTATCACGACCCCGCCTACCACCGGGGCACGATCTATCGGTCGATGGGTTGGCTGCCGATACACTTTGCCCTTGACGACGCTACCCGCGCCCTGCTCACCCACCAGGAAGCCGCCGCTGTGGGCGTGCCTGTCCCCTCCGAATCGTCGGGTAAGTACGGCTGGTGTTGGCCCCTGCCGGAGCCGGATTGGGCCTGGCAGGATATTAAGATCAAGCAACCGCGCACTATGCGCCTGTTCTAATACACGAAAGGGTTCCAGCCATGAAAGAAGGTTTACTCTGGTTCGATAACGACCCCAAGCGGCCCCTGGCCGACAAGATCGGTCAAGCCGCCGCCCGCTACCAGGTCAAGTTTGGAGCAAAACCCAACACTTGCTATATCAATGAAAAACAATCCGATGGCCGCATCGAGGTTGTAGGGGATGTCCGGTTAAAGGTTGCCAAAACCGTCAGCCCCAATCATTTTTTTATAGGCGTCGAGAATAGTTAATTTTGACTAAAAATTTGACTTTAATCTGTGTTTGTCCGTGTTTATCCGTGAGCCAATAAACAATTATTGACAAAATAATAGTTTTATGGTAGTATTTCTTGTGACGTTAGCCTTGAGGAGTGATCCATGCAAAAATCAATGTTCGGTAATGACGACCTGCCTCTCTTTTCCGGCACGGCCCCACGGGGCAAGGTTGAGCCATTTACCCCCAAACTTCAGCCCAGGCAGGTGTCTATGGCCGCCTGCGGTTTTTGCGCCGATACCGGCCTTCTGACCGATGGTTTTTGCTGGTGCGAAGCCGGCCAGTCCGCCAAAGCCACCCGTCTACAAAACCAGGTCTTGGCCGATGCTCGCCAGCTTTCCAGCGGCGTCCTATCCGGCCTGACCGGTTATACCGGTTATGCCGACATCGAATTGATCCAGGGCGCGTTTGCCCGTTGGGTCAGCGATAACCCCGGCTCCCCCACCTGGCAGGCCGCCTGGGAAATATTCTGGTTGGAATATAAAGGGAGTAGGGAGTAGCTTTTTCTGACTACTGACTACTGACTACTCCCCATCTTGGAGAAAGGAGGTAATCCACATGCCAATAATCCGCCGCATTATCCCTGTCACCGTCACCCGTACATGGGAGGTTTGCCTGGAATTCGACCCGGAGCAAGACGATCCTCAACAGATCGCTTGCCTGGCGGTCGAGCTTAACAACTCGACCTGGGCCGATGCGGTCATCGATCTGGGGCCAATCAACCTGAAAGCGGGCCAGCCCTATACTCTCTCTGACCTTGTTTCGCCTGACTGCCTGACGCCCGCCGAAATCCTGGCCTACCAATCAAGACTTAATCGTTGACAAAATTATATTTTTACTATAAAATTTCGCTCAGGCGAATAAAAATTCAACAGAAAGTGAGTCGCTATGAGAGTTACTATTTTGCAAGAGAATTTAGCCAAAGCATTGGCGACAGTCAGCCGGGCTGTCGCCTCTCGCTCTACCTTGCCGGTTTTGTCCAACGTCCTTCTGGCGACCGACAATGGCCGCCTGCGGCTGTCGGCTACCAACCTGGAAATCGGCATCAATTTTTGGGCCTTTGCCAAAGTCGAAGAGGAGGGCGCGATCACTATTCCGGCCCGGCTGTTGGGTGAATTTGTCAACGCCCTGCCCCCGGAACGGATCGACCTGTCGTTGGACGAGTCTACCCAGACTCTCAACCTCAAATGCGCCTCTTACCAGTCCAACATCAAGGGTATTTCTGCCGAGGAGTTCCCCATAGTCCCTACCCTGGGCGACGACCAGGGAACGATTCAACTACCCCCCGATATTTTGCGGGACATGATTTCACAGGTGGTCATCTCTGCCGCTACCGACGAATCCAGGCCCATCTTGACCGGCATCCTGGCCGAGTTCAGGGAAACCGGCCTGACGATGGCCGCCGCCGACGGCTTCCGCCTGTCAGTCAAAACCGCCCCGGCGGAATACCCCGAAGCAACCGAAATTATCATCCCCGCCCGCGCCGTGACCGAATTGGCCCGGCTGGTCAGGGAAACAGAAGGCCCGGTCCACATGGTAGCTAACCCGAACCGCAAGCAGGTCATCTTTCACATGACCGGGGCCGACCTGGTTAGCCAGCTTATTGAGGGAAAATTTCCCGACTACAACCAGATTATCCCCAAGCAGCACGTTACCCGCACCTGCATGGAGACGGGCAGCCTTCTTAAGGCGGTCCGGTTATCCGACCTGTTCGCCCGCGATTCGGCCCATATCGTCCGGCTGACCATCACTCCGCCCGCCGACGAATTGGCCCCCGGCCAGGTTGTCCTGTCGGCTTCTAGCGCCGAATTGGGCGACAACGTAGCGACGGTGGATGCCTCGGTTGAGGGCGAGCCTATCGAAATTGCCTTTAACGCCCATTTTTTGATCGAAGCGTTATCCGTCATTACCTCTCCCGAGGTGGCCCTGGAAACCTCCTCCCCGTCCTCTCCGGGCGTCATTCGACCGGTAGGAGACGGGGACTTTACCTATGTACTGATGCCCATGCATCTCACTCATTAAAGCACACAGGGGCGGGCCTGCGCCGCCCCGCCAAAAGGCAGGCGTTATGAACCTACAAACCACCCCTATAACCGTTTCCCTGGGTAGTCTCAGGACCGGCCCGTATCAGGCCCGCAAAGTTTTTGACGTAACCCAATTGCGCAGCCTGGCCCAGACCATCAAGGCCGATGGGTTGCTTTATCCGCCGACCGTTATCGCGATCAACAACCACTACGAACTGGTTGCGGGCGACCGCCGCCGGCGCGCCCTGTTCGCCCTGGCCCTGGAAGAAAGCGGGGTCAGCCCCGACGAGGCCATTGCCGCCGCCGCCGGCCCGCTGGTGGACGATTTGCCGGGCCGGTACGAGGTCCTGAACCGGGCCACCGTCACCGTCAACCTGGTCGGCGAGACAGACCCTGCCGTTTTGCGCCTCCTGGGGGTGATCGAAAACCTCCAGCGCTCCGACCTGGCCCCGACCGAAAAGGCCGACTGCTTCCAGGGCTTGCTGGATGGCGGCCTGACCCTGGCCGAGGTCGTCGAGCGCACCGGCCATACCAGGGGCCAAATCCAGCCCTTCCTGGACCTGCTGGCCATGCCGGAGCCGGTCCGGGCCTATGTGGACGCCGGGCGGATTCCTATGGGGGCGCTTAAACAGCTTGCCCAACTGCCCACTGATTTACAGGTCGAGGTGGCCGACAAGATGGCCGGACGCACGACGGTAGAGATCAGGGCGCTGGTCAAGCTGGTAGAATCGCGGCTGAAAACGCGCCCCGCCCCGCGCCCCCTACCCGCCGAAGAGATAGCGTCCCCCGTAGACGAAGCGCCGCCGGCCGTTTCCGAACTGGCCGCAGAGGTGGCCCTGCCGAAACCCCTGACCGTCCGGGAGCAATTGGCCGAGGCCAGGCAGGTTATCTCCATGCTCACCATGCAGCTTTACCTGGACAGCCGCCTCCTCGACCGGTGCGCCGAGGTTATGGCCGAGTGTAAACCCGATTCGCGCCTGACCCTGGTGGCCAGGGCCAGGGCCAGACAGATCCAACGCTCGATCAAATCGGCCCGCCGACCGGTATCGCCGCAGCAGATGCGCCAGGGGGCGGCCATTCAGAACTTTATCTCCAAACGCCAACGGGGGGAGCCATGAGCCTGGTCGACGAAGCCCTATGCCAACTCAATACCGCCCTGGTCTGGCTGGAACTGCCGGTCCAGGCGCGCCGTTACGACTGGTCGCCCCTGGAAGATGCGGCCCTGCGCCGCTGGTGGGGGCGGGTCCCCCGGTCCGAATTAGCCGAGATGGTCAGCCAGGTGTTGCGGCAGGCCACCGGCGATCCGACCGCTACCCGAAGCGCCAACGCCTGCTCCAACCGGTCCCAGGATTTGGCCCTGCCTGCCTACAACGGCGACGCCGGGGAGATGAGTCTCAAGCGGGCCTGCACCCTATCAGAAACCCCTTACCATGTCGCTCATCAGGCAGTCAAAAGCGGGCAGTTGGCCGCCGTCCGCAAGGGCAAACAGCTTTACGTGACCGAGCTAAATTGGTCTTTGTGGCTGGTCCGGTATCGGGAGCGGCTGCTGATGCAGGAGGAAATCCTGAACCTGGTGGATGACCTGGAGATCATCACCAAGCAGGAAGCCATGAGGCTGGCTAACCTGTGCGAAACGCATATCACCCGTTATTTACAGGATGGGGTCATTCAGGCATGGCTGCTGCCGGGGATCAAAACCGGCCGGCCGGGTGAGTGGCTGGTCGATAAAACCTCGGTCGAGTCGTTCATTACGGCCAGGGCCGAGGGCCGGTTGAGCGAACTGCTCGACCGGAACCCCGCTTACGTGGCCCGACGCAGCGGCCTCACCCAGGAGGTCAGGGCGCTGCGCCGGGCCGGTCGTCTCAATAAAGCCGACCCCCTGACCGAACCAAAGAGCATATACCATCCCGGCTGTTTCACCATCCGGCAGGTTGCCTCACATGCCGGCGTATCGGTTCAGGTAGTCTACGAGGCTATAGCCGGCGGCAGCGGCGATCCAGGCGACATGGCCCGGCCCACCTACGCGGTGGCCCTCTTCGAGGCC
>CAZUNT010000215.1:0-12043 GCA_964622215.1 uncultured Caldilineaceae bacterium
ATACTGCCGAATATACCATCTCTCATGCAGCACGTCAAGAGGGAATTTTGGCGAGGTGTGTCCCAGATTTTAGGAGACCTGACAGGTTTTGAAAACCTGTCAGGTCTGTTGCCTAAAAATTGGGACGCCCCCTTTTGGCGAGTGGATAGAGTTATAACCAGATTTGGTCTAAATGGATCACCGGCATAAAATAACACCATGCTTAGAAATTCAACACCGATTACGGGTATAGGTTACGATAAAAGTGATCCCCCAATTTAGCCCCGAAGAATTTGAGCAATTGGTTGGGCAGGCGCTGGATGACCTGCCGGATTTTTTCAAACAGCAGTTGCAGAATGTCGAAGTGATCGTCGCCGACTGGCCGACGGAGGCTGAATGTCGTTCGGTGGGTTTAAAGCCGGGCCACCTCCTGTTTGGGTTGTACCAGGGTATTCCCCTCACCCGGCGGACCAGCCATTATGGGCTAGTGCTGCCCGATAAGATTACCATCTACCGTCTGCCCATTGAACAGGTCTGCCGGACTCCCGAGGAGGTTATCCGGCGGGTTCAACACACGGTTAAGCACGAATTGGCCCATCATTTCGGCCTTAGCGATGACCGGCTGCGAGAGTTGGGAGCTTACTAATTGTCAATTGTCAATTATCAATCGTCAATTGCCAATTGATAATTCGCTTGAGTAGATGATGAATAAAAAAGATAAACTGGTTTACTCGACCCGAACTGGGGATGAACGAAAAAAAATCGGTGGGCCAACTGGCCCGGCCTCTCCTGCCCTGCCTCCGGCTCAACAGAATTTGAAGATCATGCGCGACAAAAAGGGGCGCGGGGGTAAGATGGTCACGGTCATCTCCGGTTTTGTTTTAGCCGAAGCTGAACTAGAAATGCTGGCCAAAACTTTGAAAACCTTCTGCGGCGCCGGCGGCACGGTGAAGAATGAGGAGGGAGCGCAGATTATTGAGGTACAGGGAGACCATCGGGAAAAAATCGCCGAGAAACTTAGAACACTGGGTTATAAGGTTAAGTTAGCCGGTGGGTGATCAGCAATTCCAAATATACTTGGATTTTGAAATCGCCGGTGGTTCATAGGAAATAAGTCACTGAGGGACTTTAGTACGCTTAAAAAACAGGTTACTATCCATTAGAATAGGGGGTAATGAAATTCGTCAAGTACTCTCTGTTCTTCTTCGTTTCGATTTTTGTTCTGAGGGCCGGGCTGGCTCTATTTCCCACCCGGCCAGTCTATGCTGATAATCCTTCCGCTGATCCACCTTCACCGCAAACCCTGGTCCCTGTTGACCCGTTAACCGGCGAGATCATCGGGTTGGCTGATACCACTCCCCCTGTTTTTCTCTCGGCTAATCCGCTCCTCACTCCAGCTAACGGCCTGACGGTGACTAATTTTAGCCCCACCTTTGATTGGGATGAGGCCACAGATGATACCGGTGTAGTGAGTTACACCTTGATCATTACAACCGATTTGGCCGAAACTCTCAGCCTAACTACAACCGGCTCGGCCTATACCCCCACCGGTTTCCTGTCGAACGGTGTCTATACCTGGACCGTGCAGGCTCACGATGCCGCCGGTAATTCCAGCGGCCACGTTACCCCTCCTTATACCTTCACCATCCAGGCTGACTGGGCGATATACCTGCCCATTATTGTAAAGCCTGAACCGTCTGTCTGTCCCACAAGTTCTGATGCTTCTTTTGAGCTAATTCCTATTGACGGTTCCCCCGCCGACCATCCTGATTATCTCCACGGTGACTTAAACCTGTCTCTACGTGGGTATGATCTTGCCAGCGGCTTTCTGGGTTTGGTGAGTTATAGTGGCGGGGTTGATACGAATGCCCCTCAGTTGGCCGGGCTATTTGAGCCAAACCGTTTCCCCGGCGTCAGTGCGGTTTATCAGGTTTACAATTGGAATTGGGCTTGCGGGGGGCATGGCTGCCCTGGCACAATCATCACTAACCCACCGGTCACCCTGGCTGAACTAATTGTTACCCCCGGCGAAGCTATCTCGATTCCGGAACGTAGTCCCAACATCTATAGTGGTAATTATAAGGTCATGGTTTTGTATGCCGAGGAACAGCGCCTTACCCTCGGTTACACCCGCCAGGATACAGTGGCGAACGGTTATGCGGTTCACCTTGAAAATATCTGCGTTGATCCAAACTTGTTAGCCTTTTACCGCGCTCAAGTTGATGCTGAAGGCTGGCATACGACAGGCAGATTACCCGCTTTGCGTAACAATCAGGCTTTGGGTACGGCTCTGGGTAATGAATTACGGATAGCCATTCGTGATCGGGGTTCTTTTATGGACCCACGCTCCCAGAAAGATTGGTGGCAGGGATATTAACCAACCGTCTTACCAGACCTGTTTCCTGCCGTATAATTGATGGGCAGATTTATGGTGCGAAACCTCTCAGATCTAACTGAAGACACTCCAAAAAACCCCAGTCAGTCACATAGCATAATTGAGAATGGATTGCTTTTGAGCCGGGCCGGCAGGGCCAGCACCAAGGCCAGCGTCGCCACCAGATGCGCCCAACTCAGTGGAGCCGCTGCCATCTCATTCAGACTGAAACTGCCGATGCGCATAGCCAAAGCGATAACCGCCGCCAGGAACGGCAAGTTGTAGGCCAGGCTCATCGCGGATATTCAGCTAATTCCACCGGCCGGACTTCATCATAAGAACGAGTCGCCGCCAGGCCAATCACCAGCGTGGCCCGGGCGTCGTGGGCGCCAACGGCCGGTTCCCGGTCATTGATAACCCGGTTGATAAAATCACGGGTTTGGTTCAGGTAAGCCGGCCCAAAACGCTCGTGCAGGTACGGCACCATATCATGGGTGACGCCTTGTTTGGTCATCACCACCAACGGTGTTTCCTGGTAGCGGCCAATGTTTAACCCGCCTTCAGTCCCCAGAATTTCGGTGCGGATATCGTAGCCATAGAGCGCATTCCGGCTGACTTCGACATTGCCGATGGTTCCGTTTTCAAACAGCATATTCACTACGGCGTTATCAATATCACCTACGGTTTTAAGCTGGGGAAAGGCCAATACCCCGCCCTCGGTGTAGACCCGTTTCACTTCAGACCCCATCAACCACCGAGCCAGGTCAAAATCGTGGATCGCCATATCCAGGATGAGGCCGCCGCTGTTCTCTCGTTTGGCGTAATTCAGGTCGGGGCAGAAGGGATCGCGCCCTACGGCTTTGAAGGTAGTGGGATAGCCGATTTCGCCGGCTTCAATCTTTTTCTTGGCTTGCATGTAGCCGGCGTCAAAGCGGCGCATAAACCCCACTTGCAGCATAACACTATGTTTTTCCAATGCTGTGATGATGTTGTCGGTTTCGGCCAGGGTCAGGGCGATGGGTTTTTCACAAAACAGGGCTTTGCCACTATCGGCCGCCGCAACAATGATTTCGGCATGGGTACCGGTGGGAGAAATGACAAAAACAGCTTTTACTTCTTTGTTTTGTAAAATGTCGTGATAGTCGGGAGACCAGGTTTTGGCCCCCATTTCCGCGGCAAAAGCCCTGGCGTGGTCGGCCATCACGTCCGACACGGCCACAATTTCGACTTCAGACATAGCAGCCAGATGCCGGGCATAAACCCGCCCCATCCGGCCTAATCCAATGATACCAACCGGGAGTTTAGCAGGCATAATCAATCTCCTTATTTATGGTATGTTATTCAATCTTTATTGGTTATGGTGATAGCAAATGGGCGATCTATACTGCGCGACCTTGTTTAACTGCCTCAATAAAGGCTCCGGCTCGACGGGTGAGTTCGGCCATATCGCCCATATCCAATAATTGCTGATTAATCAGATTGCTCCCCACGCCCAAAGCGGCTGCACCATGCCGGATAAACTCGGCTGCTGTATTCAGGTCGACTCCCCCGACCGGCACAATTTCCAGTTGGGGTAAGGGCGCACGAATAGCTTTAATCAAATTTGGGCCCCCAACATCTGCCGGAAAAAGTTTAATCATATCGGCGCCGGCTTCCCAGGCGGTCAACATCTCGGTAGGGGTGTAGCAGCCGGGCATAACAGGGATACTGTAGCGGTTGCAGAGGCCGATAGTTTCCCGGTTCATGGTGGGGGCAACAATAAAGCCGGCCCCGGCCAGGATGGCAATCCGGGCGGTTTCAACGTCCAGCACACTGCCGGCCCCAAAGAGAATTTCGTCGCCATATCGTCCGGCGGCCGTTTCGATGACGCCCAGAGCACCCGGGGTGGTCATTGTCACTTCGATGACTCTTACGCCGCCCTGCCGGATCGCATCGGCGGCGGCAATGAGTTGGTCGGCGCTCTTGGCCCGTATAATAGCGATCACCCCTGTTTCCCGAATGAGATTTAGTTTGTCGGCTTTGGTCAGCATAGTTAACGCACCGTTCGTTTGCCACCGCCGCTTTGATCGGCTTCGAGCAGGAATTGGATATCACGTCGGTCAATGATAGGCAAGTCAAACATCATGGTCTGTTTAAGCCGGGTCGCCGCATCTCCGACCACGACTCCTTTAGCCATACCCTCCACGTTAAAACCGGCTGTAAACAAACCATAATAGAACCCGGCCACCCAGGCATCCCCTCCGCCCAGCACGTCGTGTATCGTCATTGAATGGATGGCGTCTGAACGGCACAAATTTCCCTCGGCATCCACTGCCGCCGACTCCCATCGCTGCTGCTCGATCGAGTCGGCGTAGCGCCGGGTAATAGCCAGAATTTTGGTCCCAAAACGCCGGTGAACCTGTTGGGCCAAAGCGCGCAGGTCATCATCTTCCAGGCCGTCCACTTCACTGTTCAACACCTGGGCCGGAGCGTAGCGCCCGCACCCCATGCCATAGAACCGGGCCATATCTTCGATGCTGGTAATCAAGATGTCAACCTGCTCGGTCAGGATGGGGGTCAGGGTTTCCAACGCCTCCGGCTCGGACCAGAGGGTACTCCGATAGTTAAAATCCAGCCCGACCAGACAATCGGTGGGTTTGTGGGCCATCGCTTCCTTGAACGCCTCATTATTGTAGTTACGGTTGTAACCGCTGTGCGTGGCCAGGCCAAAGGTGATGCCGGTGGTGTGAAAGAGGCGGGTCTGCTGCAAAGCCGCCTGCCAATCAACCATCCCGGCCTCAAGCCGGGATGCAGCCGAGTACATTCGCTGATAAATGCCGACCCCCGGGCGCGGCGTCCGGCCCAACTCATAAATGTAACGGCCGATTGGCTCTGTTTTGGCAGCCCAGACAAAATGACCGGTCTGGACGCCATGTTCACGGGCAATATTTTGCACCGCCCGGCCATACGGATTATCCGGCAGCCGGGTAATGTAAGCCGAAGGAATCCCCAGCCGGCTCAAGCCAACAGCCACGCTGAACTCACTCCCGGCCATTGACAGGCGGACCAGTCGGGTCCGTTCCGGGCGTTCCAAATCGGCCGGCGTCTCCCGCACCATCACCTCGCCAAACGTTACAAAAGCCGGCCAGGGGGGGGCGAATTGGCTCAACTCATCCCGGGTGAGATCATATTTTAACTTATGGGTCATGTAAAAGCTCCTATGAGGGTTTTACCACCACTTTAAGTGCACCTTCTCGCCGTTGTTCAGCCGTTTCAAAGGCGGTATGAATTTGATCGAGGAGAAAAGTGTGGGTTATCAATGGGGCAATATCAATGGCCCCCCGCCTCAGCAGCGCCAGAGCCTGGGCCAGAGAACGCTCACCTTCGGCCTTGGACCCGGCGACGGTAATGTTCCACTGGACAATTTTGTTGACGTTCAACGGGGCCGGTTCTTTGTAAATACCAACCAGGGCCAGGCGCCCGTTCTTTTTGGTGTACTCTACGGCGGCCACCGCGGCCTGGGTGGTTCCGGCGCACTCCAGCACCGCATCGGCGCCAATCCCGTTGGTCAGCGCCATAATTCGCTCCACTACATCCACTTCCTTCACGTTGACCCCGATGTCCGCGCCCAGCCTACGCCCCATTTCCAGACGTTCGGGACGGGTGCCGGTCACAATGATGGTCCCCGCGCCCAACAGCCGGGCCATCACCACGCCCATCAACCCGATCGCTCCCGGCCCGGAAACCACCACCGTTTCCCCGGCCTGGATGCCCCCAATCCGCCGGATACCATACAGCGAGGTGGCGGCGGTGGTAATCAGCGTAGACACGTCAATGGGCATATCATCCGGGATTTTGTAGATGGAATTAATATGGTTGCAAGCATACTCGGCATAGCCGCCATTGAAGCTAAAGCCATAATGCCGATGCCCTTTGGCGATATTCCCGTAATTCAGGCAGGTATTGTAAAGGCCATCGCGACAGTTAGCGCATATGCCACAACCTTTGTGGGGTTCTACCGCCACCCGGTCGCCAATTTCAAATTCGGTAACACCCTGGCCCAGGGCGGCTATGGTCCCGGCATATTCGTGACCAAAGATAAATTTGCCATAAGGGGGATGGTTGGGCCAGCCATGGGCCAAAATCTTGGGGTCTGTGCCGCAAATGGCGCAGGCTTTCACCTTGATGACCACTTCGTCGGGACCAGGCTCCGGCACCGGATAATCATGGACCAGCCGCATATCGCCTTCGCCAAAAAGGACGGCGGCTTTCATTGTTTTGGGCAGTGACATTTGCGTTGCCTCCTAAAATGTAACTAATACTTTCATCGCATGCTGACGATCTTCTGCCGCGGCAAAGGCTTGGGCATAATCCTCAAACGGCAGCTTGTGGGTAATGAGCTGCCGGGCCAGGTCTGGATAGTTGAAGGTAAAATTTAGCACCGTTTCAAATTCGCCGGTGCCACCCATACTGCCCATAATACGGGCCGCTTTCAAAGTGATGGTCTTGAGACTGAGCTCAATGGAGGGGATGAAACCCAGCGCCATCACCGTACCCAGCGGGCGCAGCAGATCAACCGCCCGCCGAAAGGCCGTCGGTGAGGCAGACGTCTCAAAAATGGCGTCGTAGCCGCGACCGGAGTAGAGGCTGCCGTAGCTGTTGGCATCTCCCACCGCAGTAGTTACATCGGTTAAGGCCACTGCGCCCAGCTCAATGGCTTTTTCAACCCGCGCCGGCACCAGGTCGAACAACTCTACGTGGTTACAATTTTCAATATATTTTAGAGCAAAAAAACAGGCCAGGCCGATGGTGCCGCCGCCTAACACCAAAATTTTCTCCTGTTTGAGGGTGGGCCTCATCTCTGCCACCCGCCGCACGGCGTGGGCGCCCACGGCCAGAGGTTCGCTCAAGGCGACCAAATCCAAATCCGCAGCCGGGTGCGCCCGGTAAACATACTGTTCATCCTGCCGGAAAAATTGCCGCGAAGCTCCATCCATGGTAATGCCAAACTTTTCAATAGACTTACACAAGTTTTTATCGCGGGCGCAAAACTCGCACTCACCACAAAAGATAGAGCAATCGCCGGTCACCTTGTCGCCCGGCTTAACCCTGGTCACCTCCGGTCCCACCGCCTCGACAATGCCCGACCATTCGTGTCCAAAATAGATAGGATAATTTTTCGGACCTTCGTATTGGCCGCTATACAACGACATATCAGAGCCACACAGCCCGACCGCGTGGGTTTTTATGAGGACTTGTCTGCCGCTTGGCTCCGGCGCCACTGTCGCCACAATATCGGCTTCCCTGCCGCCTTTTAGCACAATTCCTTTTGATTCAACCATTGAACCTCCCTGGAAAATAGTGAACAGTACTCAGTAATCAGTGAACAGTTGAACTAATAACTGACGCTTCGTGTGTTTACTGACCACTTTTCATCTATGCTATCCGGTTGATTGGATCTCCTGCCATCCACCTCCGCACGTTTTCCAGCGTAATCTGCATAATCCGATCCCGCGCCTCTTCAGTGTACCAGCCTAAATGAGGCGTAATGACGACATTGGCTTCACCAAAGTCATGATAAACAGTCCGCTCATCCTCTAATACATCCAGCCCGGCGCCTCGTAATCGGCCTGAAGCTAAGGCATCCTTCAAGGCAGCGGTATCAACCAGCGGTCCTCGTGAGGTGTTGATCAAAATGGCTCCTGGTTTGACCCGGGAAAGGGCATCGGCGTTAATTAAATGATGGGTGCTCGCCAGCAAAGGGACGTGAATGGTGATAAAATCGGAGGCGGCCAGCAAGTCATTCAAAGGAAGATAACTAAATCCCCATTCAGTGGCCAGGTTTTCATTCGGCGCCACATCAAAAGCCACCACCTTCATGCCAAAGCCTTTGCCAATCCGCAGGCTATGCCGGCCAATACGACCGGTTCCAATAACCCCCAAAGTTTTTTGGTAAAGTTCCACCCCTCCAAGTCCGGTATCATCAAAACGCTTGACCTGGCGGTAGCGTTGGTGGCCTTTACAAACATTACGAGCTACCGCCAGCATCAAGCCAAAAGCATGTTCGGCAATCATATGCGCCCCGTAGTCCGGCACATTACAAACGACAACCTCTCGCGACCTGGCTGCAGCCAGGTCAATGTGGTCATAACCCGCCGAGCGAGTGACAATCAGTTTGAGATGGGGACAGGCAGCCAGCACTTCTGTCGTCACCTTACCAAACTGGTCTCGCATCAGGAGAATATCGGCCTGATGACTGGCCTTGATAATTTGATCGGCCGTTACGGCGGGCGGAAAAATCTCAAACTCACAGCCAGCCAAACGTATCTCTTCTTTATTCTCAAACACGAAATCTAAAAAGGTAACTTTGTACATTGGGATTACCTCACCTCTTAATCGGCTGAACGATAACCAAGCCTGGCCGAGATGGCGGCAGCGGCCTGCACAGCCCGGTTGATCAGCTCTTGTTTGGTATGGAGAGGGTCTAGCCGAGCGGCCGGCCCGGCGACACTGAGGGCAGCGACAATTTGACCATTGAGATCAAAGATAGGGGCAGCGACACAACGAATTTCGGTTTCGTGTTCACCCTGGTCAAAAGCGTAACCCTGGCTACGGACTTGCTCCAGATACGCCATTAACTCCTCTACACTCTGAATCGTCGTGTTGGTGTAGCGATATAGACCAGCCTGACCGAAATAGGCCCGGACTTTTTCGGGATCAGTGTAGGCCAGGAGCGCTTTACCTAAGCCCGTACAATAGGCGGGTGAGCGCCCGCCAACTCGCGACATCATCAGACCTACAGCGTGTAGCCCGTGTAACTTTTCCAGGTAAACGACTTCCATTTTATCCAGCACTGCCAGGTGAACCGTCTCAGTGGAGTCATCGCGCAGCTTTTCCAGGTGAGGCAGCGCCGCTTGACGAATGTCGCTACCCACCAGATAAGCCCGGGCCAACTCCAGACAGGCCAGGCCCAACCGGTATGCACCGGTTTGCTCATTACGCTCTATATAATGATGGGAGGCCAAAGTCGCCAGGAGTCGAAAGGTGGTGCTACTATTAAGAGCCATCGCCTCGCTTAATTCCGTCAACGTCCGCGGTTTACCATCCGCCAACACCGAAAGGACTTGGATGCCTCGGTCTACCGCTCGAATATTGTATCTTCCTGCATCTAGCTCCACTACCATATCCTTATTGCCCGGACATTTGACCAAACATGGAGAATGGGGTTTTCATTACATGAAAACTATTTTTATATAACAAAAATAATATATATTTGCAAATTTGTCAAAATACGACTTCTGGCTTTATTGAGCAGGAGGATATGCCCGCCGCCCGCCCTTGTCTGCACGAGACCTTGACCGTAGCCCGGCGCATTGGCGCCAGCCGGGCGGTAAGGATAACCCCCATAGAATTGCGCTTTATAAAATCTATCTTATAATTATTCCCTATCTTAAGTCAAGCAATTTTGTGCATATCGGTGGTCGGCGGTTTCGTCCTAAGGTTCGGCTCGAAGGGGTTATCGTCGGCAGTCTATTTTTAGAGGAGTTTTTGCCTTGGTTGTAGCGCTGCAAGTGATCCAAATTATTATTTCTATAGCCATTATCGCCCTGGTCTTACTGCAAACCAAAGGTTCTGGTTTGGGCGGAATTTTTGGTGGCGACGGTGGGGTTTATCGTACCCGGCGCGGTATTGAAAAAACGTTGTACCAGGCGACAATCGGCCTGACGGTGCTCTTTTTTGTGGTTTCTCTACTTACGGTAGTGGTCAATAGCTAAACGGCCGTTTATCTGTTCAGCCCAAAAATGCACAACAGATCGATTCTGTTGTGCATTTTAATTGCCAAAGTAAAAGACAAGGAAAAAATCTTTGGGACGTCATATTCGCTGGCCAGCCATTCTGACCTTTACTGGCATCGCTATGACGATGGCCTTCCTGATATTTCTAGCCTTTTCCCGCACCACAGTCACTCTCCCGGATGTGGGCGGCACCTACACTGAAGGTATTGCCGGTATTCCCCAATTCATCAACCCACTGCTGGCCCAGTACAATCAAGTTGACCAGGATTTGAATGCCCTGATTTTTAATGGCTTGACTCGCTTTGATGGGCAGGGGAATCTGGAGCCAGACCTGGCTAAAAGCTGGACCACCAGCGAGGATGGGCTGGTTTACGTTTTTAAGTTGCGCAGCGATATTCGCTGGCAGGATAACCGGCCTTTCACCGCCGACGATGTCATCTTCACGGTTAACCTGATGCAAGACCCCGACTTTCCGGGCGTGCCCAGCCTGGGCCGGTTATGGCAGACGGTAACGGTGGAAAAGCTGGATAATTATACCCTTCGCTTCAGCCTGGCCGAACCTTTCCCGGCCTTTGCCGATTACACCACCATCGGTATTTTACCGGAGCACTTGCTCAAAGGGATGCCAGCTCGTGACCTGCTCAACCACCCCTTTAATCTCAAGCCGGTGGGCACCGGTCCGTTTAAACTTGACGAGGTCAATGCTCAGTTTGCTCACTTGTCGGCCAACCCTTTGTACGCCGGTTCCAAACCTCACCTGGCTCACCTGGAGCTGCGTTTTTATCCCAGCTACCAGGAAAATATCGCTGCTTATCAGGCGGGTGAGGTGCAGGGAATTAACTCGATCCCGCCCCAGGCCATACCCATGGTCGAAACCATGGATTCTCTGAACCTCTATACAGCTCGTCTATCCGGTTACGAAATCATCTACCTCAATTTGCAAGACCCTCAGAAAGCCCCCTTCTTCCAGGAAGTTGAGGTGCGGCAAGCCCTGCTATACGCCCTGAACCGCCAGGCTTTGCTTGACCAGGCCCTATATGGCCAGGGCCTGGTGGCCAATGGCCCCATTTTAGCGTGGAGTTGGGCCTATAACGCCGCCCAACCGGTCATCACCTTTGATCCGGCCAAAGCCACGGCCCTGCTTGATCAGGCCGGTTGGGTGGATAGTGATGGCGACGGTATTCGTGATAAAGAAGGCCACCCTCTGGCTTTTAGCCTGCTCACCAGCGATGACCCCAACCGGGTCAAAGTGGCCGAAGCAATCATCGATCAATGGAAAAAATTGGGTATTGTCGCGACCTTGGAGGTGGTTGGAGCCGGGCTGGGCGACCGGCTGGCGCAACGTCAGTTCCAGGCTGCTATGGCCGAAGTTCTGCTCAGTGGCGATCCCGATCCCTACCCATTTTGGCATCAAAGCCAGATTGCCGGCGGTCAGAATTACGCCGGTTGGAGTCATGACGAGGCTTCGATCCTGTTAGAGCAAGCCCGCGCTGTGACCGACAGGGGCAAACGGAATGATTTCTATTTTGAGTTCCAACGTATTTTTGCCGAAGAACTCCCCTCGCTCATCTTGTTTTACCCGGTTTACACCTATGGCGTCAGCCGCGAGGTGAATGATGTCCAACTCGGCCCGCTCAGCAACCCCAGCGACCGCTTCCGCACCATTACCAACTGGTATATCTTGACCCGGCGCGTCATATACAGCGAATCTCCCTATCAAGATATAAAACCCTGATGAGGGGTTATGGTTAATTCTCCTTTGAGCGAGGTCAACAATATTATCATTCGGCCAGGCGGCGGGCCGGTATAAATCGAGAACTATGTTCTGGCTCAACCTCGTCCGATTAGTGATTGCTGTATTAACCCTCTTGCTGGCCTGGTTAACCTATCGCAGTCATATTCTGCTTCAAGAATT
>CAZUNT010000216.1:0-12026 GCA_964622215.1 uncultured Caldilineaceae bacterium
GCTCTCTGCGGTCTGCGGTCAGGAATACTCAATTTGGGGTAGCCTGAGTAGTAACGCCGTTTTTAATTGGATAGGGCCACAGGGCCAGTATTATTAATCAGCCTTCCCAGGGCGTCACCCTGATCAAAGGGACCAACCACCGCCAAATTATAAGCAGTTGGAACCAGCACCTTTTGCGCCACCGCCAGTACGTCGGCGGCGGTAACGGCATCATAGATTTGGAGAATCTGGGCCGGACTTTTAATCTCATCCATAAACAGGGCTTGATAAGCCACCCAGGATGCCTGGCTAAAGCTATCTTCCAGGCCCAACACCAAACGCCCCTTCAAGTACTCCTTGGCCTTGTGCAGCTCTTTTTCCGGGGCCGGTTCGGAGCGCAGACGATCCAGTTCATCCAAGACAGCTTGCAGCGCCTCCTCCACCCGTTCGGGGTCAACACCGGCGTAGATAACCAGCGAACCGGTATCCTGTAGCAAATTAAGGCTGGAGTCGACGGTATAAGCCAAACCGCGCTCCTCACGAATATTCAAGAAGAGCCGGGAACTCATACCTTCTCCCAAAATGGCGTTCAACACGCCCAAGGCATAATGCTCTGGATGACGCCGCGAGAGAGCGGGCACGGCGAGGCAAAGATGTCCCTGTTCAATCGGACGATCTTCGACATACCAACGCGCTTCGGTTTGCAGCGACGGGGCTGCTTCGAACTCAGGCGCTGTCGCCGGCGACCAATCTTCCAAAAGTGAGGTTAATTCGGCCACGATTTTTTCCGGCTCAAAAGCGCCGCCCACCGCCACCAGCGTGTTTTGGGGATGGTAACCGGCCTTGAAAAAAGAAACTAAGGTATCACAACTTAGACCGGCCAGGCTACCAGGCGTGCCGGCAATATTTCGACCTAACGGATGGTTTGGCCATAGCACCTGGTCCAGCAACACATTAACCCAACTATCGGGCGCGTCATAAATCATAGCCAATTCTTCGCCAATGACATAACGTTCTTTCTCAAATTCCTGCGGATCGAAGAGCGGCCGCCGCACCAGGTCAGTTAAAACATCCAGGGCAGTACTGATATGTGGGGTAGCCACCTTGGCATAATAGACGGTTGACTCCTGGCTGGTGTAAGCATTATTTAACCCGCCCACACCTTCAATCGTCTCGGCGATAATTTTTGCTGTAGGTCGCTGCCGGGTTCCTTTAAACAGCATATGCTCGATGAAGTGAGAGATACCAGACTCGGCTTCACGCTCATAACGAGAACCGATTCGCACAAAAATCCCCACGCTGGCCGATTCAAAACTCTGCATCGGAACCAGCAAGATTCGTAACCCATTCGCCAGAACATATTCTTGATACATTTGTCTTAATCACCCAGAGATTCAAAAGGCTGCGCTTTAAAGCGCAGCCTTTGAGATTATAGATTGAGTTGAGTAAAGGTCAACTTTAGGCTCTATCCCCAACGAATTTTAAGACCGGCGGGTTAGGTAGGTAATCCCACTCCCCAGGGCTAACAGGCCCAGGAACAGCATGGCTATGGCCATTGTCACCGGCGGGCCACTGCCAACCCCCTTATCATCCGCAATGACCTTAACCGGCAACTGATCTCCCGCCGCAGCAGTATTGTCGGGCATAAGTTTGGCTGCTCCCTCGACTTTGACAGCCGGTGAGTCATTCGGTTGGGCCAATTCAGTTTCTGCGGTGGAGTCTAACCAAGAAATCAGGTCGCCCCCCGTCGAAGGCATATTGCCGGGTGGAACTGCCTCTTCGCCGGCAGCCGGTTCTTGAGTCGATCCGGTCGAAACCTCAGTCACCGGAGCGCCGCCGCCGGTGGTTGGCTGAGCCGGCGGAACAAATTCCGCCCCGGCTTCTTCAGCCGCCGAGGCAACCGGAGCCGGCGTCTCGTCTCCAGCAATAGTAACATCCACCCAACTCTGATCGGCGGCGCTTTCACGGTAAAACAGCGTCGCCGTGTTCCTGATTTTTGTGCCACCGGCCAGATCGACATCGGCATTGACCATGATCCGAATCGCAGCTTTGGCTCCGGCAGCCAGCTTATTCAGATTGAGGGCCACCAGTTGGCCGTCAGCGCCGCCGTTGACGATCTGGGCATCTTTAGGCTCAACGGAACTGCTTACTTTAAGCGCCGTAAAGCCTCGAGGCATCAAATCGGTCACGACGACGTTAGTGATTTCATTAGGCAAACTATTCTTAATTGTCAGGGTAAGCTCAAAGTTATCGCCCGGTTTTATCGTTTGGTCGGCAACAGACATATCAATCGTGGCAGGTGGGTCAACCCGCGAGCCGCTATAAAGAGCAACGTTGGCGATGGTCAGGTAATTACAGTTGAGGTAAACCCCGGCGTCTTGAATTAAGGGCCGGCGCGAATCTTGCGGTGAAATAGCCACATGCAGGGTAGCCAGGCCAACCCCTAAGCCGCCAAAGCCATAACTCCCATCGCTGGCGCTGGCAGTCGCGGTTCGCCAGCTTCCGGTCTTAAGTTCAGTTTCAACCTCACCCTGCGGCCCCAGGCCCCAGTTAATCACCTGGCCTAGCAGAGAAGCACAGCCAACCTGGCCTGTGGAGCCGCCTCCGCCGCCATTATCGCCCGGGACAAGGCCGCCGCCACCACCGCCACCATCATCAACCGGTGGGCGGGGATCTTGAGCCGGAGGGCTGGCCTGGGCTACAGCCCCAAAATTACTGCCTAACAACAAAACCAGGGTTAAACCAATGAACCATCGCCATAGATTTTTGCTTTTAGTATTCATGGGCCGGTTACTCCCTAAAAAATAGACGGTCATACGACATTTTTACCATCGGTGGCTACCGTAAGCTCGTGAACACTCTTTAAGTAATAGGGCCACCCATGCAACTAAAGCTATAGTATCATAGATACTGATTTGCGTCAACTTGTTTATGTAAAGTTTCCTTGCCTTTTTTCTGGAAGTTAAGGTTTCCAGCGCGGCGGCAAATTGGTTAAATCAGGCACGCTGCTCGGCTCGACCTCCAAACCGCTTGCAGCCACTACATCCGGCTGGGCCATGTTATTGTTCTCATTACTCTCCAATATCTCCACATAGGAGACGTTCTCCTGAGCATAGCTGTCCACAAAGGCATACGGATTGTTGGTGCTCCCCGTCCAATTGGATAAGGGGGCCGGGGCCGGCGCAACGTCCGATGAGCCATCTGAGGTCAGGGTTACGCTCTGACCCGCATTAAGCGCCGGAACCGGCCAGGCAATACCTTGGGTGCTGCCCACATGTTCCCAGCGCCGGTTGCCGCCTAAAGTCGAATTATTGGGCAGCGTGGTCGGATTAACATAGAAATCCACCCAAAAACCCTCCCCGGTAGAGGCCGTACCTATATTTTCGACCACAAGCCTTACCACCCCGCCGGTAATGGTAAAACTGCCCGGCCTTATTCTTAGATCAGGGGCAACGACAAAGTCTTTAAAAATGATCGGCAGGAAGAGATCAGTAGTGGCAGTTGTAACGGTATGAGCCACAACGTTGCTGGTAATAAGACTGGTCTGACCACTACGCACGGTGGCCTGATTAGAGATGATCGTACCGGATGTAGGCGCAGTCACCGCAACTTGAATCGTCGCCGCTATAGATTGACTCGCTCCTAAAGTGGGCACGGTCACTGTAGTCGTGCTGCCGCCGGTACAGGTAGCGCCGCTACCGCAAGAGACCACACTGGCAAAATTAACTCCTGCCGGAAGCACATCGGTAATTGTGATGTTATTGGCCGCCCCAGTACCATTGTTAATCACTTGCAGGGTATAGTTGATCCTCTGTCCCGGCCTGACCTCAGTCCCGGAGACGGGATCGGCTGTTTTGGTGATGGTTAACACCGCGGTTTGCAAGGTGACATTGACTGTTTGGACCAGGCTGCCGGCCGTGGCTGTAACCACAACCGTCCCATCAGTCGAGCCGGAGGTGAGGGTAGCCGTAGCTATGCCGCTGGCGTTAGTGGTGGCCACAAAAGGATCCGGGGTGAAGAAGGCCAGAGCCGGATTGCTTACGGTGAAGGTGACTACCTGGCCGGCCGATGCGCCCAAACAGTCGGTAACAGTGGCCGTAATAGTAGCCGTGTTCCCACCGGTAGCCAGAGGGTTAGGAGCCACGGTTAAGGTTAAGTTGGTGGGAACAGCGGGAGTGATGACATTGAGGCTCGTTAAATCGGTTAAAATTGGCGACAGGATGGTTCCCTGAATGAGGGCCGGGCTGGCAGCAGTTCTTCCGGTTAAAATCGATGTAAAAATGCCGGCGCTATTGGTATTGCCTGGGTTTGGCGAGAAATCGGTAGACGCGCCAGGGCTTATCGATAGGTTGACTGACTTGTTAGAGATTGGGTTGCCAAAGTTATCGGTGATAGTGGTGGTAACATTGGCGGTTTGACAGACACGAATAGTAGCTGGATTTACGGTCACGGTCAGCGTCGTGGGCGTGTTGGGTAGTATCACAACATTTACCGCGCCGGTAATTGTGCCACTGATGGCCGTAATCGTATCCAGGGCCGGTGAAGTAGCCTGGGTAACAATAAAGTTGGTGGTGGTGACGCCATTCACCAGGGTGACAGAGGTGGGGATAATTGTACCTGTTGTGTCGCTAATAGTTATGGCCTGATTGACAGTGTTCACCACGTTGCCAAAGCTGTCTACGGCGGTGATGGTGATAGGGAAGGTTACGCCGGCGGTTTGCGGCGAGGTGGCTGCCAGGTTAAAGTGATGGACCGGGCCTGGGGTGAAGGTAGCGACGGTGGTATTGGTAATGAGGCCGCCGGCGCCAAAGATTTGAGCGGCGACGGTGGTTGTACCGGCCACGTTGGAGGTCAGGGTAGCTGCCGCCGTTCCGGCGGAGGTATTACCTACCGGGGGCGTCACGACGCTGCCGGCCAGGCTGGTGGTCAGGGTAATGGCCGTGCCATCAAAAACATCATTGCCATAAGCATCTACGGCCGTAGCAGTGACGGCAATGGGAGTGCCCACCGTCGTACTCGCCGGCACGGCGGCGACCGTGACAGTCACCGGCAGGCCGGGCCGGCCCTCATTACTTACCGCCGTCGTGGCCGAGTAGCCATTGCCGGCCGCAATCACACTGTTGTCAATTATGCCCCCACCGGAAGCCCAGGGGGAGGTAATCACCTGGCCGGTAATGATAATAAGGCCAAAGCCACCATTGGGCGGCACCTGGTTATCGAGCCACACAAACGACGTAGGCTGAGGCGCAGGATCGTCTCCATCGCTGCTGGCGGTGCTGGAAACGACATTCGTGATGCTAACCGGGAAGGTATCGGTAATAAGAACATTAGGCGCAGTAATAGGACCGGTATTAGTGTAGATGATGGTGTATTCGATGGTATCTCCGGCGCGAACAACCCCACTGGGGGAAACAATCTTGGTGATGGTCAAGGCCGGCGCCTGGACCAGGGTTGTAATTGAGGCGGTGGCGGTGATACTATCCACCGCAATTTCAACATTGTTTGACAAGATCGAATTATGAGGGAGCGTTGAAGCAACTGTGACCGTTATCAGGGCCGTTTGGTCCGAGCCGCCTGCCGGAACCGAAAGACCGGTCCAGGTGACTACCCCACTGTTATGGACTCCACCGCCGGTAGCGTCAACGAAACTGACGTTGCTGTCTAACACATCAGTCATCACCACACCGGCGGCATCGGCATTGCCGCTATTGGAGAAAATGAGGGTGTAAGTTAAGGTCGAACCAACCGCTACCGGGCTGGGGTCGGCAGTTTTGCGGATATGCAACTGGGGCGTGCTGCTAATGAGGTTGGTCTCTGTGAAAAGGGCCGGGGTAAGAACCTCGCTGGAGGTAATGGAAACTACATTGGTCAAAACCGTGCCCGGATTCTGCGGCGATAAAACCGCCAGGGTTAGGGTAATGAGGCCGTTACCGCCATTACCAGGCAGGAAGTTGATATTCCACTGGCGTCCATTGGCAGTTGGTGTACCGGAAACAACCGGGTTGCTATCTTCGCTTTGGAAGGTGGTGCTGGCCGGGAAAGTATCAGCGATAAGCACGTTGGTTGCGTTAGCATTACCGGAGTTGGTGTAGCGAATGGTATAGGTCAACTGCTCTCCCGCCGACACCGTTTCAGGCAGGCCCTCTTTGGTAATAGTGAGAATGGGGGCGCTCTCTACGACAGTAGTCACGGGAACCACACCATTCACCGTAAACAGCTCGTTGGAAACAGCCGCCCCATAAGCCTCGTTGGTAATAACGGTGTTATTGGTCAGAGGCGAATCCACCCGGACGGTCATGGACAGAACCGCCTGATTACCGATGAGGAGAGGGTCAGGAGTGGCCAGAGTCCAGGTAATGACCCCACCCAGATTGGTGTAACTACCACTGGCTGGACTGACAAAACCAGCGTCTACGAATGAGGTGTTAGCCGGTACAGTATCGGTGACCACCACATTGGAGGCCGGGCCTTTGGAGGAAGCATCATTGGTGACGATGAGGGTGTAATCAATGAGTTGACCGGCCTGGACAGGGTCGGGAGTGTCAAGCTTGGTAACGGTCAGGGTGACCGGGGTGATGACGCTAACGCGAACCGGTGCGCCAAAAACTTGATTGTAGACATTGCCGCCGGTAATGCTGTAAGTCTGGTTGACGATTTCCACCCCATTCGTGAGAGGTTGGGTGACGGCGACCGTATAACTCACCGTCACAGACTCGTTGATACCGACGGGCGTACTCAACACCCAGATCACATTGCTGCCGTCAAAACTCCCCGGTGACGAAGCAGAGACGAAGTCGGTGTCAACCGGCAAGGCATCGGTAATGGTGTAGTCGCCGGTGGTGGTCAGATGGCCGCTGTTGGTTACGGTAATGGTGTAGGTCATCGTGTCGCCGGGCTGAACGGTGGGGGTAGGGATGACCGATTTGCCGATTTGCCATGCGGGAGCATTAACAATGGTAGTAACGGGAAGGCCAAAATCAGTAAGGACACCGTCAGTCGTAGAAATGCCGTAACTATTATTAATAATTGTAGATTGGTCGGGTAGAGGTTGAGCTACGTTAACGCTAACGGTAACGACACTCGTAGTATTATTGGTAAAGGGGGTCTGGAAAGTTGGCGGTGAATACAATAATATCCAACCCGCTGCATTAGAACTACAAAGGCCGGCCCAAGGAGGGGAAGTGGAACCTTCAGTGGCCCTACAAACTGTATTAAGAGGCATAACATCGGTAATCATACCAGAGGTTATATCCTGACCCGTATTATTAGTAATTAGCAAGGTATAGGTCAGCACCTCTCCTTGATTAACCGTAGGGGGGCTAACCTTAGTAATAGTTAATCCCCCTGTCGCGCGGACGAGTTTGGCTCCAAAAGGTAAAGGTAGATCAATTGTCTCGCCAGAAGGCGACACAACAGGTACTTGAATTGTACTGGCCGTAATTGGAATCAACAGCAGGATGACAGCCAATATGAGAGCCAAAGCAACCGAGAAAACAACGCGAAACCATTTACTTTTTCTCAGGCTTTGCGGAGCAAGGGTTTTATTCGATGGTATTATCATAGTGAAATCTCCTTCAAAGTGAGAACAAATCGATTATTTACCTGTGTCTTAAAAACCAAACCACAGCTACAAATCCGACGACTATAATTGACCCAATAATAGTAAACACAACTGTAAGAGATACAGACGTTTTTAAAGGCGAACTCGTAGCCATGGCAGGCTGAGTTGGATGAGGAATAGGAGTAGAGGCAACCTGGGCTAGCGGTGTAGAAGGGGTAAGGGTATGAGTTGCTTTTAGAGGGGTAGGAGAAAAAGTGGCAGTGACCAGGAGAGGGGTATTGTTAACTTCGGTAGTTGGCGATGGCCTTGAAGTTACTGTGGGAGTGGGAGTTAAGACCTGGGTTTTTAAGGGCGGTCCAGAAGCGATTATGTCGCCGCCACCCATTGGCACAATACCATACTTCTCGTTAATAAGCTGCTTATTAGGCGCTTCTAAAATATTTACGGACAAAGTAAAGGTAATCACCTCACCGGGAGATATGGATTCCAGGGTAGTCCAGCCAATCTTTCCTACTTGGCCAGGCAAAGGACTAGTTACAAACCAGTTAGCGTTTTGTTGGGTACTGGCGAAAGTTGTTCCAATAGGGGTTTCCATAAAGATAATAATATCTTTCAGGTTCTCCCGGCTCACATGGGTTATGATGATAGTGTAAGTAAAAGGCTGGCCGCTGACGGCATATTCCGCATGAGGGATTATACGAATTTCAAGGGGGGTTGGCTCCTGGGCACGAACCAAAAGGCTAAAAATACTTAAGGTCGCCAGGCTGTAACTAAAAAATAATAAAAGTATAAGGCCGGCAAATCGGTTAAAATACCTCATGAATCGCCTTCGATTAAGACTTTATACATAAAGTCCTTTAGATTAACCAAAAGGATGCGGTATTAAGGAAATTTTAAGGTTTTTAATGGCTTGAAATATATCCTATTATAATACATAACATAATGGAAGTACAGGAGCAAAAGTACTGACCTAAACATCTCTTCCCAGAACAAAAAGTACTTGACTCTCTTGCCCCAAAGTACTGAAAAACAGAGTTCTCTCAGAAAGTAAAGCCCAAGCAGACTTATCCGCTGGTTAATGGAGTTTCAATTTAGGTAAGTGGATAAAGGCCGAGCGTTAACCGGTGTAGCCGATAATGAGCAGGTCGTCCGGCAGACGAAAGCCTGAAAGGGAAAGTTATTGCTTACGGAGAGCGTCGAGATAATGTTGGGCTTCCTGACTGGCGCGGGGGTCTTGACCTTTGTAACGGGTCAGGAATGTTTCAAAAGCCTGAATGGCCTTTTCTTTCTGGTTCAACACACTATAAGCGACTCCTAAACTGAAATAAGGTTCAGCCAGGTTAGGGTCGAGTTCTATGACACTCTGCAATTGATCAACGGCCTGCTTGAGTAAATCCGGGTCAGGGGGGTTACTATTGACCAGGGCTTGCTGTAGATAAAGCGCGCCCAGGTTGTAAGCCACCTCGCCATCGCGGGGATCGAGTTCCAAAGCTTTTTTGTACTGCAAGGCCGCCAGATCAAGCTGCTCCAATTGATAGTAAACAACGCCCATGTTAGCGTAAGCGGCTTGATAGTTGGGATCAAGCTCGACCGTTTTTTGATAAGCAGCCAATGCTTTTTGCCACTGACCGGCGTTGACGTAAGAGTTGCCCAACTCAAATTGAGCCTGGGCCGAATCCGGATTGGCCTGGGCGGCGGCTTCGGGAGCAGTGAGTTGGCCTTGAGCCTCAGGCGAGGCCGCTACGGGAGAGATGGACGGGCGATCAGTTTGGGGTTGCAAGAGGGGGTAAGCCAAAATGACCACAATGGCGATAGCCATCACGGCGATGATAACTCGCCAACCTGTACTCTGTTTTCTTGTTTCCACGTGAGCCAGCGCCGCAGGCTCTTCGTGAATCACATTTTCATTATCCATCATAATAAATATAGGCGTCACCGACCAGCATCGTAACCTCAAGGGTTACCGCTTATGACTGAAATTTCGCATCCAGCAAAATAATCTGGGTCTCTTCCGGCAGATTAGCTTTGGTCAGTTTCAGGGAATCGACCGTATCAGCTTTGGTGAGGCCCATTTCCTTTAAAAATTTATCAACCGGGTCGAGCTTAACCGTCAGGCCGGGCAGGTTATAGTGCATCGGCACCACTACTTGAGGTTCGATGAGACTAATCACCTCGGCTGCCTGAGCCGCGTTGAGCGCATTTTGCCCACCCACCGGGATCAGCAAGACCTCAATACTGCCCATATCCTCCACTTGATTTTGGGTAGGCACGTGGCTGAGATCACCCAGGTGACAAATGGCTAAGCCATCCATATAAAAGACAAAGATGTTATTCTGGGCCGTAGGTGCGGCTTCGCTCCCCTTTTTTGGGGGGGCAACCATGTGGATACCGGTAATAAACACGCCGCCAATTTCATACTCACCGGGGCTATCGATAACCTTAAACTCGCCTTTGACCCCGGCAGCGTAGTTGTGATGCGCTACCGGATGGCTAATGGTTACAATATCGGCTTTGGGACGTGGTAAGGGCAGCCCCAGGGTTTTATCATAAGGGTCTGTTACAGCCGTTATGTTGCGATCTTTCAGCCGAAAACAGGCATGACCATACCAGGTGATTTCCATAGGAATCTCAACAGTTTCCTTAAACTAGAATACATAAAAATTAAGCTCGCCCATTCTACCACGTTTTAGGGGAAAAGGGAAAGTTTTTTTCGAAGAGATACTTCTCTTACTTAAATGAGGGGCTGTTCAACTAACTGGCGGGCAAACTTTAAGGTGAGACGCCGTAAATCCGGCTCGGCAGTCAGGCGATAATGGCTTTCATGATCTGAGTTAGGCGACTGATCCAAAATACCTAACAAAACCAGGTCGCCCAACTCCGGCCGAACCGAGTGGGTGCTGCGCCCGATGAGTTGGGCGATTTTTGAGGCTGAAGCACAAAAATCGGGATGATGAGCAAAAAAAGCCAGGATATCCCACTTTAGCAAATCTGTGGCATATCGCTCAACAAAAACTAAAAAGTCTACGTCGACCTCTTTGGTGGGGGGATGCGGGTTAAAGGTCATCATGGCTCCAAGTACTCCAAAATTTTTCATATAAACTCTAACTTTTATTGCCCCAACTTACAATAGTACATTGGTCTATCCACAAGGGTCTTTAGTACATACTTCCCAACCTGCCAGAGCAGGGCGACGCACTTCGAATGCGGGCAACAAATGAGTTAAACACCTGATTGACTGACCCCAAATTTCGCGCGAAATAAGAACTACTGTTGCCGATTTGTTTTTATCCTGATAGGGAGCTATTATCTGAGCAACTGTGATCCTACATGATAACCAACGTATCAATATTGTCGTCCGCGCTCTGATCTTTCGCCAGGGACAGTTGTTATTAACCCAGTGGCGGCAAACCGGCGACACCTTCCTGATTGGCGGGCGAGTGGAGTTTGGCGAGCCGCTGGTCGACGCCCTGCGGCGCGAAGTCCGCGAAGAGACCGGCGCCGAAGTGACCAGCAGCCGGCTGGTTTACTTTGGCGAGTGTGTTTTCACCACCGATAAAGGCATCCCCTACCACGAGTTTGGCTGGTATTTTGCAGTGGTCCCCGACCGGCCGATTGGCGAGCTGGGTCAGGTGATGCCCAACCCCGATCACCCCGACCTGGTGATCCGCTATCTGCCGCTGGACGAGCAGATGTTGAGCCAGTTTTGGCCCCGCTTTCTGCGGCAGTACCTGGTCGCCGACCTGGCGGCGGGGTTCAGCCAGAATCCCCGCTACGTCTACAGTTACGAAAATGGGGCCGGCCAGGTGGATATCCGGGAATACGGAGAACTTGGCCCGTTCTGGCCGGCCGCAGCAGGCTTATGACCCCTATCATACATGCAAAAGCCCGGTATTTGAACGCTCATTTCCCGGCGATGCTGTAACGAATCCGCCTTAAATCCTCGCCCGGCCTGGGCTTGCGGAAAACAAAGAGGTGTTCGTGCATGATGAGGTAGAACTTAAACCGGCCGGCTTCTTTGGTCCAGCGGCGCGAGTATTTACAGTTGTGCTGGGTTTTGATGATTTGCTCTTTCAGGGCGAAGCCAGGCGATCTTTAAGATAGAAGTATTTGGCATAGGTGAAATAACTTGGGTACCTGAGTTCAAAACACTGTACTTCATCAAATGTGGTTGACAAAAGCCATTCGTTTTTAGTCACTAAATTTTCAAAAGCCTGTTCTTCATCCTCACCGGAGGCAAAACCTAAAACCTGAAAATTATCTACATCCGGCTCACTAGATACGGAATTGGGTTGGTAAGTATGGCCTTCATCTGTTACAAAAATAAAGGCCCGCATCCATCCACCCCCAAATTCTCCCATCTCAAATCTCATTATCAAAAATAATATTTTATCTTGTAAGGCCTTATCTTCCACTCCAAGCATGTCGAGATCACCTCTCTCAACCGTTCCCTGGCTACTCCCCGCCTCTAGAGCGATTAATGAGGCTG